>JAIRNA010000061.1 GCA_031258305.1 Treponema sp. | reverse complement strand
ATTACCGGCTATACAGGCGCCGGCGGAAGGCTTGTCATACCTGCCACTATCTTTGGGGTTCCGGTTACCGGGATTGGCGAGGAGGCTTTTACGAAGAAAGAAGTAAAGCAGGACGGTTTCCGTTCCTATACGACTTATTTGGGTGTGGGATTAACCAGCGTGATCATCCCCGACAGCGTTACCAGCATCGGCGAGCGAGCGTTCTACATTTGGCCTGTGAAGGATGTGAACCAGCTTACCAGCGTGGTCATCGGAAACAAGGTTACCAGCATCGGCGAGCGAGCGTTTTTCGGGAACCGGCTCACCAGCGTGGTCATCCCAGACAGCGTTACCAGTATCGGCCAGAGTGCGTTCTCCGAGAACCGGCTCACGAGCGTTGTCATCGGAAACAGCGTTACCTACATTGATGAGCGGGCATTCTCCGGGAACCAGCTCACGAGCGTGGTCATCCCCAACAGTGTTAGAGGCATCAGTAACCATGTTTTCTCCGAGAACCAGCTCACGAGCGTTGTCATCGGAAACAGCGTTACCCGCATCGGCGGCGGTGCGTTCGCCAATAACCGGCTCACCAGCGTGGTCATCGGAAATAACGTTACCATTGGTATCCTTGATTATGAGGCTTTTTTTTCCCGTGATAGTAAGGGTAAGTTGGTTTCTTCCGGTTTTGAAGCCTTTTACAAGAAAAACAAGAAAAAAGCGGGAACCTATACGCGGCCCAACGCCAACTCTCAGAAGTGGACGTGGAAGCCCTAGTGGTTTGCCGCGCCTTTAAACGAGGAAACGGTGTCAGACACTTGTTGTGTCAGACACCACACAACCCAGTCAATGGGCGGGTGTCTGACACCGCCACCGCCTCGTTCTTAACGACGCTCGCCGATAAAGGCGTTAGAAATTCTCGCTTTCTATGCCTAACGATTCTTCTTTCGGCGCCGTACCGATAACGTCCGCGGAACGCGGAGTAAAAGAAGTCTGCGGCGCGAAAGGATCCACCGCCGCCGCCCGCTCCGTCGGAGGCGCGAGAGGCGGCGCGGTTTCAACAGCCTGCGGCGTCTGAATGGACGGCGCAGGCAAATAAACTTGTTGCGGCGGCGCATCGTTCAGTTTGAAAACCTTTATTCCCTCGTCTGGGAATTTCTGCTTCACCTTTGCGACCGCTTGTTCTATGAGAACCGCCTCCGCCTTTTCACACCAAATCACCAGCACAAAATTTTCTTCGGGCCACACGGCATCTCCCATGCGCGGCCCTGAGGTGCCGACTCCCAGTGCGCCGGGAAACTTCGTATAAAAAGCCCCAACGCCCATGTTGTGGAATTCATCGAGTATGTTCTCTTCAACCGAATGGTTAGCAATTATCTCTAATCGTATCATTGTATGTCCTTGAGTTAATCCCAAAATAGTCTTGGGATTGGCTTCCGAAAAAGCGGCCTAAAAGTCCGCTTTTTCAACTAAATTTATGGAAGGCGCCGCCTTACTCCTCGTCCAGAGGCGCCACTATGCTGACAAGACCCGCAGTTGGCTTCTTCACCTTTGCGACGGCTTTCGCCTGTTTGCGGCTCAATCCCGCCGCAATGCGCTCTCTGCGAGCTTCAGCTTTGGCTCGGCGTTCCTCAGAACGCTTGTTGATGATGGCGTAAATAGCAGGCATAAGGAACAGAGTCATCAGTGTACCAAAGGAAAGCCCCCCCAACACCGTTTTGCCAATGGGACCCGTCATAGACATACCTTCGCCTGAGGCAAAAGCCATCGGCACCAGCCCGATGATGGTCGTAAGCGTGGACATAAGGATGGGGCGCAGACGGTTACCCGCGGCTTCAACGCACGCGTCGTGTAGGGAATAACCCCGTTTGCGGAGTAGGTTCGTGTAGTCAACCAGTACGATGCCGTTGTTCACGATCACCCCGAACAGCACCAGCACCCCGACGAGCGTCAGCGCGTTGAACATTTCGCCCGTGATGAAGTAAATCGCCACAACGCCAATGGCGCACAGCGGTATGGTGAAAATCACGATAAACGGGTCCTTGAATGATTCGAAGAGGCTCGCCATAACCCCAAACACCAGCATAAGCGCCACAACGAGAATCAGAACAAAATTCTTCATCAGTTCAACCATTTCACTGTTATCGCCCGCGTATTCAATTATGACATCATCTTCCGCAGGGATTTCCGCTTGCACGAGCGACTGAATCTTTGCGGTAAGGTCGCCTAACTTGGTGCCAGGCACCACGCCGGCTTTGACGTGAATGACACGGCTCTGGTTTTCACGGCTTATAGTCAGAGGTCCCACGCCTTCCTTGTAAGAGGCAAAACTCGACAACGGCACCCGTCCCGCCATCTGGCTCGTAACAAAAAGCTGGTCAAGCGCAGGCTTGGTGCTTCGGTCAGCCTCGGCAAGAATCAATACGACATCGTAGTTGTTGCCCCCGGACTTGAACTGGGTCGCGGTGATGCCGTCAATCGCCGCCTTGATTTCGTTGCCCACAGTGTAGGTGTTCAAGCCCAGTGCATAGAGTTTCTCACGATCAATCTCAATCTCTATCTGCGGCAAGCCGTCCATAAGATCCACATTCGGCTCCGTGGCTTCAGGCATCTTCTCCCGTATGAGGTCCGCGATTCTCTCGGCTATGGACTTGCCTTTGGTCAAATCATCCGTATGGATAACAACGTCAATCGGATCACCGCTCCCCATCATCATACCGCCGCCGCTACTGAACGAAAAAGACACGCCCGGAAATTCATTGAAGTGTTTCCGCATCTTGGTCTTGATGTCATCGGCGTTGTCAATCCGTTTGTCAAATTCAGGCAAATTTATCCGCACGGAACCAGAATTACTGCTGTTTCCCTGCCCCATCATACCGCCGCCGCCTGTGGAAAGCGTGATTCTCTCATAACCCTGCACTTCTTTTTCTACGATGCCTTGAATCTGGTGCATAGTCGCTTCGGTGTCCGCAAGCGGTGTACCGAGCGGCAGAGTCACGCTGATAGTTACCGAGTCCTCATCTTGCGAGGGCATAAATTGGTAGCCGATTCTAGAAATCATCAGCAGACTGCCAACAAAGAGCAAGACGATAATGCCGACAACCAAGAGCTTGTGCCGCAGAACCTTGTCCACTGCATGACGGTATTTGTCGTCAAGCCACGAGAAGAATCGCTCAAAAACGCGGTCCATAGCCGCGAGCGGTCCGTGCAGAGGTTTCTGCTTGCGCGTTACGAGCGGGAAATAGTGGCTGGCAAGCACCGGCACCAGCACCGCGGCAACCAACAACGAGATTGTCAGGCTTATGACCACCGTAAACGCTATGCCCGCGAACATTTCACCGGCCATGCCGAGCAAGTTCTGAAACATCAGCATAGGCGCGAACACACAAATCGTGGTCAGCGTTGACGCGATGATTGCTATGAGCATCTCGGTCGTGCCGAGTACCGCCGCGGGTTGGAGTTTCGCTCCCTTTTCACGGTAATGGTAGATGTTTTCCAAAATAACAATGGAGTTATCCACAAGCATACCGATCCCCAACACCAAGCCCGCCAAGGTCATCAGGTTCAAGGTAAGCCCCGCGAAATACATGAGCATGAGAGTAATAATGAGGGAAACCGGTATGCTGATGCCGATGATGAGAGTCGGCTTTATGGAGCGCAAGAATATGAACAGGATGGCGATGGCAAGAAATGCGCCGGAAAGAGCAGTGTTGCCCACTTCATTGATAGAACTCTCTATTTGGTCGGTCGTGTTGAAGGTTTCGGTGATTTTTACGTCTTGCGGGATTTCCTGCGCGATTTTGATGAGGCGCTTACGCAGCTCCTTCGCCGTTTGCACCGAGTTTTTGCCGCTCTGTTTCTGTACCGAAAGCTGAACCGCCGGCACGCCGTTCACATAGACGGAAGAGGTCTGGTCCCGGTATCCCTCGAACACGTCCGCAATGTCGCGTAAGTAGATGCTTCGGGGCAATTCTACCTGCCCGTCCACCAAGCCGCCGCCCTTGTAGGAAATGACGGTGTTCTTGATTTGCTCAATGGACGTGTATTCACCCATAGTTGTCAGAAGGTAGGACAAGCCGCCCTCGGTGATGCTTCCGGCCGCAATCTGCATATTCTGCGCCGCGATCATCTGTTGAATCTCGGTAACGGTCAGCCCGTAGGCCTCAAGACGGGTCTGCGGCACCTCTACGCGGATGATTTTTTCCCTTCCCCCGCTGAGGTTCGCGGTGCCGACGCCCGGTACCTGCTCTATGCGCGGCACTATCGTGTTTTCCGCAACCTCCCGTAACTCTTCGGGCGAGCGGTTGCCGGTTACCATAAGCCCCATAATTGGTATCATTGAAGGGTTGAATTTGAAAATCATAGGCGAATCCGCGCCGGTAGGGAGATAATTCCTCACCCTTTCCAGGGAATCCCTCACCGAGTTGGACGCATCTGCAAGGTCTGTCCCATAGGTGAACTCCATTGCCACCATGCTAGAGCCTTTTGACGAGGTTGACGTTACCTCTTCAAGACTGGACACGCTTGCGAGAGCGGCTTCGATGATGCGCGTAACGCTCCGTTCCACTTCTTCGGGACTTGCGCCGGAGTAGGTCGTCATGACGATGAGATAAGGCGGATTAACCTCAGGCGTGAGGTCTATAGGCAGGTTCAGCCATGCGAACATGCCAAGCCCTATCAATAGGACGAATATGATAAACATAGTTGTGGGTCGTGAAACGACCGTTTTAGCAAAACTCATTTTCTTTCTCCTTGTTTGTAAGAGGTGAAAGCCGTCTCGTAAAAGCGCGTTTACCGCGCATACGGCGGCTTCTGACTCCCTATTCTATCGGTTGCGTCTTTTCAATCACCCGGACGCGCGCGCCGTCATCCAACAAGGTCTGTCCTTTGACGACAATCTCCGTATCAGGCTTTAGTCCTTCGCGCACTTCGAGCACGCCGTCCACAAGGATGCCCGGCGTAACGATGGTTTTGCGGGCAACCTGAAAAGCCGGATCTTCCGGGTCCGTGTCCAGAGTGAACAGGTACGTCTCTCCGAACCGGGTAATGACTGCGGATCCCGGTATTTTGACGATATTGTCCTTTGTTTCGGTGATGATTCGCACTTTGGCGAACATACCGGCTTTCAGTTTGGCGTTAGAATTGCTTACATTGATGCGGACTTCCATAGTGCGGGACGTGGGGTCAACCGTAGGGCTAATCTCTTTAACGCTTCCCTTGAAAACATCACCCGGATAGGCGTCCAATATGATGTCACAGGACTGATTCAGCGCGACTTTTGAGATAAAGCGTTCTGCGACGTAGACGCGGGTTTCCAGACCAGTTCCGCCAATTCGCGCCAGAGGCACCGATTGGCTAATGGTCATACCCACTTGCGCGGGCAGGCTAATGACCGTGCCGCCTATGGGCGCACGGGCAATGCTTTCTATGTAGTTCATGCCCGGTTTTGACGGGTCAACGGCCGCAATGGGGTCCCCCCGTGAGACACGGCTGCCTACACGCACGTAGACCCGTGTAATTTTGCCGGCCGCGTCCGAATAGGTATCCACTGAGGTTCCTGCGATGATATCGCCGGACAATGCAATATAGTCGCTGATTTGCCCGTCAACCGACGTTGTCGTGTTCACCGCGAACACGGGTTTTTCCACCGACGCCGCGTCCGCTCCTGACGGCGCTTTCTCTCTGTTACTGCAACTCGCGAGCGTAGTCAGCAAGATGAGCGCGGCCGCTATCTTTTGTCTATTCGACATAGTTTCTCCTTTTCCTAGTCCTCGTTTCCCGTTTCACTTCTCGACAGGGTTCCGAGAGACACGCCGACGGCGTATTCCAGGTCAATCAATCCCATGATATAGGTATAGTTTTGGGAAAGCACTCCCAGTTTCGCCTGATTCAGCGCATCTTCGGCGTTTTTCACCTCAACAAAGGTCTGCAAACCCGCGCCGTACGCGCGGTAGGTTGAATCATACGAGCGTTGCGCTAATTCAACGGTTTTTTTCAAGGCTTCGATGGATGTCTGCGCCTTTTGCAGGGATAGAATGATGTTGTAAACTTCAATTTCCGTGCCTTGCTTCATCTGTTCCAAGCCTATTTCCGCAATTTTTATCTGGTTGTCAAGGTCCTTGAGCGCCTGTCCTTCCTTGAAAAGCGGTACAAGCCCGTTCAGGTTCATACCAACCGTTAGGGAAAAACTGCCGCCGTCTTTTTTGAACCAGTCGCCCCAGTTGCCCGGAGTCCACGGGTCCACGACGTTTGGCGCGAAGTTCCAACTCAAGGCGATGTAAGGCGTGTTCTGGCGCAAGTCTTGGGCTTTGCGTCCACTTTTAGCGTAGACGATTTGGGCTTTCAGCTCCTTAATATCCGGCTTTTTCTCCACCGCGTCCGCGATGAGTTGCCGTGTATCAAGGGGGACCGCATCAATGGAATCCACCCGCGGCTGGATAAGTTCAAAATCCGTGTTCGTCGGCAAACCGAGGGTGTAGGCAAACTGGGCTTTTAACATCTTGACTTGGTTCTCCTGCTCGTCAAGTTCCGGTTTTTTGTTTTCTTTTGACACTTGGGCTTGCAAGAGTTGCAATTCAGGCGCGAGACCGGCGCGGTAAGCGGCGCGCGCGGACGTTTCCTGCCGCTCCGCGGTCTCGTAGGACTCGCGTGTGAGTTTCAGGTTTTCCTGTGCCAACAGCATCTGGTAGTAGGCTTTACGGATATCCCGCTCGGTCTGTAACTTTGCTTTTTCGTAGGAAATAAGGCCAGTTTCGTAATTGAGCCGAAGGTTGCGAATCCCTTCAAACAGGGCAAAGCTGAACTGCCACGCTATCGCAAAATTGGTCTGGAAGAACCACTGTGGGTCAACGTCCATAGAATAGGGCGTTACGCCGTAAACCGGTGGACTACCAGCAGGTAAACCAAGCGCGGTATTTAACGGCGCCTGTATTACCGGCGTATTTCCGCTCACAGTCGACCCCTGATTTTGCCTGCCCAGTGTTACCCGTGCGTCGAAACTGGGGATAAACTGATTCCACCGCAAATCGGATTGCCGCTTTTTGGTGTCAAGGTCAACAGCAGTCGATTGCAGGCTCAAATTGTTTTTAATCGCCAGGTCAACGGCTTCATCGGGCGTTATCTTCATTACGGTGGGAGGCGCTGTTGCGCCAACTGGTCCATCCGCCGATTCTTGCGCGAAGGCAAGCCCTGAAAAAACCATAACCGCCGCGGCGATAACCGAAAGTTTTCTCTTCAATGCAATACTCCTTTGGGGAACGCTTACGCCGAATCCCCATTAAAAAATCAAGCCCGCATACGCGCGGCTTATCTTAATAAAAAGAATTGGGAGTTAAATTCGTTGGCTGAAATTATCAAGCTTTATCTGTAAGAGCAAAGCTCGTCTTGTCCCAACAACCTATTCCCAATTCCTTATTACTAAATCCCAGCGTTAAAAACTTGAACAAAACCCTAAAAGGACGGAAATCCCTTTCGTACCCCCCCCCCCCGTTCATAAGAATGTTCACGACCAGAAAAGGGACAATATTGGGGAAAAGAAATTTTCCCATATATTCCTCTATTCCCGCAGCTCCCACCGAAATTTTAGAAAAGATATCCGAAAAAAGCGCGGAAAAACGCGGATTGCGGAATGTTTCCTCCGCGTCATATTTTTCGCCGCGCACCCGCCGCCAGTTTATCATAAATTCGTCAGTCAGAGTCTTGAGCCAATTGATTGTCTCCAAAATATCAGGACGCGATCGGAGGTAGTCCCCAATTGCGGCGATGACGAGGTAAAACTGCTCCTCAGGCTTGTCCGAAAGAGCTTTGGCCCTTTCAGCCACGTTCACTAATCGGTCAAATTCCGTCACAAAAAATCGCTCCAGCATATCGTCCTTGCTGGTAAAATGGCAATACAAACTACTTTTGGACAAGCCCGACTTCCGCGCCGCCAAATCCATACTCACCTTCCACGGACCAGCCTCCGCAACCGCGGATGCCACCGCGTCAAGCAGATTCTTTCCTCTATCTCCCTTGTTTCCTCTATTTTCCTCATTCTGAAAAGATTTCAGCATTTCGGTAATCCTATGCTCAAGCGCTTCATAGTTCATTTTCTCTATTCTTTCTATCGTCTCCCTATCAAACTCCATCCCGAATTTGACTTTCTGAACGATGAAACGGCAAATTTCCTCAATTCTTTCATTGGTAGGCGTTTCACCTGTCTGAAGGTTCCGTTTATGGAAACGTTCTATAAAAAAAGTCACAGTTGCCATAATCAACCGCATATTAGATGGATAAACGGTCCCTCCCTTTATTTTAGTAAACACGCCCATATCTACGCCCCGCTCCGCCAGCAGACGCGCCATGTTCTTCATATCCTTGTTACCGAAAACCTCGACGATAGAAAACACGAAGTCATAGATATTGCGGATAAAGTATTCAGTTATCGCAGTTACTATAATAGAAAAACTTTCACTCTCATTTGGTAACACAGCAATTGCTTTTTCGTAGGCTGGTTTAAGAGACGCCGCATACCGGTCGAAAAAATTCTCGAACAATGCGTCAAACAGAGCTTCCTTGTTCTTGAAATGCCGGTATAATGCCGGCTTACTGACACCGAGTTCCCGCGCTACGTCAGTGAGACTAGTCGATTGATATAATTGTCGCCCCCATACCCGGAAAGCGGTCTCAATAATATCCTGCCTTGTCATTCTTTTTAGGGATGGAGGATGGGATTTTTGTTGGTAAACAAAAATCCGCCCCAAAACTCCTTGCTCCTCAATTTTTTGTTAACGACTGTTCGTTAACTAGACTAACTAGCATAATAAATTCATTAAAGAAAGGCAAGGGAAATTTTGAAAAATGCGAAAAATTTTTGATACGCGCTATGAAAGGACGGCAACGCGACTCGGCGTGCCGCGTCTTATGAGGATAAGCATACCGCGGATGGTTTCTCTGTGTTCAGCGGAGAAAAACTCAATAATAATCGACTTTGTGGACACTCATTATGTCCGCGTATACATGAATTTTTTCATATTCAAACGACAAATTTTGCCGGCCGATAATACGGCGGTCAATAAAAAATCCCCGTCCCCAGGTTTACGTCCTAAAGGACGGGGAATTAAAACAAATGGAGACTGGACGCCAGTTATTCTGAAAGCGAATAATCCAGAATAGAAAGCATCTCCGATGCATACCGTCTTCCCAGTTCCCGGTAGCCTTCAGGATTGAAATGGAGATTATCGACTTGTGTTCCTAAACCGTCCGTGCGAATAACACGAGCGCTGGGGATCGTCTGCGGCAAATTCAGGATAATTCCATTCATCCCGGTAGTACCTCCGTTTACTAGTTGACCTGCAAGCAGAGGTATCGATTCATCCAAATCCAGGTCTCTCACCAAATTATCATACACGCCCTTTACTTTCTGGGGCCATGACGAGTCTCCCGCGTTAGATTCGCCCTGATGCATCAGTATGCCCTTGATGACGCCGTCCTCTTGGGCGATCTTTGCCAGCTCTACCAGCCTGTTGTACGGATTATTGCCATACAAAGCGGCTGTCTTTTGCAGCCAGTCTTCGGTAGTTGCTAGGTAGGCTTCACAGTTGACCGGGTCGAAGGCTTCAATTTTACAGCCCCCTATAGAAACATTGATGACTCCCACCTTTATCTCTTTCGGAAGATTAGCCACCATAGTCCGCCCGAAATAATCAGCCGGACAGAGACCCGAATCGCCGCGGCACAGAGGCGGAGTAGCCCGGTACCATCGTTCTTTTTCCCTGTTTATGGCAGGCATATCGACCGCGGCCAAAACCCTAAAACGGCTGTCCACAGACCCTCGGTCCTCCTCCTGAATTGGATTACCGGTTTCATCCTTTACATACGCGCCGTTGTACCCTTCCATGTTGGATTGCCCAAAACAAAGGTAAATGTGGAAATTCTCATCCGGGCCGTCCGTCGCGGGGAGAGGGGTGTCAGGTTTTTCGCTGGCGCCGGGATCCGTCTTACAACCGGCATACGATACTACTATGCCAAAGCCAAGCACGGCAAAGGCAAGAACCTCAGTTAGTTTACGTAAAATAATTTTAGTCATTATAACCTCCAATAATAGTATAGACTATGAAATGCAAAATTCAAACAATACAACGCAAAATTCAAACAATACAACGCAAAATTCAAACAATACAACGCAAAATTCAAACAATACAACGCAACGTTCAAACAATACAACGCAACGTTCAAACAATACAACGCAACGTTCAAACAATACA
>JAIRNA010000001.1 GCA_031258305.1 Treponema sp. | reverse complement strand
TGAGGAAAGGGATTCGTTTTTCAAAGACAGAACAGATGCACAAGATCGTTGTTGCCTTGATAATAAATGTCTGGTTTTGGGGGAGGCTATGTCTAATCCAATAATTTTAGAACATTACCAAGTAAAGAAAGAAGAATTAATAAAATATTATGAAAACCATTCAAAGGAGAAATAATTGTAAAAGTGGTACGTCGCATAACAGGACTGTATGAGCTCCGCCGCCTTTGGCGGCTCCGGGGTTCCATTCGCCTAGGTCGTTCCGCTACGCTTCACTCCCACGGCTCATTCCACCCACGGTTTGTCGGCCCGGATAAGGAAATGCTACGCATTTCCTTATCCGGGCCGACAAACCGTCGCATACAGCCGGAACGTTATGTGCCATTTTGCCTAAAATTTTTGTGAAAATTATGTAAAGCCATTGACACAAAATACGAAAATATTATATAAATATATTATCTGGAGGAAATTATGAAAAGAATATTATTGGTTGGCGTTGTTTTTTTCTTGGTTTTTATGGGCTGTAATACACAAAAAAACAATGTGATGGAATCGGAAAATAATAGCTCTATTGAAAAAGTTGATTTATCATTTATAAAAGATGATGAAATCATCAGCAAAAATATAAATAAAAAATATTGGGAAACAATATTGAACATAATTAAAACGGCGGAATATGATGTTGAACAATATGATGAAATAAAAAATCCTTCAGGTTATATGATGAAAGTGATAGCACAGGATTATATTTTAAAAATATTTTATACCAATAATACAGTTGATGAAATACTTGTATGGAGAAATTCAGACAGGATAAAAATAAATGGAAAATGGTATACAATAAAAACCGAAAGAGAAGAATTGGTCAATATTCTTGATTCTAGCAGATCGTAATACTTTTTAAAAATGAAAATATAAAAAGGCAAAACTGCACATAACAGGTCTGTATGCGTTTCGGGTCCTTATGGACCCCTCGGCCTCCGCAATGGCTAGGTCATTTCGCTACGCTCCATTCCCACGCAAAACCTCCGCCACATTTTGCCAGCCCTGGTCTTGCTACGCAAGCCCCTTATTCGGGCTGGCAAAACGTCATATACAGCCGGAACGTTATACGCCATTGTGCCTAAGATTTTTTGGAAATTTAATGAAAAAGTAGTTGACAATCCAATGATCTTCATGCGAAAATAAGAACATGGTTTATAAATCAGGAGGAATAAAATGGCAACAAAACATAAGTGTCAAATTACTGTATTGAAAAGAGAACTTTATCAGGATTTACAGGAACAGTATCTTGCTGATCCAAAATCAGGAAAATGTCCTTTTTTTAACGATGGGCAGGAATTTATTGTTGAGAATGAAGATTTTTTTCGTATGCTTAATGGTAAATTTTGTTCCGAAGCATGGGACAGTATAAGCAGGTATGTTTATGCCGCATTACAAGGCGGATCAATTATGCACGGATGGACAAACAATGAAAAGATAATGATCGCGTGTTGTAATGACGGAACCCGCCCGGTAATCTTCAAACTGGAACGTATTGATGAAGAAAATTGAGCATGAAAACTATAATATTATGGTCAAGTCCGAACGAACACGGATTGACGGCGGAAGCCAAAAATAGCATTATAACTGGATTAAAACATAAATCAAACGATATTAAAGTTGTTCCATTAAATCAAATGAATATTAAAAACTGTTTTGCTTGTGGAGATGGTTGGGGCAAGTGTAGAGAACAAGGAGCTTGCATTATCAAAGATGATTTTCAACAGTTATATGATGACATGATTATTTCAGAGGGAATTGTTATTATTACTCCTGTTTATTGGCACGATATGTCAGAAAATTTGAAATGTTTTTTGGACCGATTGCGGAGATGTGAAACAGCGCATAATCGAATGTTAAACGGAAAAATTTGTATGTTGGTTGCTTGTGCCGGTGGAACCGGATTAGGAGCAATTCAATGCCTTTCACATATGGAGGATATACTATCACATATGCAGATAAAAACCGTTGAACGGCTTCCGGTTATTCAGTTTAATAAATCCTATATGCTTCCGGCACTCATAAAAGCAGGAGAAACGTTTGCAGATTATTTAGTTACAAATGGAGGCCAATTATGAAAAATGATATAAGAGCAAAGTTGGCAATTTATCCGACACCGGTTTATCTTGTAGCAACATATAGACAGATACTTCGATATAGGGGAGATTTGTTTGAACACAAGCAACAAAATCGAAAGAATTTTCCCCTAATCTAAATCTCGCGTAAAGCCTGTATAAGAATATCTATTTCTTCCGGCGTATTGTAAAACGCCAGCGATGGGCGTACGGAACCTTCGAGGCCAAAGGCGCGGTGTATTGGTTGAGCGCAATGGTGTCCGGCGCGGACCGCGATACTACGGTTACTCAAATGCTGTCCCACTTCTTCAATGCTCTTGTGATCAATCACAAACGAAAGGACACTTGCCCGTGCTTTTTCCGGACCAAGCAACTTTAATCCCGGTATTTTTCGGAGTTCGTCCATACCATAGCGCAACAACTCACGCTCCCAGTCCGTAATAGCATCCATACCGATACGTGTAACGTAGTCCAGTGCGGCGCCCAGCCCCGCTGCGCCGGATATGTTCGGCGTGCCTGCTTCAAACTTTTCTGGCGGTGGATTGTAGCGTGTGCGCTCAAAAGTCACATCTTCAATCATACTACCACCGCCCTGGTAAGGATGCGCCATATCGAGAACATCGGTTTTACCGTAGAGTGCTCCTATGCCCGTGGGACCAAATATCTTATGAGCGGAAAATACGAAAAAGTCCACGTCCAGATCGGTAAGATTCACCCGCATATGCGGCGTTGATTGCGCTCCATCCACAAGAACGCGGACATCCTGATCATGGGCAATGTGAATCATCTCTTCGATAGGGAGAACGGATCCCAAAGCATTAGACACATGGGCGAATGATGCAAATCGCGTACGCCGATTAAAAAGACGCTTGTACTCGGTCAGGTCTATCTGCCCGTTTTCATCAACAGGCGCGACTCGAAGAAAAGCACCGGTTTCCTCGGCGATGAGTTGCCATGGCACGATGTTGGCGTGATGTTCCAAAAGCGTCACGATAATCTCATCGCCTTCCCGCAAACGCGGGCGCACAAAAGCGTTGGCAACAAGGTTAATGCCTTCGGTTGTTCCCCGGACAAAGACGATGTTTTTCTCCGAGGGTGCACCAAGAAATCGTGCGACCTTCTGCCGCGCTTCTTCGTAAATGTCCGTGGCATGGGATGCAAGCTCATGCGCCCCTCGATGAACATTGGAATTTTCCAGCTCGTAAAACGCGGCTATCCGCTCTATGACTGACCTGGGTTTCTGCGTGGTTGCCGCATTGTCCAGCCACACAAGCCGGTCCCGGCCACCGTTAACCCGTTTCGCGAGGATGGGAAATTCGGCGCGTATGTCGGCAAGAGATTTCCCGCCTATTGTATAGGAAGTATGGCACGCGGTATATGGACGAGGCGTAGACTGCGCCGCAGACTTGGAAACGACGTGAGGCGCGTACCTAGAACCTGTGCGCCAGACGACGTCTGGCGTAAAAGGGAGATGCGGAGTTGCGAAATAATTTCGTTCATCTTCAAATTCTGTAAAATAGCCTTCCGCCCAAGCGGCGATTTCATCTTCCGAGGGAAGTCCCCAGTCTGCAAGGTCAAACTCAGACAGGGTTCTGGGTGTAGTCATAGTAATCTCCGACTTCAACATCCTCAAGCACGGCAAGTGCATCTGTTGCAAGGATAGCGGCGCCGCAATATACGGAAAGGAGGTAGCTGGCGATACCGTTATCATCAATGCCTCGGAAGCGCACGGAAAGACCGCGTGATCGTTCGCCCGGAACGCCTGCCTGATAGAGTCCGATGACACCGCGCTTTGCCTCGCCAGTGCGGACGAGGAGGATGTTGGTCTTTCCAGCTTTAGACTTGGGATTCTTGAGTCCATCCACAAAGAGCTTGTCTGTGGGAATGATAGGCACTCCGCGCCAGGCTATGAAGACGCCGCCTGCCAGGTCCACGGTGACAGGTGGAACGCCTCGCCGAGTACATTCCCGCTCAAAGGCCGCTATGGCACGAGGATGCGCCAAGAAAAACGACGGCTCCTTCCACACTTTTGTGAGCAACTCATCAAGGTCATCGGGTATGGGGCGGCCGTAACGAGGCTGGATACGCTGGCTGTCGTCAACATTTTTGAGCAGTCCATAGTCATCGCTATTAACTATTTGGCTTTCCTGTCGCTCCTTGAGACTCTCAACTGCCAGGGCGAGTTGCTCTTGTGTCTGGTCGTAGGGCGCGCTATACACGTCCTGTACCTTCGTATCCACATTGATGATTGTTGAAATAGAACTCAAACGGTATTCACGCGGCTTCGTCTCGTACTGGATAAAGCCTTGTGGGATGTCCACCTTTCTTGGGTCCTGACTACAGAGCGCGTCAAGCGGCATCTCGCCTTCAACGACCCTGTTCACTCGGTAGACGCCGGTTTCTAACCCCTTGAATTCCAAGATCCGAGCAAGCCATATTGGCGTGAGAGCGCCATACTGCGGCCGCGTCTTCTGTACATTCGCAAGCTGATACGCCGCATCTCGTCCTAAAGCATTAATTGTTTTTTCTGCCATAATAACTCCTTAATTTAATACATGAGTAAACTATTATCGACTTCTCTTGCCCAAGCCGCGAGACCGTCTTTCAGATTGAGGAGACGTCCTGTATAACCCGCTTCACGGAGAGCGCGGATGGCGAAAACGCTCCTCTGACCAATCTTACAGAGAAACACCACATCAATTACTGGATCAAACTCGTCGATGCGCCGTACCATCTGTCCTAAAGGGATTGGCTTTGCACCGGGAAACTGAGCGATTGCCCGTTCATGCGGCTCGCGTATGTCGATAAGCTGAAACTTGTCGCCTGCGTCGAGACGTTTTTTGAGTTCCATCGCCGTTATTATTTCAACTGTCTCATCTTCGCTCCGTTTCAAGCCACAGAACTCCTCGTAATCAATGAGTGTATGTATCGCGGGATGGTCCCCGCAGATGGGACAGGCCGGGTCTTTGTCAAGTTTAAGCTCCCGAAAGCGCGTGTTCCATGCATCAAACAAGAGTAGCCGCCCAGAGAGCGTCTGCGACGTATTCGGGCTTTGTCCAGTTTCCACTTGTGGTCGCACGACGAGCTTAATTACCTCATTTGCCTGAATACAACCCACAATGCCAGGAAGTACGCCTAGCACGCCACCTTCGGCGCAGGAAGGTACGAGTCCGGGCGGCGGCGGTTCTGGGTAAAGACAACGATAGCAGGGACCCTCCTTTGCATAAAATACAGAAACCTGTCCCTCGAATTGGAAAATTGAGCCGTAGACGTTAGGCTTACCCAGAAGCACACAGGCGTCATTTACCAGGTAACGGGTAGGGTAATTGTCCGTGCCGTCTGCCACTATATCGTATGAACCAATAATGTCTAAGGCATTCGCGCTAGAAAGTCGGGTATTGTAAGTAACGACATTCACGAGAGGGTTTATGCCTTTGATGCGGTCCCGTGCCGAGGCGACTTTGGGACGACCAACATCGCGGACGCTATGAATCACCTGTCGCTGCAAGTTGGACTCTTCAACTACATCAAAGTCAACGATACCCAGCGTACCAATACCCGCGGCGGCAAGGTACAGAGCCAGTGGCGCACCAAGTCCGCCGGTACCCACGATGAGTACCTTCGCCGCCTTGAGTCGTTCCTGACCATCGACTCCGATTTCCGGCAAAAGTAGATGCCGACTGTATCTGAGCACCTCGTCGTTGGAGAGTCGGGTCAAACGCTCGTCAGGAATAAGTCCGTTCACTTTTCCCATTTACCCCCCCCCCCCATGAATCTGTCAAAAAACGCTCCTCCAGCAATGGCTGGCACCAACAACAACGTGGAACCATCGGTAAGCGGTGTATCAAGTCCTTGGAGCTTTTTGATATTGGTCTCGCCAACAAACACGTTGATGAATGAGCGCAACTCTCTAGTCCCCCCCGCAGACTCGTTCCAGAGATGCCGTTTGATGTCCGGATAGCGTTCCCCAAAAGCGGTAAGCGCCGTACCCGCCGTAGTACCATCAATGACAACCTCACGCTGTCCATCTGTAAAGGGACGGAGCGCTGTCGGAATTTGAATCGTTACTGACATAATTTCTCCTCGTTAAAAGCGCGGTCAACCGCACTAAGTTCCCAGCTTCGTATTGAACCAGCTTTGCCCTTTTCTACCGCTACGATGACGTAGGAGTAAAAAGGGAGTGCATGTTCATGGTCGTAATCAGACGGCACTGCCGGACAATCCGGGTGGGAATGGTAAATCCCTATGATGTCCATCCCTCGTCTCGCGGAAAGGCGTTCAGCGTACAAAAAATCCTCCGGTTCAATGATAAAGCGGTGATAACGCTCTGCCTCTTCACGATGATTTTCTACAGGCAAGACCATCTCCGCCCGCCGTCCTGCCGCCTCGCCGATCCCCAGTAGAAAGCCGCAACATTCATGAGGATACGCGGCTTCACCTTCCGCTCTGATACGGGTATAAACGCCATTACCAAGTACTATCATACGTTACCTTCTTTGATGCCTAAGTCCAAAAAGAGTCAGCAATATAACGGCTTCCGGAATCACAGAGCATAGTTACTACACATGCGCTTGGTTCAAGGGTTTCCGCCAAGCAGAGCGCGGCGTACACATTTGCACCGGAACTCACACCGGCATAGAGACCTTCCTCACAGGCAAGGCGGCGCGTCATTCGGTAAGCATCATCGGTACTTACCTCAACGAAGGCGTCAGGCAGGTCCGGGTCGTAGAAACCGGGCTTGAGTGTACTGGCCATATGCTTGGTGCCTTCAATACCATGAAACGGCGAATCCGGCTGGATGGCAATAACGCGGATATCCGCGTTACATTCCTTGAGCCGCCTACTCGTTCCCATAAACGTCCCGCTCGTGCCCATACCGCAGATAAAGTGGGTCGTCTTACCTTCTGTCTGCTTCCAGATTTCTACGCCCGTTCCATTGTAATGTGCCTTCCAGTTGGCGTCGTTGTGGTACTGGTTGGGATAAAAGTAGAGTTCAGGATATGCCTGAACTTCCGACTGTACCGCCAAATACGCGCCGTCAGAGCCTTCCAGAGGACTTATTTCCACGATATCCGCCCCATATGCCCGTATCATAGCCTTACGCTCCGCCGAGGCGTTTGCCGGCAGGAAGAGTCGCACTCGGAAACCCAAAGTCGCGCCCAGCATAGCGTAGGCAATGCCGGTATTTCCGCTTGTGGCGTCGATAATTGTCTTATGCGGCGTCAGACATCCATCTTGTATGCCCTCCTTAATCATTGACAGAGCGGCACGGTCCTTCACTGAACCTGATGGGTTGCAAAACTCC
>JAIRNA010000096.1 GCA_031258305.1 Treponema sp. | reverse complement strand
GAAGTCAAGCGGGGGCGGGCTGTTCATTGGCGAGCATGGTAAGCGCAAATTCCAGAAGCATTTTTTGGTTTATCGGGGATAGTTTTCTGTATATATCCATAAATTTGGCTTCTTCTTGAATGTCAAGTTTTTGAGTGTATTACATTTCTACTGTTGACAATTGTCTAAAATAGATAGCCCGAATTTTGGCGGTATTCAAAAGATCATTCATCTTTTCCATCAAATCGTTTTTAAGTATCTCTTCTTTATCCGGTTGTAAGTCCGCGTTGTACTTGTTGCTGAAATAGTTATGGATAAAGTCCTGCAATTCCACGAGACGGCTCGTTAATTCGGTTGCGGCGGTCGCGTCGTTGAGGTCATAACCGAGAACCAGCTCGACTATCACTGAATAAGAAGGCGTATCCTTCGTATTTGCCCGGATGACAGGGAGGGTGCTAAAATAAGAGTATGTGGGTCTGGTCCCAATATAAGCGTCATTCTCCGGAACAGTCGTCTGATTACCTGATTTTGCGAAAGCATTTCTCATAAGCACAGCAATGGTCACAATCATAAAAAGGATTATGGGAAAGCTACCTATAAACCCTAAAATAATACCGGTAACAGCAAATTTTTTGTATTTCTTTTCTTTCTTCCTTCCGGCAAAACCAAATATAATAGATAGAAATGACAATATCATACATAGAATAAGCATAAATACCGAATTATAAGCGGTATTTACGCCGCCGAATAATAATAACATAGGCGTATCATTTAGCAATATTATTTTTAACGCGCTATAAAGAGTTCCTAACAGCCCTACAATACTACAAACAAATGACGCTATAGACATATCTTTTCTCCTTGCCTTACATAAATTCTGAATGTTGAATATCAACTATATCATGCTCTCTATAAATTTGCAATACTATACGTTTATATACTATGCTCTACCGCCTTCTCCACCACGCCTTCGGGTGTATGGCGCCATTTGGGGCTATACAACATAGCGGTCTTCCACAAAGCCATCCCCGTCATCAGGGAGTGGCTCTAGGGGGAAGCCCACGACGGAGGCGGCGGACGCGCTTCGGCTTTTTTCAAGATAAGGATTTTTGAGTGGTGGAACCGCCCAAGAGTCGTTAAGGACTAACATTTCATTTACTTAAGGAGTAAACTATGGCTAAAAAAACTTTTTGGAAGGTCTGGCTCAGACGCAACCTCCTCACCAAGGATGTCGAAAACGACTTCGTCGCGGAAGTCTCTACCGCAGGGAATACCCTGCGCAACGATGACCTCGCTGCCCGTATCGTCGCTGCCCGCTCCGAACTCCGCCTCGAAACCATCCTCAGCATCCTCTCCGCACGGGACGAAATCGTGCGCGAAGCCCTCGCCCAAGGCACCGCGGTACAGGACGGTTGCGTCAGGATGGCGTCCCGCGTCAGCGGCAATTGGCTCGGCGCCGCCCACGCCTTCGACCCGGAAACCCACAAGATAGGCCTCGATGTCAGCCCCAGCGCCGAAATGCGCGCTGCCCTCGAAACCGTAGGCGTTGTGGTGCTCGGCGAGAAGAATTCGGGCGCCTACATCGGCTTGGTAACGGACACATCCACAGGCAAGTCCGACGGGACTATCACCCCCGACGAGGACGTAATCGTTACGGGCGACAAGATTAAAATAGCGCCCGACGAAGAGGCGCCCCTGGGCGTGTTCTTCGTCGCCGCAAGCGGCGCCGCAACGCGCGTTACGCGTAAACTCACGGAAAACACGCCGAAGAAGCTCATATTCCGTGTGCCTACACTGGCGGCGGGCGTGTATACGCTGAAGGTGGTAACGCGCTATTCCAATTCAAGCACGCTCATACAAGACCCGCGCGAAATAACCTACGACTTCCCCTTGACCATCGGAGAGCCGTAACACGTCCTGCCCTTGTCTCTTTAAGGGAAAAAAGGAAAAGCGGGCTTCAAGCCCGCTTTTTTATGCCGCGCCCGCTACATTGCCTAGCGGCTTCGCTTGTCCTCACCGCCCACTCCCTACCAGAGCCGCGCCGTGAACCCCGCAGGCGCCTCCGCTATGTTTACGCACTCCCCTGACTGTTCCACCACATACAACCCCTGCTCCTGTGCATACCGCCGCACACGACCAGCCACCGTCCCTCCCGCTACCGCTCCCACTAACCGCCGCTCGTCCCCCCGCCTATCCATATACCCCCGTATCTTCTCTATCCGCTCTATATGCTCATCTACATCTTCTTCCTTCAAATGCGTCTTCACTTCCACGGGCATCGCATATTCCCCATTCTCAAGGAATATATCCACCTCCGCGAGGGTCTGTTTGTTCTCTTTGAATATGGCGTTACTGCCTTTGGTAAAGTCGTAGCCGAGCGCGGCGAACTTGTCCCAGAGTTGAGCGGAGAACATTTGCTCGATGAGTTTGCCGAGAGAGTTGTTCAGACCGCCGATGTTTTTAGCGAGCGCCTTGATTTCTTTGTCTGTCTCTTGTAAACGCCGCTCCGTCTCCGCGCTGTTCTCTTTCAACAGCCGCTCCGTCTCTTGTAAACGCCGGTCAAAGTCCGCGCTGCTTTCTTTCAACAGCCGCTCCGTCTCCGCGCTGCTTTCTTTCAACAGCCGCTCCGTCTCCGCGCCAGACTCCCGTAATTCCATCAACGCCGCCCACACCTGCTCAAACGTCAGCCCCATCCGCGGCTCCATCGCCATATCTGCCATACCTACCTCCTATTTCGGTACTCCATTATATCTTTTCTACGCTCTATAGTCAAATCGTACTTTATATGACTGGGAACCTTTGCTTGTCCTCCTCGCAACGCTGCCGTCAATGCCGCGCCCGTAACGTTGCGCCTCAACGTAACGTTACGTTGCATCTCAACGAAGCGTTACGTTGCATCTCAACGTAACAGTACGTTGCGTCTAAACGAAGCGTTACGTTGCATTGGAAATATGCCGCCTATGCGCCGCGTATTTCAAGCGCAACAGCGGTTTCTACAGCGGACTCTATCATAAGTTCAACGACAAGGGGCGTTACTACGAATAGTTTGTGAAACCCATTTCTACCTGCTCGCGCCTTGTACGCGAGTTCCGCCGCTTCCCATTTCTCAAAAAAACGGGGTAGAAATCCAAGCATAAGTGTCAGGCACAGGCTAAATCGCCGAAATAGGGGGAAGGGAACGCGGTCCAGCTCATCTTTTAACTGAGACATCGTGGTTATGAAAAAAAATAGTTTCGCCCCGATAAACGAGGCTATGAGACCTGTACCAAAGGCAAGCCCGTTTAAAAAGCCGTTTGTATTCCATTCTAAAGGTGAACGAGTGAATGAACGGGAAAACACGGCGAGTACGGATAAGAACAAGACGCCCAGACAGCCTCGAAAAAGTTCCGCGATATGGATGTGGGCAAAAAAAGCCGCGCCGAAAACAAGCGCTGCCGAAAGAACAAATCCCCATGGAAAAACGATGAAAGACACGGCGGTTACGCCAATGAGTCCTAGAAATTTCACCAGAGGAGATAGGCGGTGAAGCGGGGAATCGCCCGATTGGTAGGAGAACAGGGTTACAGCCATGTGCAGTCCGCAACGGTCGCATAAGACACACGAGGGTCGCGCACCCCCCATTTTGGATTAAGTCGGTCTAGTACATCGGTTGGTTTGCCGATATCGCGGACACAGCCCTGCCCTAGTATGACGAGTCTGTCAGCAAAGGCGAGGACTTTTTCGAGTTCATGGGTCAAGATTATCAATGTTTTGCCCTGCGCCTTCATGTGCGCGACAATTTCAAGGGTTTGGCGAACGCCCTGCCAGTCGAGGTTGGCGAAAGGTTCATCCATGACGAGCGTCTTACAGCCCATAGCCAGAACGCCGGCAACCGCAAGCCGCCGCTTCTCCCCTCCAGATAGACGACGCGGGGAATATTCACGCTTTTCCGCTAAATCCATTACCGAAAGCGCGGCGTTTGTCCGCCTTTGGACTTCCTTTTTTGAAAGGCGTAGATTTTTTGGGCCAAAAGCCGTATCCTCGAACACGGTCTCGCCTAAGATCTGGCTGTCCGCTTCCTGAAAGACCATACCTACTGAACCAGGCTCCACCTTGCCGATAGGCGTTCCTTGAAACAGAATTTCCCCTGCGTCTATGTCCATAAGACCGCACGCCATCCGCATAAGTACAGTTTTTCCCGATCCATTTGCGCCGGCAAGCACGAGACATTCGCCTTCAAATATATCAAGACTCACGTTATTCAGTACAATTCCCTTATGCGGAAATTTCTTTGAGATATTGCGTAGAGAGAATATTTTTTCCATTTTCTAAATTAACTGCTGGCTATCTTGATTATTAATACTTATTTATACGTTACTATTTTATCCATGGCTTTCCTATTTGACGCCGCAGTAACCGCATCCGTCTTTTCGACCAATCCTATTCGTACCAAAGCTATAGCGGTATGCCCTGGGGGAAGTTCATTTTTGAATTTGCTGTTGACCGTGTTCATAGGACCCGTGTAGATACGGGATCCAAGCCCTATGGCTTGAGCCGCAAGGTATATACTTTCCACCGCGAGACCGCAGTCCAAGACAATGCTCCCTTCATTGGCTTTCGGTTCCGCGGACACGATGATAAGAATATTACCGTCTTTAGCATCTGGTATTATTTGCTTGACGAGCTTTGGGTTGCGTGCCACAGTAAAGTGCCAGGGCTGCCTGTTCATAGCGCTCGGCGCATTGACGCCTGCGGTAAGTACCGTGTCGAGCTGTTCCTTACTGACCTCACCCGCCAGAAAATTCCGTGCCGCATAATGATGCACGATGCTCTCTGCTCCGTCTTGCGCCATAAGCGGCATAATGATAAACGTCATCACCAATACTATCAGTTTTTTCATGCTTTACTCCTAAAATATCCTCTTTAATAACCATAGTTACATTTCATGCTCCTTTGTACGGTTCTATGGCTATTAAAGTTAAAACTCTTTTAGCGCTATTCCCCAATTCTTATGAAATTGAACCACGCTTCATTGTAGAGCTCCAGGGATTCGCCTAAGTCGTCTTTCAATTCGGTATTTGCCAAATCTTCGGTCGTATAATACGGTGTTTTCTGCTGTAACGCCCGCGCCGGAATATTCGCCGTTGCCGGAAACCCGAAATAATCTGCGAATTCCGCGTAGATGTCTGGACGGTGGATGAAGTCGATGAACTTGTAGGCTAGATCTATATTTTTCGCGCCTTTGAGGATACACATACTGTCAATGTAAGCAGGTCCGCCATCTTTGGGAATAAAGAACACCGTGTTCTTCCACAATTCATCGTTGTCGGCGATTTCTTCATAGACTACCTCGGCGTATCCTTGCACAACCCAGAAGTCCTCGTTAGCGAATCCTTTGCCAAAAGCCTCCGCGTCAAATTTGACAAGATTTGGCTTCCATTTGTCGTTGATAAGGTTTTTGGCTTGTTCTATTTCGGATGGATTATTTGTGTTTACCGAAAAACCTAGCTGGACGAGAGCGTCTCCCATGACTTCCCGCATATCGTCGAGCATAGTCATGCGTCCTTTGAGGTCCTCGCGACTGAATATGTCCCAGTTTTTCTCAAAATCCGTCACTTTTGAAGTGTTTACCGCAATGCCGGCTGCGCCCCAGTAGTACGGAACGCTGTAATCCATGTTTGAGTCGTATGTCGCTTTTTGCAGAACGAGCGGGTCGATGTTGTTCAAATTGACGAGTTTAGACTTGTCAAGCTTTTCGAGCATACCTTGCTTCGACATAATTGACACATAATCGCCTGACGGGAACACGATGTCGTAGCCACTCCCACCCGCCTGAATCTTGGCGTACATATCTTCGTTTGAGGCGAATTCATCATAGACCACCGTTACACCGTATTCAACCTCAAATTTTTCGATGACAGACGCGGGGGTGTAATATGTCCAGTTGTAAATGAACAACTTACCGCCGCTCTCCACAGATTTGGATTCTCCGGCGACTCCAACAGCCTGCTTCTTCTGACAGCCCGTGCAGGCAAGTAGAGCCGCCAGCAAAAGAATTATTCTCAATGTATCCTCCTAAAATACAAAAAAAAATATTGTTAAGGAATATATTAAGAAATTTTGGATGATTTATGCAAGAGGATAAAGCCGATATTTTTAAATTTTTAAGAATTTTAGAAGATAGTTCATGTATAAGGTGCCTTATAAGATTAGAATCCCAGGCAGATTATTCTTCTCTTTCCGTCTTCCAGAATCCTGATTTCAACGACAATGGCGTTGTGAGGGATTGAATCGGGGATTCTTTCGCTCCATTCGATAATGGCAACCCCGTCTCCGTAAAGGAAGTCCTCGCCACCCACAGCGGCAAAGTCGTCATCCCCCTGAAGACGATATGCATCAATATGATAAACAGGTTTTTCTCCCGCGTATTCATGGACTATCGTGTAAGTGGGGCTGGTAACCTCTTCTTTCACGCCGAGACCTGCGGCTATACCTTTGGTAAAATAAGTCTTACCCGCACCCATTGGTCCACGCAAAGACACCACCTCACCTTCCCGAAGTCGAGCGGCGAATCTCCTCCCGCACTCTATCGTCTCTTCCGTTGAGGATGAGATAAAATCAAAGGGGAGGAAGTTGTCCATTAGATTCGATTTCGTTAATGAATTTCTTTAATTCTCTAAGAAGAGGCACAAGAGGATAATCGATGGGTTCTGCAAGAGTAACCAATATATCTTTTTGCCCTGTTGGTTTTATCTCTATGGAAAAATCTATTTTCCTTTCAATAGGCTTATTTATCAGTTCTATGACTAAAATGCCTGAATAAAGCCTACGATAGTAAATAGGAACATCTTTTCTGATTATCTCTTTTATCTCAAGAATTCGCATGAACATCCTCTTTATGGTTTCTTAAAAATTTCTTTTCAAGGTTTTAATCATCGTCGAGCTTAAAAATCAGCTTGTTTATGATATCGGCTGATTTTCGGAAGCCCCTTAAGAAATTTACTTTTCTTATTCAGACAAAACGCCTCTCCTAAACACATAATATTATTATCGGGATAAGCAAGCTGTACCTTTAATTCAGACATCGATATTATGTAAAGGAGGATGGTTTACGGAGTTAGGGTTTAACCGTCCCAGTCAAGGCTAAAAAGAACGCCAACAGACGCGGCGCTATCTCATATTCGGCTAAATCGCCGCACAGAATCGTATCCCCGCTCTTGTAGGCGTTGAGCATTTCCTGTAAAATGGCACTGAAATCGCTGATAAACCGCTCGACCGGTATCTCTCCTCCAAAATCAACGGTGCGAGTTTTATGTCCTTTCTGACTCATTATGCTAAAAATACGGAATAACCTCTCTGCCATGGCGGAAAAAAGTCGTACCGTTTCCGCCGCCCGCATGTCTTTGCCGGTCTGCATATCGAGGGGTAAGTTTTCCAACCGTAAAACAATTTCCTCCACAGCTCCTGCCTGAGAATTTGCCTCTTCCAGCGGAGAGGCAAATTCTCGTGCCCTCTCCTTGAGAAAAGCAGACGCATCTTTCAAGGGAAGCCCTGTTCCGGCAAGCGTATTACCTATTGTCTCCGCTATGTCCGGAATGTTCTCTTTGAGAAACCGGTATGCGGCGCTCCTCTCAAAAGCCTGACGCGCCAAGAGTTGATCGCTGAAAGAAGTATTTTCAAACGCTGTGACCGTAGCATCCGCATAGGAAATGGAATCTATCGCAAAATCCGCAAATGAACGTGCCTGAATCCCAATACTTTCAACATCGGATAATTCCCGTGCGCACGCCTTTTCTATTTCGTCAAGACACACGGTAACCCCGTCTATCTCTAATCCACTTATACGGCTTCCCATACTGGCAAGCCATTTTTCAATGCCGGCAAGCACTTCCTCAACCGTTTTTTCATCTTCAAGCGTAATGCCCGCTTCCTCACCATTTATCAATATGGTCATATTTATTTAGGAGTTAGAGATGAGGCGTGGATAGTACTAAATTTTTGCTCATGTTTCATATCACATTCCCAACTTCTAGCTCTCTGCTTCCTCCTAATTTCCAGAATTTTGTTTACTAAAATTATCCAGGGAATTCGACATTTGTTCCATACGGTTATATGCGCCTTCCATCTGACTGTATTGGCTTTTCAAAGCCGCTTCTTTATCCGCGAGCTGTTTATCCATAGCAATAATACGTCGATCATCATCTTTGATACGCGAGTCAAGAGTCGCTATCTTCATAGAGATGAGTCCCCCTGTTTCCAGGTAGGGCCTCACGAGAGACTCGCAGGCATAAGCTGCTCCTGTATCGACGAGTCTGTCGCCGTTTGAGTCAAAACCGAAGACTTGCTGAAGAGCGGTGATATTATTGTCAATGGCATCATCAAGTTTTTTCTCGTCTATTTCAAGGTAACCCCGAAGTCTCGATGGGTCGTAACTTCCGCTTGAACCGGAGAGGCGCGCATCAGTGCTTATACCGAATTTGGCAAGCATATTTGTGCCGTCAGCTGTAAGATAGGGAGCTGTGAGGGCGTTTTGTAACACGCTTCGGAATTGAGTAATAGTCGAATCGCTGACGAAAGCGCCGAGTTTCTTCCGTAATTTCGACTGCTCCTCAGGAGAAAGATAAGTCAACTCTTGAATGACGCGATCGTCATTG
Organism: Treponema sp.; assembly: GCA_031258305.1. Classification (GTDB taxonomy): domain Bacteria; phylum Spirochaetota; class Spirochaetia; order Treponematales; family Breznakiellaceae; genus JAIRKH01. The sequence goes on along the minus strand of JAIRNA010000096.1, from coordinate 21,486 downwards.
CGCGTAAGCACGTTTATTTCCGACATAAGCCTGTTGTAATTACCTACAAAGGAAATGAGAGAATCTTTGACCGTTTTCTTGTCGACTTCAACCGCGATATGCACCGGCTTTTCAGAGACTTTTCTTGCTATGACGGTAACACCGGGTAAAAGGTCGTCTATAGTATTTACAGGACGCATCGTGTCTATGCCTTCAAGAGAAATAATGGCATCCTGAGCCATAGAAACAGGATTCTTTGGCACGAGAATTTCGTTGTTCGTCTCTACGACTTGGATGTTACTGATAGAAATATCCCGGTGGGTGTTTTGATTTTTCACGTCAAAGGAGTCGATAGTCTTGTCGGTTTCGGTAATCAGGTATTCAACCTTATGGAAATCGCCATCTTCTATGGGGGCAAGCTGAACGCTTGATCCATCCGTAAAAGTGATAAACAGCGCGTTCATATCGTCAACGCGGACAGGTATGGGTGGGGGTGTCCATTCGGGAATAGGCACGGCAAACGGATCGTTTTCCACAACAACGTTCTTATAGGAGACTAAGCCCGCACCCGGTATTGTTGGACCTGGGGGTGGTTCTTGGGAAGGCGGCGGCTCGGTCGCTCTCACCGCCGTAGAAACCTCGAATCGTATGATAAGTCCCTCCGAAGCCAATTCCGGCAATTTTATAACCGCGGCACCGCCCGCACCGACTACGAGACTGTTTTTGTCTATGTTTACCAGTTTATATTCCGTCGCGGTGTCCATCACCGAATTCCGATTTAAGGCAATATCGTTGATATACTCCGCCTTCTCCATCATATCAATATTGAGAACCAAATCTCTAGCTTTGTCAGTAAAACTAAGCTTGTTTTCAGCGCCCGTAGATTTTGCCTCAATGAGTAGGGATTTACTGCCCGGCTTAACGACCACGAGACTCGCCTCAATTTTACCTCTGCCCCGTTTGGTGAAATTTTCCGCAAAATCTTGAATCATTCCACCTTTGTAATCGAAAGAAATTTTTTCCTTACCTACTATAAAAGTATACATTCCCGCCTCAACATTGAAAGAGCCGTCTATAGGGGAAGACAGAAACCGGTCGGCTTGAGCTATCTGTTTAACAATAAATTCACGTGCGCCGACTGTGGTTTGCCGTATAGCGGTACCAGTCACAATGGAATCATCCGAAGATGTTACCACACGGTCGCTGAAAGGGTTTTGAAAAGAATAAAGCCGCCTTGCACTTTCACGGAACGAGGCGATGTGCCGATTTAAATCCTGCCAATAAGTCTTCTGATTTTGAAAATTTTCCTTTTCTTTTTCGGAGCGTTCACGCGGGATACGCTCTATCTTCATGAGACCTTCGATTATTTTATCGGTATTAAACCGGCTTGTTACACCTGGTATATAGGCATCCGACACTATATCAACTCGTCAAAGATAACGCCTAGAGTTTCTTTGATTTTATAGTGAAGCCTCCGAAGCTCTTCAGGCGGAAGAATCTTGATCACCTTATCGGTCTCCGGATCAACAACCTTGACAAGTATCTCATGAGACTTATGGTCAATAGAAAACTTGAGTTTCTTATTCAGCGTGAAACTGATTCTGTCACGCTCTTTCACTATAGCATCAATATTCACTTTACTATCCTTGGCTCCGGACAGCGGAGACATCCAATCTTTTAGGGTAGTGAGTTTCTGTTCAGCCGTTTTCATTCGAATATGTTGAGCATTTTCGCTTCCCTGCGTCCAACTCGGGTTGCTTCCTGCAACCGCTATTTGCATACTCATAGGAATCCTTCCTCTATACTATATCTATTTCTAATTATCGGTTATCTTTGGGGAAATAATAACTAAGAAGGAATGGGAGTAGGAATTTTCATTAAAAAACGAAACTTTCTAATTTTAAGCAACGATTAACAATAAAAAGTCTACTCCCACCTTTCTCCAAAAGACGGCATCCAGGAGCCTCTTGAAGTTTTTTGAAATAAAACGTACCGCGTACGTCGTTAAAGAAACCTAGAAAAGCTGAAGCACCGATTGGCTTTCGATGTTTGCCTGAGCAAGCATCGCGGTTCCAGATTGTGCAAGGATATTATTTTTGGTGTAAAGCACGGTTTCCGCCGCGATATTGACATCTCGAATGCGCGATTCAGCGGCTTGAAGGTTTTCCGCACCGATTTGAACGCCGTTTTGAGCAATTTCAAAGCGATTCTGGAATGCGCCTAAATCAGCGCGTTGTTTCGAAACAATCTTCAAAGCCTTGTCGAGCGTGTCAATAGCTTGATTCGCTTCATCCGCTGTTATGAGTTTGAGGTCTTGAACGCCGAGCGCTTCGATGCTCATACTTTCAATGTACATCCTCTCGTTCTGGTTTTGATTCGCGCCGACTTGAAGTTGCATAACAGTTTCCGACTCTCTACCGAAAGCGCCGGTTAAAAGCGCTATGCCGTTGAATTCAGCATGAGAAGCAATGCGATTAATTTCATCTAACAATTGGGAAGCTTCAACTTGAATCTGCTCGCGGTCATCATCTGTATAAATGCCGTTTGCTGATTGAATAGAAAGATCTCTCAGTCGGTGCAGAATGTCTTGGGTTTCCTGCAAATAACCCCCGGTGGTTTGGATAAAAGACACCCCATTCTGGATATTCCTGTCAGCCTGATTTAAGCCGCGGATTTGACTGCGGAGTTTTTCAGAAACCGCAAGACCCGAAGCATCATCAGCCGCCTTGTTTATCCGCAAACCGGAACTTAATTTCTCAATATTGGTGGTTATCGCGTTTTGTGTTACACCAAGCGACCTATCGGCAAACATGGAGCTAATGTTATGATTGATTATCATTTTCTCTCCTTAAAAACAAAGCGGATTCCTTTAAATCACCCTACCGTAACCGCTCGCATAGTTTAACCTATTAACGCGCCAATAAAATCGGGCGTCCGTGAAAAGTAACTTAAAAGCATCCGCTTTGAAGAAACGACTCGATGAAATGTCTGGCTCATACGGAGACAGACATTCCTAAGCCGCGACTCTGCTACTGGAGCAGAGAAAGGACAGAGTTTGACCTCTGGTTCGCCTGAGCAAGCATAGCTGTGCCCGACTGGGAGAGAATCTGGTTCTTGGTGTAGGAAACCATCTGGGCTGCTATGTTGGTGTCACGGATACGAGATTCCGCAGACTGGAGGTTTTCAGCACCAATGTCGATGCCGCGGATAGCGTGTTCAAGGCGGTTCTGGAATCCGCCAAGGTCTGCGCGCTGTTTACTGATGAGCTTGAGAGCTTCGTCAATAGCACCGATGGAGCTATTGGCAGAATCAGCGTCAGTAAGACTAACCTCGCCCTGGGATCCCTCAAACAAAGCAGCCGCGCTCATATCACCAATGAAGACCTGCTCACGCTGGTCCATGTTGGCTCCGATGTGGAAGAACAAGGCTTCGTTACCACCGTCCAACGCGAAATTGCCGTCGATGAGGTTCTTACCGTTGAACTGTGCATGGGATGCAATACGGTTAATTTCGTCCACAAGCTGGGAAACTTCGACCTGAATCTGATCCCGGTCTTCCTGGGTGTAGATGCCGTTGGCGCTCTGAACTGCAAGTTCACGGAGCCGCTGAACGATGTCCTGAGTTTCCTGCAAATAACCTTCAGCGGTCTGGATAAGAGAAATCCCGTCAAGGGCGTTTGCGGAAGCGCGGTTCAAACCGCGGATTTGACTGCGGAGTTTTTCGGAAACTGCCAAACCGGACGCATCGTCGCCTGCGCGATTAATACGAAGCCCGGAAGAAAGTTTCTCCATATCTTTTGTGAGATAGGTTTGAGTTACGCCCAAAGAGCGATCGGCAAACTGAGCGCTTAAATTGTGGTTGATGATCATAATCATCCTCCCTGAAAATTTAAACCGGAGCATCCGTGCTTCCGGTTGGGTCTTAAGACCAAAGGCCTCTTGTCAAGACCCATATAAGTAATATAGCACCTAACTAAAAATATTGCAAGACCTTTTTTTCATTTTTTTTCAAAAAACTCGACATATTTTATATTGCATTTTACCGCGATTTGTGAAAAAATAGTAAATATGGCTATAGCAAACTATATCAAAAAAAGCCTCGTATCGTCTTCTATGATTCGGAAGATGTTTGAAGAAGGAACGAGACTCAAGAAAAAGTTCGGCAGCGATAATGTATTCGACTTTTCACTGGGAAATCCGGATATTGAGCCGCCGCCCGCTTTTCACAGAGTCTTCTTGAAACTAGCGCAAGAAGATACTAAAGGTTCCCACGGGTATATGCCCAACGCGGGCTACCCCTATGTGCGAGAGGCGCTGGCCAGAAAGGTATCTGCGGAACACGGCGTTTCAATCGACGGCAGTTATGTGGTTATGTCCGTAGGCGCAGCAGGCGGTCTCAATTCCGTGTTTAAGGCGATTCTCAATCCGGGTGATGAAGTGATTGTCCCTACGCCTTACTTCATGGAATATTGCTCCTATGTGTCCAACTACAGCGGAACTCTGGTTGAAGTGCCGACTTTACCTGATTTCAACCTTGATGTCGGAGCGATTCGGGAGGCGCTTTCGTCGAAAACTGCGGCGGTCATTATCAATTCGCCGAACAACCCCACGGGACGTATCTACCCGCAGTCGATTATCGCGGAATTGTCCGTCGCATTGACCGAATACGGCGAAAAAAGCGGTAGATTCCCGTATCTGATTGCCGATGAGCCGTACCGCGAAATCGCCTACAAGCCTGTACCGCCGATTTTGTCCGATTACGGTGAATCCATTGTAGTCAGCTCCTACTCCAAGAGTCTATCCCTCCCTGGTGAACGTATCGGGTATATCGCGGTTGGTCCCAAAATACGCGACAAAGATGACGTGATAAACGCCCTCATCTACGCGACTCGTGTTCTCGGCTATGTGAACGCTCCGGCTCTTATGCAGCGCATTGTCGCGGAACTCACCTATGCACGGGTGGATGTTACCGTTTATGCGAGACGGCGAGATATATTCAAGCAGGTTTTGGATACCGCGGGCATCGAATACGCGGAACCGGAAGGCGCGTTTTACCTTTTCTGTAAAGCTCCGGACGGGGACGACATCGCTTTTATCGAGAAATTAAAGCAAAACCTCATACTCGGTGTGCCGGGCGCCAGCTTTGCTAAACCGGGGTGGGTACGCTTTGCGTACTGCGTTGACGAAAAAACCATCCGTTCTTCAACGGAGGCTTTCAAAAAAACAATGGAAGCGTTTACTTTAAGAAAGGCGAGATAAAAAGCAGGCTTGCCTCTTGTTATTATCTCAGATTTCCGGTATCAAAACCGCCGTAAACCCCTGCCTTTAGAGTGGTGATCTACAAGGTATGTTGATGAATCGCATGTATCCATCATAGCTTATTCCCATTCGTCGTATCCTTAAAATCCTCCTTCGCTAGCAGCGTCTAGGGTCCTTCCTCGCCTGCGTGATCCTCTTTGGGGAGGCGGACCAGGATGGGTCAGAGCACTTGGAGTATAAGCTCTAACAAAGAGAGGCTACGGCTTCCCTCCTCAAAATTTCATTATGAGGCATCTAAATTTTCGACTAAAAATCTGTTTTGAGGCATTTCGCTACTTGACATTATCATACAAAAATGTTAATCTTTCGTTCAGTTGCTTGACATTACCATACAGAAATATTGAATCTTTCATTAGGCTCTGAGGGAGGGGTCCTCATTGCCGTGGAGGTGGATAATGAAAAAAATGCTGGGCCTTTTCATCCTTGCGTCTGTATTGTCGGCCTGTTCCGATCCGGCATTAAAGTGGATAGACACGATAAGTATCCAAACGTACTCACACGACGGGTTTGCCGGGTCCAAAGAAATCATCTCGTTTTCTTTCGGCATTGAGGGGGAAATAGATCTCCCCATCGGCGGGGAACACGATATTTCCGGAAAAATACCGATAGCGATCATCCTGCCTGAGGGAACCGACGTGAGGGCCCTGGCTCCTGCCATTCAATTCATCGGAAAATCCTTATCCCCTTCTTCAGGGGTTCTTCAAGACTTCAGTTCTCCGGTGAATTATAAGGTTACCGCGGATGACGGTTCGACAGCCGATTACCTCGTTACGGTTTATGTAAAAGGGCCTTCGAGCAATGAGATTGTCTATTTTGTCCTGGACGTGTCCCGGTCCAACCCTTCCGGCAAAGGTACGGTAGTAGGAATCATCGATCAGGAGAAGGGTACTATCACGGTTACGGTTCCGGCAGGGACGGCGCTGACCAGCCTGACGGCCCAGGTTACCCATATCGGCCATTTAACGATGGATTCTTTGAATAGGACTCATGTGGAAGAAACCTTTGATTTTACCGGAGACTTTTCGAAAGAGATCACCTGGACGGTTATCGCCCAGGACAATAGCACCAAAGTCTATACCGTTACGGTGGTCAAGGAAAAAAGCAATGACAAGGAGATCCGGTCATTCAGTTTCGGCATCCCCGGGGAGACCGAGATCATAGGCCAAGAACCCCTGCCGGACGGGAAGTACCCCATTGTGGTGCTTATTCCGTCAGTCGAGGATGTTAAGGATAAGGTCCCACACATCATCTACACAGGGGCAGCCATAAGCCCCGATCTGGGGACCAAGGTGGATTTCTCCTCGCCGAACATACCGAAAACCTACACCGTAACCGCGGAAGACGGCAGTACCAGGGAATACACGGTAAATATCGTCCAAAAAGCCAGCGTTCAGGATAACGAGAAGCTGATAACCGGCTTTTACTTTAAGGATCCACTGGTCCAGGGGGTCATAGACCAGGTGAACTATACCATCGCCCTGACGGTTCCCGGTGGTACGGACCTGAGCGCTTTAAGGCCGGAAATCTACTACAAGGGCGCTTCCGTAAGCCCCATAAGCGGACAGCCAAGGGATTTTACCGGAGCGGACACGACCCCGGTAAAATACACGGTGCGTAACCAGAGCGGGGAATCTCAAGCATACGAGGTTTATGTGTTTATCACACCTGCGCCGGTAGTTGATGTTTCCGGCGCAGGGAGCGGCGCAAAGGTGGGTGTAGGTATTAACACGGATTCCGGTACGGATACGGATTCGGGAAATTACCCCGTTATTGTTGAATTTCCTACCCATATCGAGGATAACTCCACGAACATCAATAATCCTGTAATCAATATCACCTACCCCGCCGCCAGCACGGTTGATAACGAAACCCTTAACCAGATCTTAAATCAACTGATCCTGCTTGAAAACAAGGATACGGTTTACAACCATATTACCAATGAAACCATCAACAACTATATTACCAATAGCAATACTACCAATAATACCAATTACACCGAAATATCTACAGATGTAAATGTAGATGTAACCGTCATAAACCCGCCGCCCGATAATCCTCAGGCCCCGGATCCCGATCCTCCTCCACTCTCCAATGCGGCTTCTATTGACGGCTTCTACTTTACCAGTCCCGCGGCGGTTGGGGAGATCGATCAGGACAAAGGAACCATCAGCGTAACCGTTCCCTACGGCACAGACTTACGGAACCTGACCGCGGGCATTTGCTATACCGGCAAGGAGATTGCCGGAATTCCCGGTACCAATCCCCTCAAGCACACCGCGAGTTTCACCGGTCCGGTAACGTACCAGGTAAACGCCGCGGACGGTACGACCAAAAACTACATGGTAACGGTAACTGCGGCGAAAAACAGCGCGAAGGAAATAACCGCGGTTTCTTTATTTTCTGGAGATGATCGGAAAGATACCAGCGTCATAATCAGCGCCATGCCCAATGCGGCGGGAAAATACCCTATTGACATAACGGTGTCAGAGATCGGCTCCTTTACCCCCCAGATCACCTTTACCGGCAAGACCATAACGGGGGAAAATTTCAGTTCTCCAAGCGGCTCCAGTCCGGCAAAAACGGATTCGGCGGTTGATTTCTCCTCCAAGAATCCGGCGGAATATACCGTAACAGCCGAAGACGGCACAACAAAGACCTACATCCTTACCGTTCATGCGGAAAGCAATGACAGCGAGCCTGAAATCACGGGGTTCTACTTTACCAATCCCCTGGCCGCAGGCATGGTAAACCAAAATACCAATACTATCAGCGTGACGGTTCCCTCAGGGGCGAATTTACGGGTGCTGGCGCCAACCCTGTATTTTAACGGCATATCGGTAAACCCGGCATCGGATGTGACAAACGATTTCAGCGCTCCGGTGGTCTATACCGTTACCGGGACAACCGGTAAAACCCGGCGCTATACGGTAACGGTGAACTCCATGGCTTCAAACGTTAAGGACATCACCAGCTTTACCTTCCCAGGTGTCGCCGACTCACAGACGGTCATCGGCGCGGTTCCGGATTCCGATGGGACATACCCGATAGCCGTGTGGGTCCCCGCGGGAATGTCTTTGGATAGTATCGCCCCGACCATAGGCTATACGGAGGGCAGCGCCATCAGTCCCGCATCGGGGACTCCTCAGAATTTCAATGATCCCAAAACCTACACCATAAGCGCCGAAGACGGCACCACTAAAACTTACAAGGTTACGGTGAATCCCCGCAGCGATGAGGCGATAATAACCAGCTTTATCTTTAACGAAGTTCCCCTTACCGGAGGGGCGATCCGGGTGGTGGCTTCAATCGACCAGGAAAACCGCACGATAACCGCGACAGTTCCGGCTGCCGCGGACATAAGCAGCCTCGTACCGACGCTTACCTATATCGGGAAATCAATTATAGAGCCTAGCGGAAGCGAGCGGACATCGAATCCCTTTACCGGTGCGGCGAAGGATTTCAGCACTACCCAAACCTACACCGTCAAAAATCAGATCGGCCTGCCCCAGTCCTATACCGTACAGGTTACAAAGCAGAAACTAGGGGCGGTAACATTCACGGGTGAAGCGGAGAAAACCGTTATTGACACCTATACGTTTGATCAGCAGACCGGCGTCGTTACCGTTACGGTAGATGATACTGTAATTTCCGCTGGGTGGTACCTGGACGGCCATAAACAGGCCCTTGGGGACGATACGAAGTCCTTCACCCTAAATACGGGAGACGGTTCTCTCACCCCCGGCAGGCATGAGATAATGGTTTCCGGGAAACATTCAGACGGTCTGTATTACACCGGTAAGGTTTATTTTGAAGTGGCGCAGTAAAAGGAGGCAGGGTATGAGAAGCAGAAACAGTGCGTATGGTAACGGGGCGGTTTTCGCCGGTTTTTTCTTAGTCGGGGTTTTGGCATTGCTGGCTGGAGGATGCGACAATATTCTCGAAAGTCCAGTCTCCCCTGTAAAGAAAGGAAATGTGCTGGTTATCCTTACCAGTTCGCAAGATTCTAGCGGATACGCGGCTTTAGCCTCTGCCCGCACCATGCTGGCAGTAGACCCCGTGTTTACCGGGTACGAACTGTATGTCTCCACAGACCCTCTAGGGGCTGATCCGGCGACCTATACATCCAATACCGGTTCTTTTCAGATAAGCCTGGAGGAAGGAACCTTTTATGTGTCCGCCGCGGGCTTTACGGAGGATAAACCCTCTGCAAGGACTGTGGCAACAGAAGAGGAGGCTTGGAAGGAGGTTACGGTGTCAGGGGCTGATTCGACGGAGATAGCCCTGACGCTCCAGCCCTATAGGTACTCGGATGTTTACGGGACCTTGCATTATTCCCTTTCATGGGATGGAATAGGGCAGATTCCGGCCAAGGCGGAACTGCTGGTAGAATCCCTCAATGCCGATGATGACACCTGGAACCCCATCCCCATATCCCTGATGAACGACAGCGTTACCGCAGGTTCTGACCAGGGGACGATAATCCTGTTGCAACGGGAAACCGGGATGGTTAAACAGTCAGGCTCCCTGTCCCTTCCCCCCGGCGAGTACCGGCTCACCACGACGGTAACTATGGACAGCCCCTATCCGCCGGTCAGCCGTACCGACATAGCCCACGTTTTTTCAAACCTCACCACGCCCGCGGCCTTCCATTATGCTTCAGGGGATCTCATCGTAACCAATACCGGAACGGATACGGGATCGGGTTTCATCACGTCTTTTAACTTTAGCCAAACGCCCGGCGCGGTCTCTATCATCGGGTCCAACCCCGGCGCGGACGGTACCCGCCTCATCATGGTAACGGTTCCCTCCGGGACCAATTTGACCAGCCTTACACCGGTGGTGGAATGTGCTTCCGGCGCGCGGATCACCGCTCCCGCCCCGGATCCTGCATACAGTCTCGACGGGAACCCCGGCTGGGGTTCCGGCGACTACAGCAAGCCTACTTCCTGGACCGCGGAAGGCAGGAACGGGGTTACCCAGCAGTACACGGTGGTGGTAACCGAAGCGGCGGCCGACGATTGTTTGATTACGGATATTGACTTTAAGGAAATCGTCTTGACATCGGCGCCGCTGGTTGATCAAGCTGCCCGTAGTATCTCGGTAGTAGCGCCCTACGGCACTAAAGCCGCCAATCCCGATTATACGTTAACGCCGGTATTTTCGTATCTCGGGACAAAGGTACTGCTCGTCGATCCCGATGACCTCGGCAATCAGGAGTCCGATACTGTTATCGCCGGGCCCATTCAATTTATGGATGATGAAATACCGGCCCGGAATTTTCGGGTCTATGCCCAAAACGGCACGACAAAGACGTACACGGTAATGATTACGGAAGCCTTGAGCGGCGAGGCGGAAATCACGGCCTTTGTCTTTGACGGCTATTCCGGCTATCCCGGTACAGTTACCCAGCCAAACGGCGGCGACGGAAGCATAGCGGTAGAGTTGCCCTACGGTACGCCCCTTACCAACCTCAAGCCCCTGATTGCGTACAAGGGTAGCATCTCCCCAGCCTCCGGCGCGGAGCAGAATTTCAGCGTACCGGAAAGCGTTGTCTATACGGTAATATCGGAGGATGGGAGCGGTACAAAGACATACCCCGTTACAGTCACCACGAAAAACCCCAATACCGATACCGGCATCTTCGATTTTGTCATAACCAACGTGCCTAAGGCAAAGGTGGTGATCGGGACAAAGCCCCGCGCGGACGGGAAAATCCCCATCATCGTATCGGTGCCTTATGCTACAGCGCCGCTGATCGACCCAACGCCCCAGGACGGACCGAAAACCGATCTGAAACAACTGATACCGAAAATCACCCTGTCAAACCCGGACAGCAGCAGCATATCTCCAAATCCCAATGGTACTACCGATGTTATTCCCTTTGGCAATCAGAATGATTACCAGGAGGCGGTCTATACCGTAACCGCCCAGGCCGGAAATACCCAGGACTATGTAGTGGTGGTAGCCCGGGATGTCCATTACTACTACGTTAAAGCCACGGGGGACGATAGGGACCCGGATTACAACAACGGCGGCTTCGAGTCGGTTCCCTTTAGGACCTTGGCTTATGCGGTGTATCAGGCGGTTAAACACAACGTGGATCATATATATGTCATAGGAACCCTGAACGACGCAAGCGAAGGCGGGGCATGGGAAGACACCTCGACAACATCCATGGGGGACGGAGGCGCGTTTCAACCAAGCGACGCGCCTTCTGTTGCCGGCGGCGCCAGCGTGTTCAACCTCAAGGGCGCCGGCAGGGATAGCGGCAAGCCCTGGCCCATCTACATCACCGGGGTTGGCAGCAACGCCGTGCTCCAGGGCGCAAGCAGCAAGCGGGTCATTTCCATTACCGGCGGAGCGCATATCACCTTTGAAAATATCGCCATCCAGGGCGGCGGGACTCCCGGGAACGGCGGCGGCATGTATATAGGGGAGAACAGTACGGTTAAATGGAAGAGCGGCGTCATCTCAGGCAACACGGCGGCCTCGGGCGGCGGGGTTTATGGGGACAACAGTGAGTTTGATCTGCTTAGCGGAACCGTCAGCGACAATATCGCCAGCGGCAACAAAGTAACAGAAGCCGACTTTGAAAAGAATACTATTAGCGGCGCTTCCATTGCAGGCGGCGGCGGGGTGTACGTGAACGGCGAGGACAGCTTGTTCTGGCTGGCGGAGGGTTCAGTTGCCAATAACACCACCAATGGTTCAGGAGGCGGAGTCCTAGTGAATGGTTCGAGCATACCGGATACTGTCAACGCTGATACTACCCCGCTTAATTTTATGATGAGCGCCGGGACGATAAGCGGCAATACTTCCAGCGGGAATTCATCTCCCAACGGCGGCGGCGGAGTCTACGTGGTCAAGGGCGTATTTGAAATGATCAACGGTAGCATTACCAACAACAAATCGAGACGTCACGGCGGCGGCGTGTTTGTCTGGTCCCGGAGTCTTTTCTACATGGACGGCAACGCTTCCATAACCGCTAATACAGGTGCCGGAAGTTCTGCAGACCTTTGCACCAGGGGCATTACCACCATGCGCGGCAAAGCGCAGTCGGCCGCGGTGTATGTTCGGAATTACGCCAAGGGAAGCTGGAACAACGGAGCCGGCGATGAGTTTACCATGATGGAAGGCGCGAGGGCCACCACTGTGGAACTGGCTTTTGCGGGTGATAACCGGAACTATATCAATCTCGTCAAGTCGGATGGGAATTTCTTTACTGGAACAGACCGCATAACCCAGATCGGCCTCGAAAGCCATCTCACACCCAGCTTTGCGTTCGATACAAACGCCACGATAGACGGCGACTGGCTGAATAGCTATTTGCTCAAGGATAAGGGGGGCAACACGAATAAAGACAGCGCAATCAAGGATATCGTGAACCGGTTTCCCCCCATCAATTTTTTCAAGGGCGTTATCCCCGCGCAACCTTTAAGCGATTATAAACTGGACGAGTACGGAAGGCTCGTTAAAAAATAAGGTTTTTAATCCTGAGTTTTGAAAAAACAGAACTCAGGATACGTGATTTACTTTGATTTATGTAAGGAGGCGCTTGATGCGAAAACCCCTTTTGCTGCTGGTAACGGCATTCTTTTCTTGTGGGGTTTCTTTCCCCGCTTCGGCCCAGACAGCCGGCGGGGAGATAGAAATAGAAAGAGGGCGCTTTGGGGTCGAAGATCCCGTTGCGGATAATACGGCGGCGGCGGCTAATGCCCATACGGGCAAATGGCTTTTCATAGGCGCTCGTGTGGGCCCTTCCCTGCGGATCTATACTCCTTCCGGGGATACTGCTTTTACCGGGGGCGATACGTTTGGGCCGTCCCTGGATGCCGGCGTTCAGGCCGATGTCAGGATAAGCGACCTGTTCAGCATACAGGCGGAAGCGGTTTTCACTTGGGACCATGCGTCAGTTTGGCGGTACAAACTTAATGCCGCGGATAATGACCTTGTCCGGTATACGTATCATTTTCAGTCTTTTTCCCTTGAGTTTCCCCTCATGGCAAAGCTGAACTTTCATCCCGGAAAATTCCGGGTTTCTCCTTTCTTGGGAGGATATGTTATAGCGCCTCTGGGAGAGATGAAAACCGGCAGCCCCTATGATGAGGATGAATCGTTTTCCTATTCTCTTTCCCCGCCCATGGGGCTGCTGGGCGGCCTAAGCATAGCCTACCCCTTACAGCGCGGCATACTTTTTGCGGATATCCGGTATACTGTGGACTTGGGAGAACCTGATTTGAGCGGCAGCGGAGGAATGAAAACCTACAGACGACGCGGGGTATCCCTGTCCCTGGGTTTTGAATTCGGCCTTTTTCAGAAGAAGGGAGGTTCAAAATGAATAAAAGCATTGCGGTTTGTTTAGCTCTGCTTCTGCCGGTATTGTCTCCCCTGAGTCTTCAGGCTCAAAATGTTCCGGTTCGTGAGGGCTATGATTCTGAGGGCAAGGCGCTAACCGGGCTGCTCCCGTTCACCGGGGAGGAGGAAGCAGCAGCGGTCTTTAACCGGGCCGTGGAGCGGGCCGTGGAGGATCTAAAGAAGTATCGCTGCCGGATCATCAGCGCCGAAGCCATAGAAGCTGCGGAGGTCAGAATTCCTACCGATATGCCGCCCATCAAAGAATTGGTTTCGGGCGCTCGGTATGCCATTACTGGTGGCGTGTATCCGGGCAATTACGAAGGCGAGTATTACCTCCAGTTGTGGCTTTGGGATGTGGTTGATTCCACCATGATCTACACGGATGACCTCGAATATCAGGATATCGAAACGGGTTTGGAAAGCCTGCCAAGCCTTGTGGAATGGCTCTTTTCTCATATCATCGAAAAACCGGCGGCAGCCGAACAGGAAATAGAAAAAGCATGGGACGATAAAATAATCAATCTGGGAATCCGGTCCGGGGTTTCCAGCCATTGGTACACGGCCCCCGAAGAAACCGTTCCCGGCGCACATTCCCTCAATTATGAGGGAGGGCTCTTTATAACGGTGCGGCTCAATTCCCTGATTTCGCTTCAGGCCGAAGCTGATTTTATCTGGGATGATCTGGTCTACCGGGGCATAAGCGATGCTGCTCCCGATGCCACCGCTTATATTCCCGTTCTGGTCAACAAACGGTATCGTTCCTTTTCGCTGCTTTTTCCGGTTCTTTTCAAATTAAGTATGCGGCCCGGTAATTTCCGGCTTTCCCCTTACGGCGGTTTATTCGCGTTTGTTCCTCTTGGGGAAACTTCATACCGGATTAATCCAGCGGGAAAGGAAGATACATTTTCCAGGTCCTTCGACGGCATACCGGTGGGCTTGACCGCCGGGTTCGAGGCTGCCGCAAAACTTGGTCCCGGAATACTCCTGGCCGACATCCGCTATTCGGCGGATTTCAGCAAAACTACCATTAATGACGCGGTGAAAACCGCTTACAACCGGGGAATGTTGTCCTTTACCCTGGGCTATGCCCTGGGTTTTATTAATATAAAGAAATAGGAGCAGGCTTATGAAATCTCTAAGCGCGGTTTTAATCATTGGAATCTTCTTTCCGGTTTTATGTTTCGGTCAAATCCAGACGGGAAACGCTTCATATAACTCTGAAAAAAGCGGTTATCATATTTCTCATTCTAGTTTGTCTTTTGGCGTCCGTGTCAAGGTAACCAATCTGAAGAACAACCAGCAGGTGATAGCCACTGTGAACGGTCGTATTCCCGCGTCCGATCCCAGGATTGCCGATGTTTACAAGGACGCGGGGGACGCTATAGGGATGGCCGCTTCCGGGTATACCGAGGTACGCCTTGAACAGTTGCTGCCGGAACAGCCGACGGACTCTGCGACGGTCCCGGAACAGCCGACGGACTCTGCCCAGTCCCAAACCGCTGTCCAGCAGTCCTCTACCCGGTCCCCATCCCCTGTCCAGCAGTCCTCTGCCCCTCTGGTAATGAATGTTCCGCCGGTAGAAAACAGTCAGACTGTTTCTCCGCCTCCTGTACAGTATGTATTGGCGGAAATACCTGCCCCCACGGTTCAGAGCTGTGCGGTGTCTCCGATTTGTGTAGCAATTCTCGTACTGGCGATTGTGGCGGTCTTGCTGCTGGTGGTTATCCTCGTTCTCATTTTGTGCCAGTCCTGTCTCCCCCGTTGGGCATGGTTCCATCCCCTGTGGATTCGCCGCCATATACGGTACCGTAAGAATCATAGACGCTGATACCCGTGCTCCTCATTTTATTAAGAATCATAGACGCTGATACCCGTGCTCCTCATTTTATATTGCATTTTACCGCGATTTGTGAAAAAATAGCGGATATGGCTATAGCAAACTATATCAAAAAAAGCCTCGCATCGTCTTCTATGATTTGGAAGATATTTGAAGAAGGAACGAGACTCAAGAAGCAGTTCGGCGGCGATAATGTATTCGACTTCTCATTGGGGAATCCGGATATTGAGCCGCTGTCCGCGTTCTTGAAACTAGCGCAAGAAGATACCAATTCTGTAAAGCACCTGAGGGGGACGACGTAGCTTTTCTTCAGCGGAGGCTTTCAAAAAAACAATAAGAGGATGAAAAGCAGGCTTGCCTCTTGTCATTATCTCATATTTTCGTTATACTTTTTAAAATCGTTTTTACTGAAAACGATTTAGCCTCGTAAGGCAGGTTCCGTCAAAAATCCGCGTTGCGGAAGGCGAGAAATAGAGTAAGGGCAGGCGGTTATGAATATAACCGTCGCAGTTTAGGAGGAAACATGGCAGTAGTTACCATGAAGAGCCTGTTGGAGTCCGGTGTACACTTCGGACATCAGGTTCGTCGTTGGGATCCGCGGATGAAGCAATACATCTTCGCGGAAAGGAATGGTATTCATATTATTGACTTACAGAAGACCATTCAGGCAATTAAAGACGCCTATGACGCCGTTAGGAAGACTATCAAATCGGGTAAGACCGTTTTGTTTGTCGGGACGAAGAAGCAGGCGCAACAGGCGATTCAGAAAGAAGCCGAGCGTTGCGGTATGTTTTACGTGAATAACCGGTGGCTTGGCGGTATGTTGACCAATTTCGTTACCATCAAAGAGTCGCTCATCCGTCTAAAAAAACTAGAAAAAATGGAAGTGGACGGTACGTTCGAGAACCTCACCAAAAAGGAGATAGCGTCCTTGAGTAAAGAACGCGACAAACTTCAGAAAAATTTGGGCGGTATTAAGGAAATGAAGGAGGTTCCGGGCATTCTGTTCGTCATTGATACGCGCAAAGAGGCTATCACTGTGGCCGAAGCGCGGCGTATGGGGATTCCTATTGTCGCGGTCGTAGACACGAACTGCAACCCCGAAGGTATCGACTACCCCATTCCGGGTAACGACGATGCCATCCGCTCCATCTCGCTATTCACTCAAATCATCGCAAACGCGGTCGTGGAAACTGACAATGAAGTAGGCTTGCGAATCTTGGAAGAAGGGCTGGGAGACGAAAGCTTGGAAGACATTATGACGGACGCCTCTATCAAAGAAGAAGATATGGAAATCGACATCGACAAATACAAATCTGGTGAGGCGATTTTCAAGACCGATGACGAAGAGCTTCCCGTTGACGAGGATAAAGTTTACGGGGAGTAGGTTGTGGAGAACAGGGTTATTATTAGTCAATGTTGCTTAAAACTATCAAGCTTCGTTTACTAATGTACTCATTTCTAACAAATATAAGGAGAAAATATGGCAGTAACAGTTGCAGATATAAAAAAACTTCGGGAGAAGACCGGAGCCGGTCCAATGGAATGTAAGAAAGCCTTGGAAGAGGCTAACGGTGATTTTGCGGCCGCGGAAAAACACCTCAAGGAAAAAGGGCTTGCCGCGGTGGAGAAACGCTCATATAGGGCGACTAACGAAGGTAAAATCTTCATCAAGGCAAAGGACAAAAGAGCGGTTGTCGTGGAATTGGCATCCGAAACCGACTTCGTGGCGCGGAACCCAGAGTTTATCGCTCTCGGCGACGTCATAGCGGATAGGGCGCTGGAAAAAGGCTACACCGCGCCTAACGAGGAACTTTCTGCCGTCGTGACCGACCTCGCCGCGAAGATTCGAGAAAATATGAGCCTAAAACGGCTCAAGCTCATTACTGCGGGCGAAACCGAGTATCTTGCCTCGTACATACACGGGGACGGCGCAATCGGCATCATCGTAAAACTGTCCGCGGACAAGGTGATTGCCCAGACGAACCTTGAATCTTTTGCCTACAGCATCGCTATGCACATAGCGGCGTTCAGCCCTCTGGTGTTAAGCAAGGACAAGCTCGACCCGTCGTTTATCAAGGAACAGGAAGATATATTCCGCAAGCAAATGGAAGCAGACGAAAGTCTGAAGAGCAAGCCCGTCCAAGCTCTCGAAAGCATCCTCAGAGGTAAACTGAACAAATTTCTTAAGTCCATCTGTCTTCTGGACCAGGGTTACATTAAAGACGAAAAAATCACGGTGGCGCAAGCTCTCGCGGACACGGGCAAACAGCTCGGCGCAAGCCTCGCTATTGTGGATTATGTGTATTTCAAAGTAGGACAAGAGTAAGGAGGAGTTGAGAGTTGAGAGTGGGGGCTGGTACGTTGGTACAAATATCGCTTGATAAAGAACAAACTTTGTTTGCTGAAAAAACCTAGTCCCTACCCTAACTTTCTATAAAAAAATGAGTAACAACGTTATTTCTTCGTTAGAAGAGAAGATGAAAAAGACCGCGGCGAATTTGAGAGAGAATTTTGCCGCTTTGCGAACGGGCAGAGCCTCTGCCGCTCTGTTTGACAAGATTCGAGTAGACGCCTACGGAGATAAACAGGCAATCAATCAGGTTGCCAATATTTCGATTCCGGAAGCGCGACTTGTTGTTATTACGCCATGGGACAAGGCGCTTATCGGCGAAATAGAAAAGGCTATCCGTAATTCGGAATTATCACTCAATCCTAGCAACGATGGTAAAGTTATCCGTATCAGTATTCCGCCCCTTACAGGCGATCGGCGCAAAGCACTTGTCAAAACAGCGAAAAATTACGCGGAGCAGTCTAAGGTAGCTCTCCGTAATATCAGGCGGGACGGTAATGACGAACTGAAAAAACAGCTCAAAGCCTCCGAAATCACGGAAGACGATGAAAAGAAAGCCTATGAAGACTTACAGGATTTGACGAAAAGATATACCGCTGAAATAGACAAAATTCTCGCGGAAAAAGAGACGGAAATAATGGAGGAGTAAGGAGTTGGGAGTGTGTAATTGGGAGTAGGTTTGTTATCAAAAAGTTTAATGGTAAGTTTTTTCAATAAAATACTATTCCTACTCCCACTCCCTTACCCCAATAATCAATGACACCTACACATATCGGCATTATCATGGACGGGAATGGGCGATGGGCGCGGAAACGCGGCCTTGCGCGTACGCAGGGGCATGTCGAAGGCTTGAAGGCAGGCAAACGAATCGCAAAAGCCGCGAGCGACATAGGTATTCCCTATGTTACGTTCTACGTGTTTTCCACCGAAAACTGGAAGCGCACCGCAGATGAGGTTGGTTTCATCATGGGATTGGTGCGGCAGTATTTACGGGCTGAATTCAGCTTTTCTCGCGAAAATAACATTCGTGTGCGCTACACAGGCGACATTTCTCGGCTTCCGTCAGACGTTGCCCAAGATATAATTGATACATGCGCTGAAAGTGCTTGTTTCACCGGAACTCAAATCACGCTCGCTATAAATTACGGTGGTAGAGATGAAATCGTCCGCGCAGTGAGACGCGCCCTTGACAATGGACAGGAGATAAACAGTGAAACGATAAGCGCCCATCTCGACAATCCGGACATACCAGATCTGGACCTCATCATCCGTACCGCGGGTGAAAAGCGTGTGAGTAACTTCCTTCTCTGGGAGTCCGCCTATGCGGAGTTCTATTTTTCCGATAAACTATGGCCTGATTGGACAGCAAGCGATTTATCCATGGCGATAGCGGATTTTCAGAAACGAGAACGTCGATTTGGGGGAATAAAGTAGGGAGTAGGTTTTTATTACTGTATATCGTTTTAAATTATTATATTTTCTTTGCTAACACAACTCAACTCTCAATTTCCTACTCTCAATTAAGGAATAAATATTGAAAAAATTTATTGAAAGGTTCATAATGTTTTGTGTTGCCGTTCCGCTCGTGGTTGGTATCGTGGTTTTTCTGCCACAATACCACCATTTAGCCGCAAATATCGTGGTCATAGCGTTGTCGAGCCTTGGGGCGGTAGAATTCGCTGGTCTCATCAAAAAAACAGGCGCAAAAATTCCGCTTGTTGAAGCTGCTATCCTCGGCGCCACAGCTCCTCTGAGTATGACTTTGGTTGCGGTCCTCGATATGAACAGCCAGATAGTGCCGAGTATTCTGATTTTGAGCGCACTATGGGTCATGGTTTCGAGAATATTCTCAAGTAAGGAAAAACTGAAGGACGTTCTTGGCTATACTGTGGCAGGCTTGTCGGTGATTCTCTATCCAGGGCTTTTCTTGTTGTGGATAATACCAATGACGCGATGGGACAACGCAACTCAAATCATCTGTCTGTTTCTCCTTATCGTCATCGCCAACGATTCCGTCGCATGGGTTTTTGGTATGCTTTTCGGCAAGAACAACCGCGACATCATTCCTGCAAGCCCCAATAAAAGTATCGCTGGTTATGCGGGCGGTCTTTCAGCCTCTGTGCTTATCGGTTTCATCGCGGTTACACTCCTCCCTGATATATTCTCTCCCACGCGTCTTCTTCTTCCGCGTCCGATCGCGGGTTTTTTGCTCGGGCTTTTCGTCGGCATTGCCGCCTCACTCGGAGATCTGTCCGAATCAGCCCTCAAACGAAGTGTCAGTACAAAAGACTCAGGTAATATCATTCCCGGACGCGGCGGAGTGCTAGATTCCATAGACTCCATCGCGCTTGCGGCGCCGGTCTTCTACGCTGTCTATTGGTTCATATTTAGATGAACAATACGGTAGAGAAAATCTCCTGTATAAGCAAGGTGTCGGACAAAATTTCAAATTAGTATAAAATGTGCTTGACAAAAAAGTGTTAAACCTGTATACTAGTTAGAACTTATGCGGCGATGGTGGAATTTGGTAGACACGCCAGCTTGAGGTGCTGGTGCCGAGAGGTATGGAAGTTCAAGTCTTCTTCGCCGCAATTTTATATTTTACAAATAAAAAAGGCGTATAACGCTTTATTTTTCAGAAAGGGCAACAAATTACTCGAATATTTAAATTCAACATTCGTTGTCCATTCTAGAGTCTTTAAAACTATGGTCGGGTTTCCGATATTCTTGTTAGCCTACACGTTTTTAAACACAACAAATTTCTCAGGTTCAGTCTGTTCTACTTATCAATCTTCCATCCTGCTTTAAGCAGGAACCGCGGCGCGTTTGAGAGTAAAACTCCTTCACCACTTGACCGGCCGGCTTACCGAGAACGCTATAACCGTCGTTGACAATAGGGAATCTGGTGTAAGTCTCAAGGTGCGCCCAGCAGACAAAGCCGTGGACCCACGGACGCGCTCCTGCTTTTTCAAACATAGTCGCGTAATACGCGGCTTGCTCTTCAAGATTTAGGTCTCCTTTGCGAGTCCAGTCATTGGGAATGAGGGAAGAACCACTTCGACTTGGACATCCGCACTCCGAAAAAAAGAAGGGTTTTTGGAATTTTTGCACAACGGATGAGATGCGGTCCAGATTTTTGTCCCATTGATTGATGGGGTAATAGCCGCTTGAGGAAATATAATCAACTGCATCCCACCATACGACCGCATCTTCTTGATACTTATCCGTATTATAGGTGATTTTCCCGTTGTAGACCGCACGAATTTTGTTAATAAGGTCTCGCCAATAGTCAGCCTTACGCTCGGATTGTACCAATTCACACCCTATCATCAGCATATCGGCTTTAATTTCCGCGGCAAGCGCCGCATAGTGGAGAATGTAAGCTGTGTAACTCTCGAACCATGATCTCCATTTCGGCTCGCAAGGCGCTTCATGGTCAAAAAAGTCAATGTAAGCCCGCCACACCCCGTTACGGCAGTTTACCATTGGCTTTAATATGATGGACAAGCCGAATTTCCGGCAAGATTCGGCCGTGTACTTAAGTTCCTCATCAGAAGGGACGATGCCCTCATAGTCGATAGTTTCGGATTGAGGCGTGTCTTGTAACGCGCCAAAAGCCAACACCGCGGTATCACACGCGGTCG
>JAIRNA010000017.1 GCA_031258305.1 Treponema sp. | reverse complement strand
CCAGAGGTATATGATAATAATTCTACTGTTGATAATGTTTATTCTGTCTCACAGAATAAGGGTAAGAACCTAACGAACATACCAAGTTGTCAAAATCTCAATAATCGCCACGCAAGGCTTTAGTGACTATGACCTCTGACGGTTGTAGTTGATAAGACAGCCTGCCCGCATGATTTCTTTTTCAATCGGCGTGAGTTCAGGGGTTTTCAAGCTGTAGAATCCGACTTCATTGGAATCGGGAGATAAATGAAACGCTTCCCAATTCGGCTTGTCGAGGTCCGACGCCCGAATATAGATATAATCGCCATTCTTGAAAAACGGTTCACCTTCAATGACAAAAGGCAAGATTCCCCAATTGATGAGGTTGGAACGGTACCGTTTGGTCGCATATTCGTTGGCAAAGTTGGCTATCCCGCCCAAAACCTTTTGGCAACTAGCGGCTTGTTCGCGGGCGCTTCCATCTCCGGGCTTTTTGGCGAAGATAGCGGACCCGACTTGAGGTCTTTCTAAATTGTAACCATGGTTGAGTATTTCTACCTTACGCAAAATTTTTTTCAGTTCAAGTTCAATCGCGAAGCGTATTGGGTCTTGCTGGGTTTTTTCATCAGATTCCTCATTTTCATTGCTCTGAGCCGCCGCATCCCATACCGCCTTTGCCTTGCTTACGTACGCAGGGTCCTTGCGGGAAAGCGTAAATTCCGCAAGACCGACAGGGTTGGAACGAAATGAAGAAATTTCACCAGATGGAATCAGCTCGTCCGTGGTTGTTATGGCATCTGTAATATAGGAAACGATTTTGATAAGAAGACTGTCCCTCATCGTGGGTATTTCCGGCCAGTCTGCGATATTCGGACCGTAGCGCAGAGGCGCAGACGGGTCCGCCTTACCCCAGCCATTGTAGACGCGGACACGGTACGGCGAATCGTCAAAATGATAGGGCGTTTGGGGGATTTCAATCCCTTCGGCTGAAGTGAGTAAGCCATTGTTTTTTACGGTCGCGGAAATGCTCCGTGCGTCCATAAGGGCAACGCCCGCGCCTTGACCCGCGGACGGCTTCGCTCCTTCGCGGTTTGGGAAGTTACGCGTCGTGTGCCGAATCGACAAGCCGTTGTTTGCAGGTACGTCTCCCGCACCGAAACAAGGTCCGCAAAACGCGGTACGTACAACCACGCCTTGCTCTAAAAGCCGCGTAACTGTCCCATTTCTGGTCAATTCCAGCAAAATCGGCTGGCTCCCAGGGTAAATAGATAGGGGAATATTGTAAAATTTTGCGCTTTTCTCAGACGACAGTACTTTTTCGGCCGCAATGATGTTGTCAAAAGTACCTCCGGCGCAACCAGCGATGACGGCATGGTCTACCTTGAATCGCTCATCTCCTATTTTGTCCGTAAGTTTAAGCTTTATGCCCAGTTCTTCAGCGCTCTTTTCCACATCGCGCAGAATATCACCCGTATTTGCATTGAATTCGTCTATTGTAAACACGTTACTAGGGTGAAACGGCAGGGCGATCATAGGCTTTATTTGCGAAAGGTCAACCTCAAGAAGACCGTCATAGACCGCGCCCTCCTCTGGTTCAAGCTTCTGATAATCGCTCCCTCGTCCATGAGCGGTCAAAAAGTCCTTCACCGCGCCGTCTGTCTGCCAGACGGACGACAAGCATGCGGTTTCGGTAGTCATAGCGTCGATACCCGCGCGGAAATCAATGGACAAATGAGAGATGCCGTCCCCTGTAAATTCCATAATCTTATTTTTGACAAAGCCGTTTTGAAAGACCGCGCCGATGATAGCTAATGCGACATCTTGGGGTCCCACGCCGGCGCGAAGTTTACCGTTCAGATGTACGGCTATCACCTCCGGCGCGGCAAGGTCGTAGGTTTGTCCGAGTATTTGCTTGGCCAGTTCTCCGCCGCCTTCACCGATCGCCAGAGTTCCGAGCGCGCCGTAACGAGTGTGGCTATCTGAGCCGAGTATCATCTTGCCGCAACCTGCGAATTGCTCACGCATAAACGAGTGAATCACAGCAAGATGGGGCGGCACGTAGATACCGCCGTATTTGACTGCCGCGGACAGCCCAAAGAGGTGGTCATCCTCGTTGATCGTGCCGCCGACCGCGCAGAGGGAGTTATGACAGTTAGTCAAGACGTACGGCACGGGGAACTTTTCTAGTCCGCAGGCCTTTACAGTTTGGATGATGTTGACAAACGTTATATCGTGGGACGCAAGCGCGTCAAACCGCAGTTTAAGATTTGCCTCATCACCCGCGTTATGTGTCGCGAGAATCTTGCGGGCTATGCTTACCCCTCCCGGGCTCTTTTCTCTATTTTCAGAAAATTCTGAAAAAGAACCGTTTGAAAAATGGACTTTGTGATGAGAAAGCTTTATCATATAGCAATGATAGCGTAAATAGGATGGGTTTGTCAATTAACCTTACAAGAAACTTTCTGAAAAAAGCAAAGGACCCGGTGGTATTTCTCGCGGCGGCGATTGAGACGACTCCCCTCCCCTCCCCCTTTTTTAGAGGAAAATTTGCAGATTTCCACCTTGTATATTTTCTAAATACCCATTAAAATATATTCGTTATGAAGTTAAATTCTTGGACAAGAACTTATTCTCACGATGGATATATCAAAGAAAAGCGCGATGCGCGTGCGCGGATAAACGACTTCATGCAAGCTCTATCTAATGGAGGATACGAGAAATACAGCTCGTCAAGAAGTCGTTCAACCGCTCTTGGCGTTCCGGGGGGGGCGGGGCGCCCCCCGCCCGCGCCGGCCGCGCGGACAACAACCACAGCCGCGCCCGCGGCCGCGGCGCGGG
>JAIRNA010000141.1 GCA_031258305.1 Treponema sp. | reverse complement strand
CATTCGTTCTTGCAATTCCGTTGTGAAAGCGGTGTATCATCAATGCTAATCAGCAAGATCACCATCGAACCATGGACGCCGCCTGCCGCTGAATAAGCATTCCTAAATAATATCTGTCTGTAACAAACTAAGCCGCCCCCGTTACACCGGGGCGGCTTTTTTATTTGGTATAGCAATGGGGACAGACACTCAAGGCGGAGCGGACAACGGCGTTGGGGACAGACACTCAAGGTGTCAGACACATAAGGCAATACTACGTCAGGCGCAAAGACACATAAGGCAATACTACGTCAGGCGCAACGACAGACGCGGCCTTGAAAATATTGACCTTTGGTGTCAGACACCTTAAGGTGTCTGACACCAAAGGTATTAGTAATAAGAGTAATAGGGGACAGACACTGTTATGAATTGGCGCGTATTTGACATTTGTGGACAGATGGCGTATAGTGAAAATACTAAGGGGGACAGACACTCTATGATGCAGACAGACATAAGGTTTATATGTGCAGAAGCTTTTGCAGTACTGCTATGAGTGCGGAGTGATTCAATGATAGATGACGTTTTTACGGCAGAGGTAGAAAGTATAGCGTCCAATGGAGCAGGGGTGTTATCAAAATCAGGGCAAAAGGTGTTTGTAGATGGTGTCGCTCCGAGCGATGTCATCCGCGCCCGTATCACAAAAGAACACAAAAATTGGGCGACAGCGGAAGTTCTCGATATTGTAGAGCTGTCTCCAAAAAGACGAGCATGTATCTGTCCCTTGTTCGGCATATGTGGAGGTTGCTCTCTCCAACATCTCGTCTACGATGCACAGATTGAGGCAAAGGCGGCTATTCTTAAAGATGCCCTCTTCCGTATTGGCGGTTTCTCAGAGTTACCTGAACTAAAAATCAAATATAATAGAGAAAATGAGTTCGGGTACAGAAATAAGGTCAGGTTTCATGTAGACAGGCTAGGACAAGTCGGTTTCAAGGCAAAAAAAAGCGAGGAAGTCATCCCATTTTACCAAACAAATCCACCGGAGGTAAAAATTTGTCCTGTGTCGGATACGGGTATTAACGCTTTTCTCAAAAAAAATCCATCACTCAAAAGAGAAACAACCCTTTATTCATTCAAAGATACTTTTTTAATTGAAGGAGAAAAAGGGAAAAGTCGTGGCAAAGTGAGAATTCTTGACCGGGATATTGTTTTAGACGTGAACGTATTTTTTCAAAGCAACGCCGTGATGCTTGAGGAGCTTGTCAAAGACATTCTCTTCTTTGCGGGAGAAGCCAAGGGACCCTGTCTGGATGTCTATTCCGGGGTCGGCACGTTTGCCGCATTTCTTCAGGATTTTTTCCCTGCTCCCGATATTGTTGAGGAAAACAAAGATGCATTAGCACTAGCGCGGGAAAATGTCGGGAACCTAGGAGAGAGTTTTGCGATTTCAAGCGACCGTTGGGCAAAAATGCAAGGTACAAAAAAATACGGTTTTGTGATTGTGGATCCGCCTCGGCAGGGACTTTCACCATTTTTCCGATATCGTCTTTGCGAAGACCATCCTCCTGTCATAATCTACGTATCTTGTAACCCATCCACGCTTGCACGCGATAGTAAGATATTTATCCAAGCCGGGTACCGACTCGCTTCTCTCTCTATGTTCGACTTTTACCCTCAAACTGCTCATATCGAAAGTCTCGCAGTATTCTTTTAAATATTTTGGATAAGTGTCTGTCCCCTTTCTTCTACTCGAAACGTCTGTTTCAACGAAGAATTAGAATAAGAAAGGGACAGACACTTTCGAGTGAACTATCCTATGGCGGAAGACCCTGACTCACCCGTCCTGATGCGTATACATTCTTCAATAGGGAGAACGAATATTTTCCCATCTCCGATTTCTCCGCTTCGGGCAGCATGTATAATAGCATCAACAGTTGGCTTTACAAAGTTGTCATTTACCGCTATTTCGATACGGACTTTTTTCAGGAGGTTCACTTCGGCTTCAACACCGCGGTAACTCTCCATATAGCCTTTTTGCTGTCCACAACCCATTGCGTTGGTAATAGACATTTTGTAAACATCAGCCTTATAGAGTTCCTGCTTCACCTCATTCAAAGCATGAGGTTGTATATAAGCAACTATCATTTTCATTTTAACACTCCTTTTATAAGATTTACTTACATATTACTGAATATCTGGAAGCCAGTATAGGCTTCAGCCTTATGTTCGGTAATATCGAGCCCCATAAGTTCTTCTTTAGGCGTAACCCTCAGCCCAGTGATTGCTTTAATAGATAAGAAGAGAATAAGACTGATAACACCCGCCCATGCACCGACAGTAACAATGCCTAAGAGTTGTACTCCTAACTGATGAAAACCACCGCCATGGAGAAGTCCAGCTATGTCGGCATCAGGCGCGTTGCCCCAAATACCAACTGCAATAGTACCAAATATACCACACACCAAATGTACTGAAATTGCGCCGACCGGATCATCAATCTTGAGAACCTTGTCAATAAATTCAACAGCGGCAACTACTAATACACCACCTATGAATCCAATAATAATGGAAGCACCTGGTGAAACTATTGCACAAGGCGCGGTAATCGACACAAGTCCGGCTAAAAGTCCATTGAGTGTCATAGAACAATCAGGTTTTTTGAACCAAATCCATGAGAAAATGAGTGCGCCAACAGCTCCAGCCGCGGCCGCAAGACACGTGGTGACAGATACTCGTGCGATATTAAGTCCGCTCCAAATTCCCCCATCGCCCACTGTGGCAACACCTGTAGACGCGGCGTTAAACCCAAACCATCCGAAGAACAGTAACAGTACACCGAGTGCTGCATACGGAATATTGTGACCGGGAAAAGCTTTGACCGTTATCTGCCCATTAGAACCTTTTACATATTTGCCAATACGAGGACCAAGAACGATAGCGCCCATAAGTGCTGCCCATCCACCGACAGAGTGAACCACCGTTGAACCAGCAAAGTCGTGGAACCCAAGGTTTGCGAGCCAGCCGCCACCCCAGGCCCAATGTCCTGAAATGGGATAGATAAACGCCGATATGAAGCAGGTGTAAATTAAGTAGGACTTGAATTGTGTCCTTTCTGCCATTGCACCGGACACGATAGTGGCCGCAGTCGCTGCAAACACGACCTGGAAAAACCAGCTCTTGTAGAAATTTCCATTATCAATATTCAATTCCATAGGTCCGTAAAAAAATTGGTCTGTCCCTATGAGTCCTCCGAGAGCATCTTTTCCATACATAAAACCCCAGCCTATCATCCAATACACAATAGCTCCAAAACAGAAGTCCATCACGTTTTTCATAGTGATATTGGTGGCGTTTTTTGCACGAGTAAGACCTGTCTCAACCAGAGCAAAGCCGGCTTGCATAATGAAAACTAGAATTGCTCCAATAAAAAGCCAGATCACATCTAGAGAAAAACCTAAATTTTCAATACTCTCCTGTGCAAAAAGAGAACTTGCCATAGCCGCCATAAACAAAGCTAACACAAGAATTTTTTTTCGCATTTTTTCCTCCTAAAATAATATGCTTACTTTTCTTAAGCAAAATTCGTGCCAATATTGTGAAATTTAAAGAGGAATTTATGTGTAATGGCTATCGTTAATATAAATTATTATGATGTATATCTGAATTCAAAGAGTATCTGTTGTTAATTCAGATAGTTATGATGAGGTGTCTGCTCTTAAAAATTTTATGGTTTCACCGACATTTACTAACCCACCATAGTAAGTGTACCGTTCAAGTATCGTCTTGTCCGGTGGTAAAACAATATCTATACATCGCATTATATGGTGAAAGAGTCCGCCGAATTCCCAATCTTTGGCTTCTTTCACAAAACCTGCGGCAACAGGATTATTGTCAATATATTCAACAATTCTCAGAAAATCTTCAATTCCGTTGATAATTCTTGACCAGAATCGTTCTCCCCATAGATGCCCTGTCACATTATTTTTTTTATTCCATCTTCTTGTGAAATTGCATTTAATCCATTGCATTATTTTAGATAGAGATACTCCTTTTCCTGGTGTAATAAGGAAATGGAAATGATTATCCATAATACAGAAATTACTGATGATAAAATCATATTTTGTTTTTGCAATTTTAACAACTTGCAAAAACATATTTTTGATTTCTGGAGCTTTCATTTCGCAGTTACCGCGGTTTATTTTCGAAGTAACATGGTAAGTGGCTCCAATTTTGAGCTGACGAGGTTTCCTCATATAAATATATAGGAGTTCAAATGGAATTTGCTTTGATTTTCACTTATATCAGACATTTTTATTATTATAGTGTCTGTCCCTCTTATTTTTTCTGTTCTAATCCAATCTCGGAAAATTATACATTTATGTAGAATTAAAATTCTTAATCTACATTTTTGTAGATTTATAAGATTTCCAATTAATGGCGTAATGATGAACCCGGAGTCCCATTTGTCTTTCTGTGATGCCTAGTCTACGGCTGGCAGCGGACATATTACCTTCACTGATTTTAAGAGCCTCAATTATAAGCTCTTTTTCAAGCCGTGAGAGGGCGGCTTCTAGTGTGGTATTAGGTTCTGTTTGAGTAGAAGACGGCGATTGAAGACTCGGCGGTAAATTATACGAGTGGATTACCGAATCGGTTGAAAGAATTACGGCACGTTCAATACAATTTTCAAGTTCTCGTACATTCCCTGGCCATGAGTAACTCGTCAATAAATCTATACTCGGTGAAGAGATACGTTTGATAAGTTTGTTATTTTTTTCAGCATGTTTTTCGGCAAAATGATCGGCTAAAAGCACAATATCGCTCTTCCGTTCACGCAAAGGGGGAATATGCAAAGGAAAAACATTCAGACGATAATACAAATCTTCCCGGAAGAGTCCTTTCTTAACCGCTTCATCAAGATTTTGATTTGTTGCGGCTATCAAGCGGACATCGACTTTTATAGTGCCTGTCCCTCCAACACGTTCAATCTCTCTTTCTTGAAGTACGCGAAGAAGTTTTGCTTGTATTTGCGGGGAAAGCTCACCGATTTCATCAAGAAATAACGTTCCTTTATGCGCTTGTTCGAATTTACCCTTGTGAAGATTCATCGCTCCGGTAAAAGATCCTTTTTCATGACCGAAAAGCTCGCTCTCTATAATAGATTCGGGTAGAGCGGCACAGTTTATTTTGACAAAAGGAGCTTTACTTCGAGGAGACAGACGATGCAATTCGGCAGCCATAAGTTCCTTACCTGTTCCGCTTTCGCCTGTGATGATAACAGTCGCGTCACTAGGCGCTACTTGCGAGAGCATCTCGTAGACCTCGCGCATGGCATTGCCTGTCCCTATGATGGCACTACCCTCGGCTATATGCACACTCGGCTTCCCCGCTGGGGTACGGGGACAGTCATTCGCATCATTTCGCAAACGAAATTGTTCTTCCAGAATTCGTTCGCGTAACTTTGCAGAGTCTGAGATAATGGCTGCTGTTTTTTCGAGAAAGGAGCGGTCCCAAGTCATTTGTTGTTCTTTAGAGTCGTTGTTGTTGAGACGACGTTCCGCGCTAAGGGTACCTATGACACTTTTACCGGAACGGATCGGGATACAATAATATGTAAGACCTTCGAGATCTTTTTGTGTCCTATTTTTTGCGCGGTTCAAGAAACGAGAATCTTGCGATAAATCTTCCACAGTAATCGGAAGACCTGACTCAAAGACTCTGCCCACAAGTCCTTCACCGAGACGATAACGTCCACGTGATTTTTCTTTGAGGGACAGACCATAAGCCTCTTCTATCTTAAGAAGACCTGTAGACCTATCGAGGAGGGTCACCATACCCCACGTGAGACCTGCTCTTGTTTCGAGAAGGCTCAGAAGCGGGCCAAGTGCAGTCCTCAGCTCAACATATTTGTCAAAAGTTCTCGCAATATCGAAGAGCAATTCCAGCTCTGCTTTTGGGTCGTTTAACATAAATTCCCCACAGTAAATTTCTTAGTATACGGAAGGGGACAGAGCATCCGCTTCTTTGTAACTTTCATCTAAAGCACCTTACCATTTTGTATCTATCGGATTAGAAAAAATCTGTAAAAGTTTGACCATAGAGTAAATTTTTTTATAACCCATCTCTAATCTTTCAAGAATCGGAACTTCGGATGCGGATTCTATCTCCTTCCAATTCATAATAAAATCGTGTAGAGGTTTTTGCTTATCGTCGATAAAAGTTTTTAAAAATTTTCCTATGATGATGAGAAATCGAGCTATATCGTTTATGATATCCTGTGCTGTTATATTTATCATTTTGAAGAGATTGTTTGCATATTTCACGTGACTCTTCTCTTTTTCAGCTTTGGATACGTAGATTCTAAGTTTATCTCCATAGTCTCCTGATAAAGCCAACGTCATATCGAAAGCTTCTATCCTTGGATAAATGTCACCCAATCTGTATATGGCGTCTGACATTTGCTGGGATAGCATCTGATTCTGCCACTGTCCCTTGATTAAGAATATGTCACACAATGGGCGTAATTCTTTCTTGAAGATTTCAAGTAAAAAGGTCTTTAAATACGCTAACTCCTGCGTATGGCTAAAACCGTCCAATTTTTTCTTGATAAAATCTTCATTTACCGCTTTGGTATAGTATTGAAGGGTGCTGATTTCTGTTTGTCCGAATATGTCTCGCACAATGGACCCGATAGCCGCGTCTTTCTTTGCGTTAATGATTTTCTCAATAGCTTCCTGCGTATCGGTGCGTTTCTCTTCGAGCCATCCTTCAACGATATGTTGATTAGGAATATTTGGCTTTACCTGAAGAACCGGATTTTTATCGACAAGTCGCGTTATGAGAAGTAGTATACTGGAACTCTGAATATCGTGGAGATGAGTAAGTAGTTTGTGCCATTGGTCTATATTGATTATTTCCGTGTCCTTGTACGCGTTAAGTATCTTTATCGCTCTTTTCCAGTCCTGATTCATATCCATAGCATAAGCCACTTCCATGAAATCTTTCAACTGTTCGCAAATATACTCACCCGGAACATTAGAGAATTGAGGCTTATAGATAAAATTGTGTTCTGAGATATTCCTATCGAACTTCTTCACGATACCGTAAAAGTCAAAAGAAACAAAATTGATAAAGCGCAATATGGTATTGTAGCAATCATTTATTTGTCTTATCGTACCTACACTGAAAACAGCAAAAAAACTCTCCAGTTCTTTTTTAACCTCATTCGCTAACTGTTGTGGCGGGGTCGTTTTAGAGCGTGCTTCTATCGCGGTCTTACTAAGCTTTTCCGTCGCTTCAACTTGTTTCTTATCCATAAAACTCTCGATAATATTTACCTTTAACTGAGAGGAATTCGCAGCTTCTTTCATAAAAATTTGGGCTTTTGAGATGTTTTTGTAGATATTGTAAAAAAATTTACCGACCTCACCATCAATCTCTTCAAGTTTAGGCTTATAGAATTTCTTGTACCTGCTTTGAGCAATATCTCTTGTCACCATTTTAAGCAGTTTTTTCTTTTCTACCTCCATCTTATTTCTGGGATTGGCGATTGAAGAAAAAATTTTCTGTAACTTATTAAAGAAAGAAAAAGACATATTTTTATAATACTACAAAATGGATAAAGAATTCAAGTAGTTTTAAATTAATTCTTTAAGAAGAAATGGGGACAGACACTGTTTGTTTCTTTTTCTGCAATGACTGTCCCTTTCTTCAATTCGATCGATTTGAACAGTTAAAAAACAAAAAACTCAATCAAAACCCAAGAGACTTCCATAATACAAACGGAGGAAGATGTATGAAAATGATAGAAATATTAGTTGTGAGTGTGATACTATTCTGTTCGTGTTCAAGCTCCGCGAGTGAAGATAATCTCCAGAAGGCGCTTGGAATCAATACAAAAGCAGTATCTCCTGTGTTTTTAGGTTGTTCCGCGGTTTCTTCAACGGAAATCTTGTTTCACTTTTCACTGCCAGTCACAGTTGTGTCGGTAAAGTTTGAACCGACGTTGGAAATAGAATCCATTGAAGGCGGCAAAACGGCAATCGTTCATTTAAGCGATGGGATATCCGGTGGAGAGCCAGTAACAGCCCATATTTTGGTTGAAGATGGAAATAGAAACACACTCGATGTGTTAGTCTCGTTTAGGTCGAAAAATGAAAGGATTCCATCTTTTCTAATAACGGAAATACGGACAGAATCAACAAATCCAAAAGGTGAATTTATTGAACTGAGAATGTTGGAAGATGGGAATTTATGCGCATTACGAATGTTTACCGCTACAAACAATGTGGAGTTGCCATCTTTTGAATTTCCCTCTGTTGAAGTGAAGAAAGGCGATTATGTAGTAATTCATCTACGGACTTATGAAGAAAATGCGATAAACGAAACAGGAGGTGATATGACGGAATCGAAAGCGAAAGATTCGTCTGATATCGCTTGGGATTTTTGGTTACCGGGATCCACAGAGCATCTACGGAAGACGGACGCGGTTTTTTTTATGGATCAGGATAACAATATCGTTGATGCGATAATATTTAGTGCGGATGGCACATGGGGAACTAAGACGAACAGTGAAAACATAAAGCGAGTGTCGGTGTTACTCGAGAAACAAGGCGCGTGGATTTTCGGGAGTGAAGACCTCTCTGCGCCAAATGGTGCCTTTTCTAGCGCTAATACCACCACGACGAGAACTATTTGTCGTAACGAAACCATTCTCGACTCGAACACCGCTTCCGATTGGTATATTACCGCATCGAGCGGCGCGACACCGGGAAAACCGAACAATCAGACTAGGTACACAGCGAAGAAAAAATAGCCGCCCATGTGAACTGATAAAGGGTATAGAGCATAACATTTTTTGAAATACGTAATCCGTATTTTTTGTGAAGATGGTCAAACACGGCAAATAGTCGGCGGTAATTACCTTAATATATTTGCACCTCGTCTGACACATATTCAAGAGCTATGCCGGCTTTCTTGAACATAGTTTCGGAATCTTCTGCATCGTGATAACGTTTCTGGCATACAACACGGACGATACCGCAGTTTATGATGAGCATAGCGCAGGTGCGACAGGGGGTCATACGGCAGTAGAGTGTGCCGCCGTCTATGGGAATACCGCGTTTAGCGGCTTGACATATGGCATTCTGTTCCGCATGAACCGTCCTGACGCAATGTTCGGTAATATTTCCGTTTTCGTGGACCATCTTCTTTAATTGATGCCCCACATCATCGCAGTGCGGTAGTCCTGATGGTGCGCCGACATAACCTGTTACTAAAATTTGGTTATCCTTCGCTATGACGCACCCGGATCTGCCCCGGTCGCATGTTGCCCGCTTGGAAATGGCATTGCACACTTCCATAAAATACTCGTCCCAACTTGGTCTTTTGTACATTTTTCTCTCCTTTACTTTTTAGCATGTCTCCCGTTATTGTATCAATAATAAACAACCTTGAACTACTTTATAATTGGAAATAGGAGTTATCCACACAATAGTCTTTTACTAACTCCTTACTCTTCCCGCAAAACTTCTGCTGGTTGCATTCTTGCTGCTCTGCGCGCGGCGAAACCCGCGGCGAAAAGCGCGGACAGTAACCCGAAGAGGAAAATAAGCGCGACTTCGTGAGGGATGATGCGAGAGGGGATCTCTTTTATGTAAAAAACGGCAGGCGAAAAGATGGCGAAGTCATCCATGCTTTGGCGTCCGAAGAGTCCGATGATGAAGTTGAGCGCATGGATGAAAATGTTGACCACGCCCTCAAGCGCCGCAAAGAATCCATTGATGTGGGAGGCGAGAAACAGCCCGATGAGAGCGCCAGACGCGGCTCCGATGAATCCTATGATGAATCCGTCCCACAAAAACACGAGCCTGACCGACCATTCACTCGCTCCGATAGTACGGAGAAGTCCAATTTCCTCGCGGCGCTCAAGTACGGCTCTGCGCTGTGACTGAAAGATGTTGAGTCCCACGACGAGGAATATAAGCCCCACCAGCACGAACATAAGCAATTTTTCCGAACGCAAGGCGCTGAAAAACGCCTTGTTATAGACCCGCCATGATGTCCATTCAACATCCACGCTACAGGGTAGCGAGCGGAGACGACTCAACGCGCGGCCGTCCTGCCACCGATTTGCAAGCTTCACCCCGATTAAGAGGCCGCCTTCATCTAATTCCGCCGCGGTGTCTATATTGACAAACCCCCAGCCCAAATCGTATTCGTAGAAACCGGTTCTGAAAATACCTGTAACGGTAAACGCGTTGTCGCTATTGGTGAACAAATCAGAAACCGAGACTAAATATACCATATCACCTTTCTTGACCTTCAATACCCGCGCTAACTCCGCACCCAAAAGAATAGAACGCTTTTCGCCGATGTCAAAGTTTCCATCTTCAAATACGAGTCTCTCGGACATACCCTTGTCCTCTTGCAGCGCGTCTGCGGACAGTCCACGAATCAAGGCGCCTTCCTGATAATTTTTAGCGCCCCGCACGATGCAGTGCAGTTCCCGAAACGGAAGAGCAGACGAGACTCCCGGAACCTTCCGAACCTCTTCCAGCACAGCGTCCGCATCTCCTTTCACTTCTGCGCGCAGATGAAAAGACGATATTTCAAGAATACTTTCGATAAATCCGAGTTGCAATCCATTCATTACCGCGATAATCACGATAAGCGCCATCACTCCCACGGCTATACCGAGTATGGCAAACACGTGGGACGAGCCACCCCGCCTTTTGCGATTCAGAAATACATTGTGCCGCGCCGCTATAAACATAATCCAGTTTAGTCTCATACTCATAAAAATAATACGCCTTTCTTATAATCACTTTAAACAAAGAAATGAACATTGTCAAGGAGCGTTCATACATGAAGAGAATGATAAACTGTAATGAAACATTCAGTATGCTAATCAGTGAAACCCGCGTCATCTGCGGACACATTAGGAAGAAAGGTCCACGGATGACCCAGAGTAACACAGATTAAACATTGAACTTGTTCATTATGCTAATCAGTGAAATCAGCGTCATCTGTTGACAAAGAGAATAGTGATGCGCCGCTCTGCACCGAGCGGCTATGGGGCGGGCATTGAGGTTCGCGGCTCAAGTACCATCTCGTTGACCCGCTATCTTCTGATTATCTTCACATGGTACTCAAACGCCCAATCCCCGATGGAGGTAACGCTGTTGGGAATCGTTACGCTCGTTAAGGCCGTCCCAGCAAACGCCCCATACCCGATGGAGGTAACGCGGTCCGGTATCATTACGCTCGTTAAGGACGTCCCATAAAACGCCGCCTCCCCGATGGAGGTAACGCCGTCCGGTATCGTATAATGAGGTGGTTTTCCACCAGGGCAAGTGCGCCCTCGCAAACAATGTCAGACACCATAGCAACACGGTTGCGCCACTCTCGCAAACTGGTGTCTGACACCGACAACACGGTTGCGCCGCTCGCAAACTGGTGTCTGACACCGACAACACGGTTGCGCCGCTCGCAAACAAGGTGTCTCCGACAACACGGGTGCGCCACTCGCAAACGAGGTGTCTGACACCGACAACACGGGTGCGCCGTTCGCAAACTGGTGTCTGACACCGACAACACGGTTGCGCCACTCTCGCAAACTGGTGTCTGACACCACAGCAACACGGTTGCGCCACTCGCGCTTTGTTTCTTGCGCCGACTATTCAGGACGCCGCTGACCGCATGGTCAGGACGCCGCTGACAGCACGGTCGGGACTTGCCTGACAACACGTTCAGGACCCACCTGACCGCACGGTGCAGACATTCGCAGACCAGGTGTCTGACACCACGCAGACTAGGGCGCGGGCGGAGCCGCGACGGTCAGCAGACGGTCGAAGACCGCGGCGCGCGGAGTCTTCAGAAACCGGTCCCCGCCCCCCGTGAACTGGGTCCTTACTTCCAGCCGATAGGTTCCCGCAGAGAGCGCGGGGATGACGAT
>JAIRNA010000099.1 GCA_031258305.1 Treponema sp. | reverse complement strand
CTTGTTCCGCCATAAATGAAATGGGGAAAGGCATCCAGTTTCAAAATGAGTTCGCACCGACTCGGCTTCTCCGCTTACCATGCGGCGCTTGACATACGCGGCCTTTTCGATATAATAATACCATGACATCCAACTTTACCATACTTGAGTCTGTAGATTTGAAGGAAATGAACGCCAAAGGCGTATGGGCAAAACACAAGAGCGGCGCGGAAGTGTTTCACGTCTTGAATGACGATGAGGAAAACCTTTTTGCGTTTGCATTTGCCGCCGCGCCTAAAGATTCGACTGGCGTTACCCATATCATAGAGCATAGCGTACTGTGCGGTTCGGAAAAATACCCTTTGCGAGACGCATTTCTGGCGCTCGCTCAGGGAAGCATCCAGACATTTCTCAATGCGTGGACTTTTCCCGACAAAACTGTTTACCCAGCCGCATCCGTCAACGAGCGAGATTATTTCAACCTCATGTCCGTTTACGCGGATGCCGTTTTCAAACCGCTGCTTTCCGAATGGACCTTTATGCAAGAAGGCTGGCGCTTGGAGTTTCAGGACGGCAAACTTGCGCTCACCGGCGTCGTTTACAACGAGATGAAAGGCGTGTATTCATCAATGGACGCGTATGTTGACCATTGGGCGATCAAAGCCGTAACAGATGGTACGCCCTACGTCTACGAATCCGGTGGGGATCCAGAACATATACCAGACTTAACTTACGAAACATTCAAGGAATTCCACCGTTTGCGCTACGCGCCCGCGAATTGCCGCATTTTTCTGGCTGGCAATATCCCCACAGAACCCCAGCTCGATTTCTTGGACAATATTCTATCGGATGTTTCCGCGGGATTGCCCGACGGGGAACCTGCGCCGTCTGTGCCGCCCGCCCGTCAGCTTGAGAAACCTGTATCGGTACACATTCCCTGCCCTGCGGGCGCGGATGAGAAGCCGAGCGTCATCGTGTCCTGGCTCTGCACTGATGGAATGGACGCGGAGGAAACTATGGCGCTCACCTGCCTTATCGAGATTCTGTTGGGGCATGACGGATCGCCCTTGTCTAAGCGGCTTGTAGAGTCTGGCTTGGGCGAAGACCTGTCGCCCGCGAGCGGGTTTGTGGATTGTTTGCGCCAAACCGTCTTTACGGTAGGTTTGCGTGGAACAAAAGCGCCCGCGGCGGACGTGAAGGAGCTTATCTTCGACGAACTGCGCCGCCTTGTGCGGGACGGCATACGGCGGGAAGACATAGCATCCGCGCTTTTTACCCTTGAATTTTCGCACCGCGAACTCAAACGCCCAGGCGGCCCTATTGCGCTTGCATGGCTGCAGCGGTCCTTGAACGGCTGGATCCATGGCGCGAAACCATGGGAAACCCTGCTCTTTGTGCCATGCTTTGAGAAAATCAAGGCGAATTTGGCGCAAAATCAGAGGTTTTTTGAGGAAAAGATTGAAAAATACCTGTTAAACAACCATCATCACGCTTTAATTTCCATTGAACCGGAGAAAGGCTTCCTTGAAAGGGAATCGGCGAAGCTGGAGCGGCGGCTTTCGGCAAAAGAAGCCGTGCTTTCGCCGAAAGAGATACGGGCGATTGATAGAAAAAACGCAAAACTAGCAAAAATTCAGTCGGAAAAAGAGCAGGACAACATTCCGCACCTGACCCGCGCGGACCTTTCACCGGAAATAGTTACGATTCCCCGCGAACTATTTGATGCGGACGGTGTGCCGGTTGTCGCGCACGATATTTTCACCAACGGCATTTCCTACATTTCGCTGGCGTTTCCTGTTGATACACTCGCGCCAGACGACTACCCGTGGCTCTCGCTTTTTTCGCGGGCGGTCGTCTCCATCGGACTGCCCGGTATGGATTACGCGGAAACAGTCGGGCTTTTGGCGCGCACCGTGGGCGACCTCACCCCGCTTGCCAAAACAGCGTCCCTTGCGCCGGGCGCGGCACGGGCAATCGCCACGCCTTCGGGCGTTTTTGAACTCGGCGGGCGGGACTGGATGATATTTTTGCTGAAAACGCTGGACGAACGCACCGCAGAAAGCCTCGATTTGGCGAAGCGAATCATCACAGAGGCGGATTTTTCCGATATGCGTCGGCTGCACGATATCGTTTTGGGTTTGAAAAACGACGCGGCCGCTACGCTTGCGCCGGAAGGTCACTATTACGCGATGTGCAGGGCAAGCCGTCTGGCAACCAGGTCAGCGGCTTTGGACGAAATCTGGAATGGTTTGACCCAACTACAATTCGTCAACGACATAACAAAGGCAGACACGGCTGAAATCAGCCGAAAGTTGATTGATATTCGGGATAAAATCACCGGTTCCGGACTTATTGTCAACGTTACATGCGCCAGAGACGCCTTGTCTCCCTGTTTACGCCTCATCGGGGAGAAGTGCGCCGCTTTCGGACCGCCAAAACCTGTAGTTTCCCGGGATCCCGCGCCATTCTTCGCGTTTTTCGCCCCTCATACGGACGACGGCGCTGGAGCAGCGGGCATGACAGAAGTTTTCGCGTCTTCATCTCTGCAAGTGGGCTTTGCGGGCAGGTCCCTTGAGTCTCCACGCTACGGTTCCCGTGCCGAAATGGCGGGACAGCTTCTGGCGCACCATCTTTCCACAGGCGAGCTTTGGGAACAAATCCGTATGAAGGCTGGCGCTTACGGCGCTTTTGCCAACATCAACGCTATGGAACGCCTTTTCGCGCTCGGTACCTACCGGGACCCTGACCCGGCCCACTCTCTGTCCGTATTCTCGGATGCTCTGAAGAAAACGAGGAGGCGCCGAATTGACAAGGAGACTCTCGAAAAGGCGGTCATTGGCACGTATTCGAAGCTCACGCGCCCGAAAACGCCGTCCCAAAGAGGCTTTGAGGACTTTGAACATCTGCTTTACGGGATAACAGACGAACAGAGGGCGCGTAATCGGCGCAATCTGCTCGATATGACGGCGGACGACGTGTCTTCCGTTGCAAAATCCCTCGCCGACATAGACGGCGTTGCCTGCATCATCACAGGTTCCGTGGATGCAGAAAAGACGGCGGCGAAATTTGGGGTGGAAGTGAAACCGTTACCGGTATAGCGTCGCTTTCATCACAGCTATGAGCGATTCGCTCATAGCAAAGGGCGGCTGACGGCTGATTTCCCCACCGGTGTCCCACAACACAGGACAGATTCCGTTTTCCAAACAGATTTGCGTTACGGCTGTCATCCAGCGAACCCGCCCTTCTTCAACTTTATCGTTGTTCTTCACCACCCCGTATTCGCCTAGAATCACCGGCGCTCCCGCGTCGAGAAACCGCGCCTTGAGTTTGCCGAATTGCGCCTTCAATTCCGCCTCATCCTCCGCCGTCCCCCAATCGGCGCTGAAGCCCCAGCTATTGTTCGGCTTTTCCGCTATACAGAAAACGCTGGGCGTGTAGTAATGTATAGACAGTATAAGCCTGCTTTTCTTGTCAATGGGTAATCGGTACCGACTGTCGTAGGTGCGGTCAATGTCTGTCCAATAGCCGGCCGCGAGCAAAAAGCGATCCGGATTCAAGCCGTCCGAATCGCGTACCGTGTCAACAAAAGCTTGATTCAGAGAGGTGAGCAGTTTTTGCGCCTCATCTATCGCCAAATTGTCAAATCCTACTTCGTTCATCGCCTCGAAGATGAGGTAGTCGCTCTTGAAGGTGAACTTGTCCGCTATTTGTTTCCATACCTTCTTAAATTTATCAATGATTTCAGTTTCATTGGACGCGGCTTTCTTTATCCAGCTCTCTTGACTGTCCCCACCGTCGTGGTGCAGGTTCACAATCACGTAGAGTCCTCGGTCAAGACACCAGTCAACGACCTCTTCGACACGGTTCATCCATGCGGCTTCTATCGTATAATTCGGCGCGATTCCTATATGTTCCGCCCAGGTAACGGGCAGGCGGATGGTCTTGTACCCGTGGTTTGCCAAGGCGTCGATGAATTCCCGTGTTATCACAGGATTACCCCAGCCGGTTTCGCCCGCGACTCCGCTCCCATCCCAAATGGAGTCCATCGTGTTACCGATGTTCACACCGAGTCCCATATCCCGCACGAGGGCTGTTGGAGGAATATCCCGCGTTTGCGGTATATCTATGGTACCCACGCAGGCGTTTAGAATGGCTAAAACCAAGATGAGCCTCAACACGATCGAAAATCGAATGAATCTTTGCATAATTACTTTTTTGATAGGGAATTTTTATCCCTCCTCCCCCCATATGCTTTAGCGCACGACTCATTTGTTTTAGCGTATGACTCATTTGCTTTAGCGTATGACTCATTTGCTTTAGCGCACGACTCATTTGCTTTAGCACACGACTCATTTGCTTTAGCGAACGACTCATTTGCTTTAGCGCACGACTCATTTGCTTTAGCGCACGACTCATTTGCTTTAGCGCACGACTCGTTTGCTTTAGCGCACGACTCATTTGCTTTAGCGCACGACTCATTTGCTTTAGCGCACGCCCCAAAAACCCCGTTTTGCCGCCGCCTTGCCTCAAAACTACAATGAAATTCCGAAGCTCACCGACAGCAAGCCGTCATCGAGCGTCCAGTTCCCATCCGCGTCCTTCGTATCGGTACGCTCGTACCATGCGTCAATGGAGAAATGGTTGATAGGCGTGAAACGGCAACCGGCTTTCGTGGTGAGCGTTACCAGGTCCTTGCCATAAATCGGCGTTGTTGTATAGTTTGAGGACGGCGCGTAACGGACGAAAAGATACGGCATAGCGCGGTCGTAGACAAGGTATTCGATTTGAGCGATTCCGGCCCACAAGAAATCATCGTAGGTTTTGCCATCCGGCGCGGCGTAGCCATTTCCCAGAATGTTCATGAATTCTACCTGAAGAAACCCGCCCAAACGCGGAACAAGGGAGGTATGCGGGTCTTCATTGGCGGAAACAACCGCGTTCATCACTCCATTTTTGTCAAAATTCACCCCGATGATGAGTCCAGCTGGATTCTCAACGTCCCCAAGTCTCGCGCCGCCTATAGAAGTGTTGCGTTTAAAACGCGCGCTTGTTCCCCGGAAAAACCACTGGAGTCCGCCGCCTATTTCGTAGTCGTATTCGTTTGCTGCGGTTTCGTAAATCAAGTCTATACCTGCATAGGGCTTGACGACCGCCCTGCCGGGTAAGCCGATACGGTATTCATATCCGAGTCCCGCGCCAACAGGCGTTTCTCTGAGCGCGTCCGCGTCAGCCATTGGGTCGTCTTTGTCCATAGTTACGGTTTCGTAGTTCACTGCGCCAAATAGAGACAGGTTGACGGTTTGAACGAGGTCCGGGCGCAGGGCTAGGTCCACGCCGCCAGCCCAGGAATTGTCGTTGTTATCCGCGCCCGTCTTCCATGAGCCTGCCTTAACGGTAAGATCCACGATTTCGCTTGTCCAACCTCCGCTGAGGGTACCAGATATGACGACTTCACGGCGGTTTAGATGGACTAAATCTCGCCCAATCACCGAAACAACTCCGCCCGCGCCGTTGTAATGAATCATACCCGTGTTAAAGAGAGGCAGGGGCAGGCTGTTCTTGTCTGACGCGGTACGGTTGTTCATAACTGGGTCAAAGATGGACTTGATTGACGCTTGGGACAGGGTAACTTCCGGCTCTATGCCGGCAACACGAAACCAATAGTTCTGATACTTCAATTCCGCAATGAATGTGTCGAACCAGATACTCACCGCCTGGTCGGGCTGTCCATAGAGGGTTGGTGAAATTGCTGTGTCCAAGCCGTTGAGGTTATCATACCCGCGCCACGCATAGAACGCGGAATTGGCAAGCTTAAGCGACACAGACAATTTATCCCGTGAAGGCGTGATACCCCGGTTTTCGTAAGGGGTGAATTCAAACCAAAGCCCCACACCAGCGGTTGTCGCAAGTCCGGTGGAGCCGTCGTTCAAATCCGCGGCAAAGGTTGTCGCGGTGTCGAGCGTGAAGTTATTTCCCCCGAAAAATGGTATGGGAATGTCGGCGTTCACCGAAACCGTCAACAGTAAAAACAATACAGCGCCCGTTTCCATAAGGGCTGGGCGGACAGCGCCCTTCATTTTGTTATTACAGCAAGCGGATTTTCTCATAGCAGCCTCCAACTACATGGTGATGGTGAAAGACAGAGACAAGAGTCCGTTGTCCGCGGTGAAGCCTGAGGTTTCCTGTTTGTCGTTTCTCTCGTACCAACAGTCAATGGCGAAATAGTTGATTGGCTTTAAGTAACAGCCAACCGCGCTTGTGATGATGAAGGCGCCTGTGCGTGTCGTTGCGTCGGTAATTTCCGGTTTATAGCCACCGCGGAGGTAGGGGAAAAATTTGCCGTTGATGGCATACTCGAATTGGGCAAGTACCGCATAGTCCGGCGAATTACCGAATTTTGATAAGATGTCCGCAATTTCGAATTGGAGGAATCCACCGAAGTTGGGTATGAGCGAGTCTTCGCCGGCCGGATCAAACCATGAAAACAGCGCGTTGAATTGGGACTCGTCGTTAATATGCGCGGACCAAGAAAAACCTGTAGGAAGTACGTCGTCATAGTCCAAGATACGGTAAGAGAGCCGTGTGTCGACTCCTCTTGTGTAGAGGAGCGCGCCGCCGCCTGCTTCCCATGTCGTCTTATCTTTGGTTGTTTCGTAGGAAAAATCGAAGCCAGCGAAAGGCGCGAGTATCAGCGCGTCCGAGAAAGGCAGTCTGTATTCGAGCGCGATCCCAGCCGTAGAGGGGTTTTCCGCGCCGTCCGCGTCGTAGTTGACCGCCGCGAAACCGGTTGCGTCTATTTTTAAGTTTTCAAAGGGAATAACTGAAACGTCCGCGCCCGCAAGCCAGGCATTGTCGTTGTTGTCCCTACCCTTAGCTTTGGACGCGGCTTTCAGCGTAAACGAGAATTTATCGAACTCCGCGCCGCCCGCGATAACACCGGATACGCTTCCGGCAGAACGGTAGTCGACATCGACAAGATCCCGGTCGAGCCGTCCCTTCAGCAAGGGAAAAGCCTGTATGTTGTAACGCTGGGGTATCCAGAGCGCCTGATTCTTGAAAACATAGAATCGGTCATCCGCGTCTATGACATCATCGAAGATGGAGCGCAGGGAGACGAGGTTCGTCCGCATGACGGTTTGTGTGCCGACGACGCGGAGGAAGAAATTCTTCCACACGACATCCGATGTGAGGGAGTCAAAGGATAGAATCAGAGGGCGGGCTGTCCAACTGTTGAAGTTGTCCTGTTCGTAATTGCCGCCGGTTGTCTGGTACGTATTCCACCATGTGAATGCGGCGTTCTTGAGCTGAAGCCTGACAGCCGCGCCTTGCCCTTCGGGT
The DNA here is from genome assembly GCA_031258305.1 of Treponema sp. Taxonomy (GTDB): domain Bacteria; phylum Spirochaetota; class Spirochaetia; order Treponematales; family Breznakiellaceae; genus JAIRKH01. The sequence continues at coordinate 7,204 of JAIRNA010000099.1, read as the reverse complement.
ATGGGCGCGCCTCGGTCCGCACGGGGGAACAGGTCAAGCACGAGTTCGATACCAGCTTTAGTTTCCAAACCGGTTGACCCGTCGTTTAGGTCCGCCGCAAAGGTCGTGGATGTTTCAAGTCCGAGCGAGCCGTTCTTGCCCACGGTCAGCGTGGAACCAGCGTCTGACGGCGTACCGCTTTGAGCGTAGCCGTACGCCGCGCACAATAACAGAACGATGATCTTCCTTACCATGATTTCTCCTTAATTTAGCCACGAATTACAATGTAATCGTGGCATTTCTTAATCTGCGGTATTTACTCGAATCTTACATCATTAACTTTTATCGTAGCCGCCGCCTCTGCATAAACAACAATACACAATCCTTTTATAGACGCAATATTCAACGCGCTTTCTTCTCCAGACCACTTTTCGTTAAAAGAAGTCGCTGGTATGGAAATGGTACCGGTATCAAACCAGTTAAGATAATTATTACGCCCCCATGTACCGCCTGCGGTATATACGCATTGCTGAGAAACATTTTGACCCGGATTTATGACAACATCCAACACAATGTTCGTATAAGTTGAATTGCCCGGTGGGTCAAAATAGATGTAAACATAATTGTCCCCTATTGTTGTCAAAGAAACAGTATTGTCTGTTGCCGCTGTTCCATTTTCCGTGCCAGTAGCATACCAAGTTGGTATGTTATTGTTATTATTGTCGTCCTTAGTCCCCTCGCCGCAAGCGGCGAGCGCCACAGCGGCAATAAGCGCCGCCGAAATTAAAAGCTTTTCCAAAGTCTTCATCATTTTCCTCCTAAAATTATTCCACGTCGCGGTACAGAATCCCGCGGACGTTTGCCCCAATATAGACCCTGCCGTAAATACGCGGGTCCCCGGTAATTGCGCTATTCGCCGCGCCAAACTGGTGGGCGTCGTCGTTTATGCGCGTCCATGACGCGCCCTTATCGTCTGACCGGTAGAAGCCGTCTACGCCGTTTATCGTGCTATGCGTGTACAAAGCCTGATACTCCGCGCCCGGCGCCTCCTTGCCCAGCCCTATGATGAGCGCATCCTCGACATGCTCAAACTGTTTCCAGTTCCTGCCGCCATCCTCAGAATGAAAGAGTCCCGCTTTGCCCGCGGCAAGCCATAAATGCCCTTCTCGGCCGTTCACGGACTTGAAATCTCCAGCGTCCGCGCTCGCGGAATCCACGATAAACGTCTCGTTTACCACCGAAAAGGTTCTGCCTCCATCCTCGCTAAGGTAAACGGTCCACGAGCCGTCTGACGGCTTGCCGAAGGCGTAAAACTTGGCTGGATCCACGCGATCGGACACGACTCGTGCGCCTACGGGTAAACCGCCGCATTGGGTCCACACCTTGCCCTCGTTTGCCGACCAGTGTGCGGACAGATTGCTCGGCGACCATACAATAACCTTGGCGTCTGCCGAAACTGCAATCTTGCCGCCCCAGCCGGTGTTCGCGCCTTCGATCACCTTTTCGGAAGGCATCCAGTTTTCACCCCAATCTCTGCTTATGCCGACCTTTGCGTCTCCCATACGTACAATATAAGACGGCTTAGACGCCGCATAGTCAATACTGCTGACGCCTGAGATAGTCGGGTTTACGAGCATAGACGGCGCACGGTTTAGGTTCTTGTGAATGAATCCGCCTATATCCCCCATACCGCTTATGAGGTGAGCCTCGCCTTCGGTGGGGCTTACCAAGTCCAAGATAGCACATTCCTCAATGCCTTCGGCCATAACCGCGATGCGTATGCGTTTCTGTTTGTCCCAATCGGTGAGGTTTTTCGTGCCGTAAAGAGTTGCGCCCGTGCCATAAACCATCACGTCCGAATTGAATGGATCGATTTCAATGTCGGTTATCATCCAGCCGAGTTTGGGATTTTGTTCTGGCAATTCTTTTTGCGTTCCCCAGTCCAACCAGGGCGCCATACTAATGTCAAGCGTGTATTTATTCACACGGTTCGGGTACCCGTCAAGGTACCAAAGCGCATCCCAGGTCTTACCGCCGTCCGTTGATCGGTAGAGATATTCATCCGGCCACCATTCGTTCAGAGTGGAAGCCACATAAACGTTGGGATGTTGCCAATCAACCGCGACGCTTCCCACGCCTCTATCCAACGGGCGTTCCGGTTCATGAGGATCGTAATCATGTTGGGGCAGGGAGATATCAACCCATTCCTTAGTTGCGAACATGTATTTCCAGATGCCGCCGCCCTGATAGCTGGAACTGTAGGGGCCAAAGCCCGCGTTCCACGCGGTTAGCAGAGCGCCTTCCGGCGAATACACGGCTTTGAGAGGATAGTACTTCTTGCAAGGGCATTTTTCTAGCATATGGGCGTGTTCTTCAACTTCAAGGACGTTTCGGACCGGCTGTTTCTCAAGGGTGTGCCAGGTCTGTCCCGCGTCCATTGACTCGTAGATGGTAGAGCGTGTATCCGCAACTCCGACATAGATATTTTGCGAACCGCGTCCGTCGGCGCCGGATTCTGGATCAAATACCACCCACATTATGCCGAAGAAATGCTTGAACCCGTTTTGATAAGCGGCGAAGTCCGCATCATAGATGTTGCCTTTGGCCGGAAACGACGTAACTTCTTCCCATGTGAGCCCGTAGTCTTTACTCCGCCATAGTCCGTCCCCGAAGGAGCCAAAGTACACGATACGGTTGTCGTTTGGGTCAATAGCAATCCGTTCGCCCGCGCCCCTTCCGGGCATATTGCCGCCCATTTTGAAGGGCATATCGACGCGGGTAAAAGTATCGCCGTAGTCTTCTGACACGAGCATTTGTGAAGGGGTTTTATCCCAATCGTTGGTGTAGGTGCCAGACGCGATGATGACGCGATTGGGTTCAACCGGGTCAGTGGCGATGCTTGCGATGCCGAGCCTGCCGTAGTCCGCAAATCCTGCGAAATCGGTCAAGGGTATCCATGACTCATTGTCGGGGTTCCATCGGTATGCGCCGCCCATATCGGTGCGGAGGTACGCGACTCCCTGTTTAGACGTATTGTAGACGATACCCGGAATGAAACCTCCGCCGACAATCTTGACGTTTTTCCAGCCTTTTTGCGAATATTGAGGCAACTCTCTATCCGGGGCTTTTGCTTCCGGCGGAACCGAAGCGCAGGCCGCATAGGAAATGAACGTAACCGCAACAAGCAAAACGCGCGTCCACGCCGCGAGCGCTATAAAGTGTTTCTTCATAGGCAATCTCCTCTTTTCTTAATTATGTATTATAGAATTCAGTTTCAAAAAAGGAACACCCCGCTAAATTTCATATTTTTTACCGTATTTTTTTAGAGATATAACGGAAGGATGTTTAAACATCTCTTCAATAATATTTCCACCATAATACTGTTTGATTATTTCCCTCCATAATGATAGACTAGAGTATGTCTATTTCGACGTTAAAAACGTTAAACAAGAAGCTGGAACGTGAATTCGGCGGACAGGTTTTTGCAGGTGAAGAGAATGGTTGTTTGGTGTTGAACGGGAAGCTGGACAACTGGGAAGATGTTACACTGGCAGGCGCCCTTGCGGCCCGAAGTCCTTTTTATAGAAAAGCTTTCAAGCGCGGTGTTTACGACGGCTTTGTAAATAATATAGAATTCACCGGCGGGAAAATTCCTCCGATGAAACTGCCTTCAGTCGCGGATATGAGCCTTGATGGGCTAAAACCTGATATCCTTGTTATTGGAGGGGGCATAACGGGCTGCGCCATAGCGAGGGAACTTACCCGTTGGAAGACAGACGTTCTCCTCGTTGAAAAAGAGCATGACGTGGCAATGCACGCGTCATGCCGAAATGACGGCATGGTTCACCCAGGCATAGACCTGCTTCCCGGAACACTCAAATTCTTCTATAATAAGCGCGGCAATGTACTTTATCCGCACATTACACGGGAACTCGGTGTGCCATTTGAGCGTGTCGGGCAATATCTCTGTTTCGGCGCGCCGCTTTTCAAGCCGATTTTGTACGCCTCCCTGCTTTACTGGAAACGAATCGGGATCGTCGGCGTACAGGTTGTGGGCAAACGAGAACTCCACAAGCGGGAGCCGGGCTTACGCAAAGACTTAGACTGCGCCCTATTCTTCCCGACCGCTGGAATCGTCTGTCCCTACAGTCTCGTCATAGCCTATGCAGAAAATGCGGTTCAAAATGGAGCAAAAATCAGTCTTGACACGGCTGTTCTCGGTATGGAAACCAAGGAGGGGCGGATTTTGTCCGTTACGACGAACCGTGGAGTACTCTTTCCCAAAGTCGTGGTGAACGCGGCCGGCGTCTTTGCAGACGAAATAGCGGCAATGGCCGGGGATAAATTCTTCTCGATTCATCCGCGTAAAGGCACAAACGCCATCCTCGACAAGAAATTCACCAGTACCATAGTGAAAAGCATCGTGAGCAGACTCGGCACATTCTCGGTAAAGACGCATACCAAAGGCGGCGGCATCGTGAGAACCGCGCATGGCAATGTGCTCGTTGGACCAGACGCAAGAGAGACTTTTGAGCGGGAAAATTTCTCCACATCGCGGGAATCCATTGCGGCTGCTTTGAACAAGTTCAAGCAAACGAGCGCGGTTTTGAACGAGGGACAAATAATCACCTATTTTACTGGTGTACGCGCTCCAACATACGAGGAAGACTTCGTCATATGCAAAGGCAAGCGTACCAGCAACATCGTCCATGCCGCGGGTATTCAATCGCCCGGACTAACGGCCGCACCCGCTATCGCGCAGGACGTTGCCCGTTTCGCTGTGGAACTATTCGCTGGTTCAGGGCCGGTTGTCCCGGAAAACGAAAACTTCAATCCAATCCGTCCGCCTATTCCCCACATTGCCGCAATGTCTTATGAGGAGCGAGACGCGCTTATTCGGCAAAACTCAGACTTTGGGGTAATTGTATGCCGATGCGAGGAGGTGAGCAGAGGGGAAATTCTGGAAAGCCTACGCCGTCCCGTGCCATGCGACACTGTGGATGGCGTGAAGCGCCGCGTCCGCCCGGGTTCGGGGCGTTGTCAGGGTGGTTTCTGCGGTCCTCTGGTTCTACGCATCATCGCGGAAGAAAAGGCTTGCCCGCCGGAAGCCGTGTTGAAGAGCGTCGAAGGATCCAACGTAACGGGAGGAAGAACGAAGTAGGAGGGAGTAATGTTATATGAAGACTACGACATTATCATAATCGGCGGGGGACCCGCCGGATTAGCGGCAGCCATAGCAACGGGCCGGCGGAAAACCCTGCTCGTGGAACGGGAAGAGCGGCTCGGCGGTATTCTGAAACAATGTATACACGATGGATTCGGGCTGTTACGCTTTGGCGAAAGGTTAAGCGGGCCCGAATACGCGCACCGTTTCATCACGGAATTGGGAAAAACCGCTGTAAAGGTTAAATTACAAACCTTTGTGAGCAAGATTGAAAGAACCGCCGAAGGCGGCTTCCGTCTTTTGCTGACCAATAGGGACGGTATGGAAAGCGTTACCGCGAAGGCTGTCATTTTAGCGACAGGCTGCCGTGAACGTACAGCGCGGCAGGCCGCGATCCATGGCGCACGGCCAGCCGGCGTTTTGACTGCGGGCGCGGCTCAGTATTACGTCAACATCATGGGGCAATTGCCTGGGAAACGGTGTGTGATTCTGGGATCTGGCGACATCGGTCTTATCATGGCACGGCGGTTGACCCTTGAGGGCACGGACGTTCTCGGCGTTTTCGAGGCAAAACAAACGCCGTCCGGCCTTTCGCGCAACATCGTCCAATGCCTAAACGATTTCAACATTCCCCTACACGTGAGCAAGACCGTTACCCGCGTTTTTGGAGACGCCCGCGTCGAGGCTGTAGAAACCGCCTCTGTTGACCGGGATATGCGCCCCATCGCTGGCACCGAGGAGACCATTGCCTGCGACTGCCTCATTTTATCCGTGGGGCTTATCCCTGAAAACGAGCTTGCTGAAAGTCTCGGTGTTTCCCTCAACCCTGCAACCAAGGGACCCTTCGTTGACCAGCACAGTATGACGATGCTTCCGGGTCTTTTCAGTTGCGGGAACGCGCTCCACGTGAACGACCTTGTCGATTATGTGTCTGAAAGCGGCGAGGAGGCGGGCAAAACTGCGGCCGCTTTCGTTCTTCATCCGTCCGCCTATTCCCGTTCGTTTGTCGATATATTTCCCCATTTTTTCCCTACGGCGGATATTCTCTGTGTAACGCCCCAGTGCATAGACCTAAACCATCTTGATGAAAAGACGGCGTTGTTTTTCCGTGTCAGAGAAGAAAGAGGCAAAACCACGGTCAGCATCCGGAGAGAACCTCCTGCGGAGAGTGGAGCGGATGGCGAGGAAGTGTTCCGCAAAACCTATAGACGTCTGCGTCCGCCTGAAATGGAAAAAATTACGCTGGATTTGCGGTGTTTGCAAGAAGGGGAAAAGGTGACGATTTCCATTTTATAAACAAGATATGAAATATTTAAAGATTTGGTGTCAGACACCCGTTGATTTCAGGAGGCTCGTCTAACAATTCAGACAGCCCGTGCAGCCGGTGATATAAACTCCCAAACACCCACTCCACAGCTCGCTCCACAAGCCCCGCCTTCACAGGATTCTCCTCGATGTATGTCCGCACCCGCAAAAACTCCGTTACTCCTCTGATTATCCGTGAATAGAAGCGCTCTCCCCAGACATGCCCAGTCCGATTATGCGCCTTATTCCACGCCTTGGCAAAATTACACTTGAGCCATTGCATTATCACCGATAGAGTAGCCTCTTTGCCGGGCTTTATCAAGAAATGAATATGATTTCCCATAATGCAGAAATCCCATAAGCGGAAATTGAACCTCCGCTTCGCCTTTGCAACGAAAGACAGAAACAACCGCTTGAACTGGGGTTCAAGCAGGCTCATGTCGTTATGGTCTATTTTTGACGTGACATGGTAGGTTGCCCCGTCGCGGAGTATGCGTAAACTTCTCATACTGGTAATAAGAGATTTGCATGAGAATTACTTCTGCTTTTTAGATTATTTTATAAAAAAGTGTCTGACACCACCAAGCACCGCCCACCCGTCGGTGTCTGACACCACCAATGACACCACTAGGCATGGGGGGAGTTGTCAAATTTTCACCCGTCCGCGGAAACTGCGGGACAGAGTGAGTCGGTCTGTGTATTCCAAGTCTCCACCGACTGGAAGCCCTGATGCCAAACGACTCACCTCGACATCGG
>JAIRNA010000007.1 GCA_031258305.1 Treponema sp. | reverse complement strand
AATAGCCGGTGAAGTTGCTGACAAATTCCCCCTGCACCAGTGCGGGGATGTAAGTTTGCGTGTCTGCTAAACCGTGGGCTTTGGGGGCAAGAATGGCGAGGCTCATGCCTTTGCCGCCGCCCCCTGAGTAAAACGCCGATGTTCCTGACGCGGAGCCGCTCGTCCCGCTCTGGGCAAAGGCCGCTGTCGTCGTCATCGCGGCCAAAACCGCGCATAATAAACCTTTTTTCATTACCGTCCTCATGGTACTGTTCTCCTTATGTATATGTTCCACAGTCCTGTCTGTTGGAACCGGTATTCTTGAATGTTCTCCAGTACATTCACCGGCCGCCATTCCGTTATGGACTGTTGCCGCCCAGCCTGGAGTTTGCGGAGAAAGCGCGTAGCGCTTGCGTAGCAAACTCCTGAGACAACCGCGTAGCGGTTGTCCAGCCGCCGCAATCCGTCTTTTCTTCATCATCATGTTCTCCTTTCAACGCCCCTGCTTTCGCAGGACTTCGAGATTATTCCGTGCATGGGCATCATTGGGGTTGACCTGCAACACCTAGGTGCAGTCCGCAATGGATCTATCATGCTCCTCTTTTCCAATAGAGGCGGCGCTTCGGGTGAGGTAGTTTTCCGCATTGCCGGGCCGCATCGCTATCAGGCGGCTCCGTGATGGAACGTCATAATCCTTGAGGTCGTAATACGCGTACGCCCGGTAGCGTAACGACTAAAAAAACGGCGGATTTGACGAATTTCTGCAAGAAATTTGTCAAATCCGCGAGACTTGTTCAACAATCAACAAGGCTGTTGAACAAGTCCAATTTTTACATAAATAATTTTACTATTCTTTCTACGCGGCTCCCGTCGTCAAGCGGCTCTCCAATCGCACTGAACTTCCATTTGCCGTCTCTGCGGTAGATTTCACCGAAAACCATCCCTGTTTTACCATTGTAGCGCTCGGAAAGGTCATATTTGAAAAGCTCTTTGTTGGTCTCCGCATCGACTGCCCTAATGAAGGCGTTGCTTATCATTCCGAAGTGCTGTTTTCTCACGTTCGCGTCATAGATACTCACAGCGAAGATGATTTTTTCAAATTTCACCGGTATGCGCGGCAAATCCACGATGATTTCTTCATCATCGCCCTCACCCGCACCGGTGCGATTGTCGCCAGTGGACCAAATCGCGCCTGACGAGTGTTTGAGATCGTGCCACCAGACCACGTCCCGAATGCCCGAGACCTTTCCGTTAGCGTCGCATAACATTGCCAGAGCGTCACAGTCGATGTCCGGTCCCCCGGACGCTACATCCCATCCAAGTCCTACGACAACTTTGTTGAGTGCGCCGCCGTTGTCTTTTTCTAGATTGATCCGCTGTCCTTTCTGTAAATTGACTGACATCTTCTTCTCCTTTTTGTCTTCTCGGAAATTAAGAATAAGGAGTTGAAAAACTTGTTCATAAGCAAAAATTCATTCCCAATTCTCTATTATTTCCCACCCTTACAAATTAATCCCGAAATTGCCGCAGAGCGCTTTGAGACCGCCTTTGAAGCCGCTTCCAAGAGCATTAAACTTCCATTCCGTGCCATTGCGGTAAAGCTCCGCGAAAATGACCGCGGTTTCAATCGAGTAATCTTCGCCCAGGTCAAAGCGCAAGAGTTCCGCACCGGTCACCTCGTTGACGATACGGATGAAGGCGTTGCTCACCTGACCGAAATTTTGCTTACGCGAATCAGCTTCATGGATAGTAACGGTGAACGCAATTTTCTGATAAGTCGCAGGGACCTTGGACAGGTCGATTTTGATTTGCTCGTCATCGCCATCGCCTTCGCCTGTCAAGTTATCGCCTTGATGTTTCACGGACCCGCTTTCGTGCGTCAGATTGTTGTAAAACACGAAGTCCGTATCCTTTGTTACTTTACCGTTCCCATCCAAGAGAAACGCGGCCGCATCCAAGTCAAACGCCGCACCGCCGTCATATTTGTTGGTGTCCCATCCAAGACCAACAACCACCTTCGATAGACCGGGATTCCCTTTTGTCAGGTCTACCTTCTGTCCCTTTTGCAAAGAAACCGCCATAGTTCCCTCCTAAAAATTAATATTCACGGGCGCCCAGAAATTTTCATTTTTAATATGAAAGAAACGTCCCGATATGTTAACCACAACGAACACGAAGGATACAAAAAAGTCATTCTAAAATCCTTTGTATCTTTGGTGTCTATGATGGTTAATTTAAAAGTCAGTTATAGTATACCATACTATTTGTTTTTATCAAGACTAAAAATTAAGCGATTCTCTATGGAATAAGGAGAATAGCTACTAATTTACACTAAAATATTGACATTGATTATATTTTTTTGTAATATTGTTACAAGGGGTTTCAATGAATGATATTTTAACCATAGAAGATGTTGCTCAGTATCTGCGTGTTTCCGAGCATACGGTTTATGATTGGGCGCAGAAAGGCGTGATTCCTGCGGGAAAGATAGGGACAGTGTGGCGTTTCAAGCGGGAAGAGCTGGAGAAGTGGGTTAATGCCCGTCTTTCGGGGAATAGTGGGAATGTGGAATTTTCTGAAAATAATCGGAAAACAGATATTCATGTGGAGACGTTTCTTTCCCCAGACCGTGTTTTATTTCTGAATCATTCAACCAGGCAAGACGCTCTCTCTGTTTTGGCGGAAAATCTCGCTACCGCGCCGCAAGTGAAAAACCGTCGTGAATTGGTTGAACAGATTCTCAAGCGAGATGCGCTTATGTCAACGGCTATCGGGCGGAGTATCGCCATTCCTCATGTGCGGCTCGCCTCCGTTACGGATTTGGTGGCATCTGTGGGTATAAGCCGCGTCGACATCATCGACTTTCAGCCGCTTGATGATGAACCCGTACGACTCCTGTTTATGATAGCCGCGGCTCGGAATCAGCACGTCTATTACTTGCAAACGTTGTCGTTCTTCAGTACCCATCTGAAAAACCAAGGCTTGAAAAACAGTTTGCTCAACGCCCAAACAGAAAGAGAAGTATGGAACATATTGATAAATATAGAGGAACCTTTAAAAACTAAAGTTTGAACTTTGTTAGATATTCTTTATCTATCACGTAATTTGCCACCTCTTTTTTGTAAACTGAGGTTGACTAAGATGCCGATATTCGATATGATATTTAAAAGGGGGGTGGTACTGTGGCTGAATATGGAAAACAGCGCGTTCTTGGCAAAGTCATTGTCCTCTTATTGCTTATAATAGCTATGTCAGCGGGCGCGGTCGTGTGGTTTGATTATCTCAACGTCATTGATGCGAAGTCTCTGCTGTCGCCGGTTTATAGGCTCATAGGGAGACAGGGGCGGACCCAGGGGACAACTCCCGCTGATGCAGAGCTTTCTCTCGATGCAGAGAGGCTTGCGGTGAGTCTTGCGGCTATAAGATTGCGTGAGCAAGAATTAGAAAAACAGGAACAAGACATAGAAGTCCGACGCGGGGAAATTGAGCAAATGGCTCAAGAATTGGAAGAAAGACAAAAGTCTCTTGAGGAGCGGGAAAATTCGTTTAACGCTTTGGTGAAAGAATCTGAAAATAAAGATAAGAATGTCACTCAGAACGCACGTTATTTGACCAATATGCCTCCACAGAACGCGGTGGAAATCATCGGAGAAATGGACGACCAAGATGCCATAGATGTTTTTCGGAAAGCTGAAGAAATCGCCAACGCCGAAGGTTCCGCTTCTATTGTGTCTTATTGGATTTCCCTATTGCCTCCTGAACGGGCCGCCGAATTACAGCGCAAGATGGCGAGCAGACCAAGCCTCAATTAATACGAAAATATGTTAAGTGTAATATCGTAATTGACGGAGAATCCTTTAAGCTATGGATGAACAAAACGAGGACCGTGCGGAGGGCAAAAGCCGGTGCTGAAGAACGCGCCCCTAGAGGGTTGTGCTCGGAGGTTTCCCCCTTCTTTGCCTTATTCGCCTTTGCGATTAAACCCTCCAGCCCTGACCCCACGCCCCTCGTTCATGGATGAAGATGCCGAACAATGGCCCTATCGCCCGGTGGGACCCATCAGTTTATACCCAAAGCTAAATGTTGGTCCATGGAGTGAATAGTACGTCATACCGGCAGTGAGTGTCCCCGGTCCCAAGTGAACGCCGACCGTACCGCCGGCAACAAATAAAAATGACGGCGTTAGTTCTTTTTCAGAACTATAACTATACGAGCCGCCATGGTCTTGGGGCGGCGGTTCCGGATCAACAAGCGAAAACGATACGCCGGGACCGGCAAATATGGCAACCTCCAAAAAGAATGGACGCCAGGTTGCCATTGCCAGAGTGGAGACATTAAACCCCTTAAAATAGTTTAGATCAATAACTGTCCATGCAAAGTTCCTGAAGGGTTGCCAATCAAAGTTTAGGCCGCCGCCAAAGCCCTCGCCAATTAACCCGTAGGCGCTTGCATGCATCGACGCGTCATCCCAGCCTCCGTCGATCAGTTGTTCTTTGTTTTCTCTTTGTTTTTTGACGGCGGCAGCTCGCCGTTGCTCTGCTTCTCGCCTTGCTGCATCTCGCTGTCGCGCTGTTTCATCAAACGACTCCCCCAAAACAGCACCGGCACAAACGAATAACGCTAAACAAACCAATAAAATCCGTTTCATAAAAAACCTCCTGCTAATTTATTTTTGTCAACTTGGTATAGTATCCATAATTGGCGCTATCATCTTTAAGAGAGTAACGCCCGCGCAAATACCAGCACCCAGTTATTTCCAATTTATCAGTACCAATTAATTTGTAAGTGAAAGTCTCACTGGTGTTCCAATTACTTGTTTCTTCATCTACCATTCTCTTTCCAGAATTGTCATTCCATATCTGCCAATTTTGACGTACGCCGTCAAATCTTCCGGAAACAGCGATTTCCCTCTCAGTGGTCGAAAAAGATCCCCGTACATTTCCTAAATAATAATGGTATTGAAACTTGTAGCCTGTCCTGCCCGAGGCCGTCACCCGGTCAACAACCTTAAAGTTATTAAGGAAATCACACGATTGAGCTTCAAAAGTCCCATTGTCTGTAAATACCAATATGGTAGATCTTCCATCTACCTTCCACCGCCCATATAAGGGGTTGGACTTTCTCAGCAGTTTAGCCATATCCGTCGCGAGGGCCGGAAGCAAATCCATAAATTGGTCCAGGCTTTCAAATGTCCGCCTTGCCGTAGAGAGCATCTCACCGGATACCACATCTAGGAGTGACATATTTAAAATATTGGCATTTCCCAGCTTCATCAGGGTTCCGGTAACAACAGCCTGGGCCCCTAACGCTTCGCCCAATTGACGTATTTCCTTTGGATCAACCAAACTGCCCCTTTGGAAAGTATGCTCTTTTAGAATCGCTTCCCATTGACTGCGGGTTAAAACTCTAACCCCGCCATATTCGCGCATGATACCGGCAAACAGTTCCGTCATGTCCGCGAGTTCATCTCCCGAGTATCCGCTCCTGGCGGTAAAATCCGTAACGGCAACGGTAATATTCTGCGCCCACCCCAGGACGGCCAGATTAAGAACCGCAGTAAGAAGCAATTTCTTTTTCATAAAACCTCCTTTTTATCTTCCGGTTATGCCGGAATGATTAATACCGGTTTTGCAACCGGCTCTAATTATTTAAAATATCTGTTACTCCCTGGAAGAATGCCTTATCCGCCTGTATCCGCTCGACGCTCCGCTGGACAAGCATACTCATGTTTGTTTCGGTAATACGGTACGTTCCGGTCTGTTTCAGTGTCCTGCGGCCCTGGTTCAGTTTGAGGGAAACTTCCCCCTGTAGCAAATTGTTTCCGATCCCCGCGGCCCGGCCGTACACTGTAACAGTGAGCGTATAACCGTCCGCCGCCGTAACTCCCTCTTCATCAAGGGCAAGCGGAACTTTGTGGCTGTCAAGGGCGCTGCTTATGCCCTGGCTAAGAACATCCTGTTCGCGGGCCGTAAGTTCATCGCCGGCAAAAATCAAGGCGGCGGACTTTTCCTGCCGGTCAAGCCGTGTCCAGGCGGGGTCCGGGTGGATAGCGCCGCTTAGCCATTGGCCGCCTATCCGGGCGGTCTCTACCTGGACTGCTTTGAGTTCCAAGCGGTACTCCCCGCCTTGCCGGGCAAGCGAGCAGGACACCAGATGTTCCGCCCCAAGCTGCTTGCCTATGGACAGGGCCGTCTCGTCGCTCACATCCCCGGATAACTGATATATCATCTCCTGTCCCAGCACCTTAAGGTCCGCCTCGTTCCGCTCGACCACTATAAAATAGCCGCTGTTCACCAAAACCGAACGCAACGCCGCCATCGCATACGCCGCCAATTCAGGGCTCCCGCCGGACACAGCCAGTACCGTAACCCGGCTTCCCCTGGACAGCCGCCCCTGTAAATACGCGGACCCATTCCGGACAGCCGTATCCAGTGTTATCTGTTGGGTAAAGCCAAAACCGGCGGCAAGTACACAAAATACCATAAAGAACACGCACTTTTTCATAAAAACCTCCTATAAAAAATCGCCGCAATGCACATCACGGTGAAAACCGTCAGGAACTGTCCGTTCCTCTTTTTTGTAAAACCTTTCATGGTTTTCTCCTCTGCGGGTTTACCCGCTTTTCAAAACATTTATGTTTAACCGCGCTATGCGGATAACATACCCATTGTTGGCGTGGTTGCCGGTTACATAGATGATTGTTACGCCGAGTTCTCGCCGCCTCGTCCTGCGCCATTGCTAAAATAGCTTCCCGGACTGCCGGGAACCAGTCCTTATGTATTACCATATCCGGCCTCCATATATTTTTTGCGAGGTCGTGTTGCCCCTGTTTTAGCTAAAGTGCATCCCTTTTGAGTTGGAAGTACTCCCTTTTGAGTCGGAAGTACTCCCTTTTGAGTTGAAAGTACTCCCCTTTGAGTCGGAAGTATTCCCTTTTGAGTTGAAAGTACTCCCCTTTGAGTCGGAAGTACTCCCTTTTGAGTCGGAAGTACTCCCTTTTGAGTTGAAAGTACTCCCTTTTGAGTTGAAAGTACTCCCCTTTGATGCTGTTTTACCTGTGTTGGGGGCAGGATGAGAGAAAACGTGATTATTTTTGTAAACTGAAAAGTATTTGTCGGAAAGTACTTGACAAACTGTGTTGTTAAGAGAGTATAATGGATCCCCCCTGGGGGGGGGGGGCGAAGCTATACTGTATGCAAGCCGATGGGCAATGGCGTTTTCGCAAATTCATAATAATGATTATAGCGCGCTGTAAAGAAGATGTCAAGTGGTTTGAGAAACTTTTG
>JAIRNA010000021.1 GCA_031258305.1 Treponema sp. | reverse complement strand
CTTGCCGTGTTCAAGAACGGCCGCAGCCTCCGCGTCAACACGGTCATTTACAAACGCGCACACCGCATCGGCCCCGCGCGCCAGTTCCGCCGATTGCGCGTCAAGACGGGTCTCCAAGTGCGTTATCGAAAACCCAAATTTTTCGTTCACCTTATCAAAAATCTGCCTGTCATACGGCTTCGTATCAAAAAACGCGATTTTGATTTCATCCATAACCTCTCCTCTTCGCTCCTCTTTTATAAGCTTGGCATCTCAACTGGGGTCTTTTTTCAGCATCTTCGGCCAAAGGATCCAGCCAAACCCCTTATCTCGTTGAATGGAAACATCGCCATGCGCTCTATCATATCATAACAACCTGTCTCTGTCAATGCCGCGTGAATTTATCTTGTCATTTCCGCAAATATGCAGTAAAATCAAGACATGAAAAAGGTATTTTTGTTGCTTTTAACAGGCTTGCTGATGCTTATTGCCGTGTTCGGCAACGACCGCGGAGCGGTAAGTTCGATAAACAGCCGTATCAGGCGCATAGCGGAACAGGGAAATATCGTGCGCCCGGAAGAAATCATCCCGGATCTTTACGCGGGTTCTATTGATTATAAGTACCCGGAACCAGAGCAAAATATCGGTGTCTACCTCCACAACAGCGCGGATACTATGAAAAGCGGACAGGAAGGCGTCCTGCAAATCGGGCTGAAGAGTAAGAGTCAATCCTTTGACGGCATCCCGGCGTTCAATATGGTCATACTTGTCGATACCTCCGTATCAATGACGGCTCAAATTCCGCAATTCAAGGAGTCGATGGCGCTTCTTGTGAAAAAGGTGAGACCCATCGACTCTTTGTCGCTCGTGGGCTTTAACGATACCGCATCCGTGCTTTTTCCCGCCGACTTTATGGACGCGCCGGAGAAAAAGCAGCTATTTATCAATGCAGCCGGCGACATTCATCCCCAAGGCGGTACAAACATCGAAGAGGGACTCAACGCAGCTCTTGAACAGGCTTTAGTCAACTTGAAACATGACGTGGTGAATATCGTCATCCTCATCTCTGACGGCACCGATTTGTCGGCGCGGCTCAATGAAGAAGGGGCACGGTCGGGCGACATCCGCGTGTCCCTCTCATGGAAAAACCGTAACGACCTTGACCTCCACGTCATAACGCCCGGTGGCGAGCATATCTATTACGGCTCTAAAAAGGATTCCACCGGCGGTGAGCTTGACGTAGATATGAACGTCAGCGGCGAGACTACAGATCCTATTGAAAATATCTTTTGGCAAGAGGCAAGAGCGCCTATTGGGACTTACCGAGCGTTTGTCCAGAATTTCAACTTTCATGGAGAGAGGCAAGATCCGACGTTGTTCAAAGTAGAGCTGAAAAACGGCAAGTCTATACAGCATTTTGAGGGTCAAACAAACGGCGCAGGCAATATGAGTAGTGTCGAGGTTTGCTCCTTTGAATATTCCGGGGACGACCAGGCGCAAACTTTTCAAATAGTAGCGCATTATAAAGAAAAGAACGTTTCTATTTCAACGTTGGGAATCGGGAATGATTTTAATGCGGAACTTATGCGTGTGCTTGCAGAGGAAGCCTATGGCGCTTCTCGTTTTTTGCCAAATAGCGAAGTTATGATAGATATTTTCGGATCGGATGTGGAATTTGAACGCCTTGCGATTCCCGCGGCGCGGAACCTGACGATGGAATTGGAATTCCTGTCCGGCATCGAGGTTTTTGAGTCTACTGGCGCTACCATCGCGGAAAACCGACTCTCTTATGAAGCATCTGTTCTCAACACGGGCGATTACCGGACGTTTCTCACGCGCTACCGATTGCCCGCCTTTGCCGAAGACTCGCCGCGAACCGTGAAGCTTGTCACTCTGACGGTGAAGGCGGACGGAGAAACGGTTCAGGAAAAAACACTCGACATCACTCTTGCCGAGACATCCCGTGAAGATCCTCTGGTACTGTATTCAAGCGGTATGTTGCGGTTTGCGGAAAATCTAAAAAAAATAGGCGAAATTTATCATCAAGACAAGGATCCATCCGCAGCTTTGCAAAAAACACAGGAGAGCGCCGCGGAAATAGATGCGGTAAAGCGGAAATTGAATAATCCATCAGCATTTGTGGATGAGAGTTTCATACTCGCAAGATATGTTAGCATATTGAACGGAAAAATAGACGATTCCCTGTCCCCGAAAAAGTCCATTATGTCTACAGATAGAGGAACGATGTCGCGGAGGTTCAATTAATGATTGGCTACCTAGGCGCATACACGGAAAGATGCGGCGGTAGAGCAAAAGGCATCTACTCGTTCAGCTTTGACCTTGAAACAGGTACGGTTACCCATCTCCGCATCGCAGTGGAAAGCGTCAATCCTGAATACCTGGCGATCTCACCAACAGGTAAATTCATCTATGCGACCAACGAGACGGACGAATGGCAGGGACAGCGTACCGGCGCGGTTTCCGCGTTTGCCGTAGACGTTGATGGAAATCTCTCCTTCATTAACCAAGTTTCCAGCGGTGGACGGGGCCCCTGCCATATAGTATGTGCGCCGCACTTTCCTTACGTAGTGGTTTCCAATTACATAGATGGCAGTATCAGCGTCCTTCCCATAAATGCGGACGGAAGTCTCTCAGCGCCCGTGCAAACCATCTGTTTTCATGGAAAAAGCGTGAACGTGGAGAGGCAAGACGCGCCTCATGCCCATTGTTTTGCATTTGACAACACCGGGGAAAAAGGCTTCGCATGTGACTTAGGAACGGATAGTGTGCATAGCTTCCATTTTGATGTTCACCGACGCTTGAAACTTTTGCGGCTTAAAGAAAGAAAAGATTTTGCGTCTAACCCAGGCTCTGGTCCCCGACATATGGTCTTTCATCCATCAAAATTCCTTGCTTATGTCGTCAACGAGCTGAATTCTACGGTGGATGTTCTGGATTTGTTACCGAAAGAGACCAAAAGTTTTGCGCGAAAGCTACAAACGGTTGCTACTTTGCCGAAACCATTCATAGGGAATACGGCGTCGGCTATAAAACTCGGCATGGACGCCCGCTTTCTTTACGTGTCAAACCGTGGATACGATAGTATAGCTGTTTTTAACATTCAGGATAATGGCTTACTCGAATACGTCGAAGCTTTTCCTTCCGGCGGTAGGATGCCGCGCGATTTCGCCCTTGTCGGTGATTTTCTGTTGGTATGTCATCAGGACTCCGATAATCTCGTCGTGTTCCGCGTTAATGGCGCAAATGCCGAAAAAATAGGAGAGTATAAGGCGCTTTCCTGCGTTTGCATTCTGATTGTTTGAAGGTGAGAAAGTATTGCATAAGTAAATGGTAAGCTTTGCTCAAGAGATGAGATTTTTTTAATTTATACCTTGTAAAACAGAAAAGAGTCGATTATAATAGAGTGTATATCATTTTGTATTCGAGGAGTTTGAGATGAAATTAAAGATGCGATTAACTCTCGTCGTGGGAGCATTGGTAACCGTGTTCGTGGCGGGGGTGTCCGTCATCCTCCTGACACAAGCGCGCTCCTTGCAGACACAGGGCGTCTATGAGAACATGCGGAATCTCACGGGCATGTATGCTACCCAGTTGCAAGGCATGTATGAGAATTACTATTACGTGGCCAAGTCTATGGCTGATGTAATGGACTCATATCGGAACGTCGCGGCGGAAGAGCGCAGGGAGCGCTACGACGCGAACCTCCGCGGCATGATGGAATCGAATCCTGAGTTCCTGGGTATGTTCGCGGTCTGGGACCTGAACGCGTTAGACGGGAACGACGCGGCTTACGCCGGGACGAAAAACACGGACGCGAGCGGGCGCTATATGCCGCTGTTCACACGGCAGAGTGGCGCGATAGAAGAATGCGCCTTGTCCGAGTACGAGCGGTTTGACGACATTATAGTCAATCTAAAATCACGCGACCCTGTCATTTCGAATCCGTATTTCACGAAGACAGCGCAAGGGGAATTATTGATCGTGCGTATCTGCTACCCCATCATAAGCGACAACGTGGTGGTGGGGAGGTGCGGCATTATGCTGGACATGAGGGAGTCCGAGCGGCTCATAGAGCAGATAAAGCCCTATGGGGATGGTCGGGCGATACTCTACGCGAATGACGGAACGATAGCGGCGCATTACGACAAGTCCATGGCGGGGAAGCAGTTACGGGACGCGCAGTCGCTGGCGATTCTGGGCGACAGCATGGTTGCGGCGATAGAGGCGTCGCTGAGGACGGGCGAGGGCTACTCTGGGGCTAATCTGGGGCGTATCTTTCAGAGCTATCCGTTCTATGTGGGGGAGGTGAAGAGCGCCTGGGCGATAGTTTCATCAACGCAGGAGGACACGGTGTTTGCGGCGGTGGACCTGCTCACGAAGATAAGCCTGATAATCATCATAGCGTCCATAGGAGTGGCGATGGTGGTGGTGTACGTTGTGATGAAGACGGCGGTTACGGACCGGATCGTGCGGGTGGGCGAGGCGATACGGGATATATCGGAAGGAGAAGGGGACTTGACGCGGCGCGTCGTGATAACGCGGGATGATGAATTAGGAACGCTTGCGACGTATTTCAATACGACGATAGAGAAGATACGGCTGTTGGTTGCGTCGGTGAAACACCAGTCGGTGTCGCTGTTTGACATCGGGAACGAGCTGGCGGCGAATATGACGGAGACGGCGGCGGCGGTGAACGAGATAGCGGCGAACATCCAGAGCATCAAGGGGCAGGTGTTGAACCAGTCGGCGTCCGTGACGGAGACGAATGCGACGATGGAACAGATTACGGTGAACATCGACCGGTTGAACGGGCACATCGACAAACAGACGGAGAGTGTGTCGCAATGTTCGAGTGCGATAGAGGAGATGATAGCGAACATCCAGTCAGTTACGCAGACGCTGATGCGGAACGAGGAGAATGTGAACAAGCTGGCGGGAGCGTCTGAGGTTGGGCGGCTGGGGATCCAGGAGGTGTCGTCGGACATCCAGGAGATAGCGCGGCAGTCCGAGGGGCTGTTGGAGATAAACGCGGTGATGGAGAACATAGCGAGTCAGACGAACCTGCTGTCGATGAATGCGGCGATAGAGGCGGCGCACGCGGGGGAGGCGGGGAAAGGCTTTGCGGTGGTGGCGGACGAAATACGGAAGTTAGCGGAGTCGTCTGGGGAACAGTCGAAGACGATATCGACGGTATTGAAGAAGATCAAGGAGTCGATAGACAAGATATCGAAGTCGACGGACGCGGTGTTGAACCGATTCGAAGCGATAGACAAGAGTGTGCAGGTGGTGTCTGAGCAGGAGGGGAACGTGCGGAATGCGATGGAGGAGCAAGGCGAGGGCAGCCATCAGATACTGGAGGCGATAGGCCGGCTGAACGACTTGACGCTCCTGGTGAAGAGCGGCTCTAAGGAGATGCTGGAAGGGAGCCGGCAAGTGATACAGGAGAGCAAGAACCTGGAGATGGTGACGCAGGAGATCACAAATGGCATGAATGAAATGGGCTCGGGCGCGAATCAGATAAACATAGCGGTGAGCCAGGTGAACACCCTGAGCGGTCAGAACCGCGATAACATTGATGTCCTCGTCCACGATGTCTCTAAATTCAAAATCGAATAACCACTGAATAACCTAAATTTACTACGGCCCGCACGGACAAATCACCTATGAAATTTCAAGAAGTATCCGTGTTGGTCGCGGTTAGTGATTTATTACCTACTTTCAATTTTATTTTCCGCATTAACTGCGTGAATTCTGTAAGAGCCGCCCTAATGAGTGTCTTCTTCGTTGTTATCCTCCAGCTTCTTGCGGACAATGATGCTTTTCTTGTGCGAGGCGGATTCCCCATCGGAGTGGTGATGTCTAAACGGCCTTTGCCCGCCCCTTTCCGAATGTCTCTTCTCACGTCCCGCCTTATCCATGACGCGGAGAGCATCCTCAAAACCGCCCAGAAACTGAGACAAATCTTCGGCAAAAACTACTACTGACTGGCGCTCAAAACCACCCTCGTCTTTGTTCTTACTTTCAACGACGTTGAGATAAAGATCGCCCAGCCTATTTTCCTTTATATTAAAAAAATAAGTTCTATTCGGCAACTGAACCTTCGTTGAGTAAATCTCTCCACGTATACCCATAATAATTCCTCCTTGCTTGTTTAGCGAACAGTAAATAATTGAATAGCATAGTCTGTAGTATTCTCTCTATTCAAAATACTTTATCAGCTTCTTTAACCATTTTTCGTTGCCATGCGATAAGCTCGCGTTCCACCGCTTCCGTCTGAGCATCCGCCATGATGCGAAAGACCGGCTCTGTGCCGGAACCGCGCATCCAAATCGAAGCTACGGCAGAGTCCATTTGGTCGAGAAAACAAATTTTAAGACCTCCACGCCCGGCTTGTCCGAAATGCTCCGTCTCTATTTCCTCTATTCCAATATACCCTTTTACATTCCATTTCACAATACCGAATTTTGCCAAATGCTCTTTTTTTGTCTCCCATTCACGGAGGAAAATAGTCTGATACCTGTCCTTAAGCAAGGCATGGTCAACGGTTTTTACCCGCAGAAGGGCGTCTTCTGAATAGGAGCTCGTGCTTACCCATGCAGGAAGGGTCTTAATAATGTCTGCAATGGTGAAATTCGCCCGGTAAGCAGTACCCGAAAGTCCGCACCATGTCTCGAAGAAGCCTTTTTTCCCACCTCCACCCCGTATGACGAGCAGTTTAAGCAGGGCGAAAACCGTGTTTATAGGATCGCGGACACGAGAAGGATGGGTAATGTTACCGCCTGCAGGACCCTCTCCCATCACACGCACTGTCCAGCCCTGTTCCCGCAGGTTCCGTGCAAGCCTCACGACATTGGCTTCACCCACTTCGGCGCGGAACACCTCGACTCCAAAGACTTTAGCGATTTGGTCGATACGTAGAGACGTGGGATCGTTGACAGCGACAGCGACCTTTTTCCCCATGCCAATTTTACCCTCACAGGCCAGATGGGATAATTCCGCCACGCATGCCAAAGCGAATACTTCTTGCGCCTCCAATGGACGGGCCCTGCCGTGAACATCATCCCAAATGACGAGATTACCTCGATCCCCGTCACAGTCCGGAACATAGCCGAGAACAAAACAAGGGTCTTGACCGTGAAGCTCCTCCAAAAACATAGCGCAGGGAACGAGAGATTCACCTTCAGGCACGATGCGGTGCGCTATCTGCCCAGGTTCCCCGTTTATAAACCGAAACTTCACCCCTATCGCCGGCAAAAGCTCTTTGTCAATAGATACAGTCCGCGCTGAACCATTGAAGTCCGCCACGACGCCTACGGGAGACGCTTTTACGTTTGCGGACATTTCCTCGAAAAACTGCGTTTGGAATTCCAAATCTGCACTATCTGCTACTACTTCCTTGGTGAATTTCAAATAAACTGATCGGATTTTTTGTTGCACCTTTTCAGCATTTTGGTAGATTTTTTCTTCGGCAACACGGATTTCAGGAGACGCGGTTTCAAACAACGCCTTCACCATTTCAACATTTTCCTTGCGGTTCGGTCCGGAGAGGAGGAAATGGAATTCGTCTATGAGTACCTTTGACTCTGTTCCTGATAGGACTCCACCGTCCGTTAAACCGAATTTGAAACCGTTGTGCCCTATAGGATTGTGACTTGCGGAGATGTAGATGAACCCGTCCGTTTCTCCGGTACGCGAAAACGCCATTATTTCAGGCGCCGCGGTAACAGACGCAAAAAGAACATAGCAGTCTTCGTGGAGAAAAGCTCTAATCATCGTTTCGGCTATTACCCGCCCGGTGGGACGAGTATCCGTTCCAACCGTTATGACAGGAATAGCTCCACACGTGTTCCGTTTGTTTTTCACATAGATAGCGAAGACTTTCGCGGCCGCGGCGGCAACGATTTTGAGGGACTCGGAAATATCAGCCCCTTGGTCCTCTTCATTTTCCGCGAAAACCGTTCTCCATCCGGACGCCGAAAGTATCATGTTTGCAAGTTTATCATCTAAATCTGCTAATAGTTTCACATTTGACATAGCATAATAATATAACAAAAAAAAATTCATTTCAAGAGGTGTAAAGCAGCCCGTTAGGCATCGGCACGGCAATTTTTTTCATATCAGGTATTGTTCCAAGAGGCGTTTCTTGTCTTCAGGAATGGGAGTCGTCTGTTTCGTGTTGAAATCATAATGTACAATCACCGCGCTTCCCTTCACGCAAAGCCTGCCTTCCTGCCATGCCTCGTGGTAGACAGTGAAAGATTTTGTTCCGATGCGGCTGATCGATGTTTTGATTTCCACATCAAACTGAAAAAACAGTTGGTCAACGAAGTCATAATCGGCGTGCGCCATAATGAGGGACCATGTCTCGTGGGACAAGTTGAGACTCGGATCAAAAATTCTGAACAGTGGATTGCGTCCCAATTCAAACCAAGCGGCTAAAACCGTATTATTAATATGTCCAAGTCTATCAATGTCGCCGAATCGCGGACTTACTGTTGTAATAAACAACCTATACCTCCTTAAAGCGATAGTATATGCAATTAAATGCTAGACTGTCAAGAATTGGAGAGGCGCATTTTCCTTGATGAAAATGGAGAGAGGAATTTCCACACGTGGCGGCGCCCTCATATCCATAGAAACGGCTCTGAAAAGATACTCCAAGGCTTGTCTGCTCTGGGTTTCCGGCTGTTGGGCGATGATGGCGTCTATCATACCTTCTTGCAAGAGTCGATGATTTGCCGTCACAAGGTCGTATCCGACAATGAAAAAGTCACGGCGGCTTTTTATCTCCATGGCCGCTTCAGCGATGCGGTGTGCGGAGGCGTTTGTTACGAATACCCCTTGCAGTTCCGGATATTCGCTCAAAAAAGCCGCTATTTTCTCATTTGAAAGCTCCACGCCTCGGTTGTTGGAAAACTCCTTCACGAGAGTTTCGAATCTGTGTTCTTGAGAATATTGCAGAAAACCGTCTCGGCGTCTTATGATATGATAATCTTCGCTGTGCACATCCATTATTGCCACCGGTCTCTCCACTCTCCCCGCAAAAAGGTGGAGAAGCCTGCCAGCCAGATAGCCGCCCTTGAACGAGTCCTGCCCTATGGCGCAGAGTGGAGATGTATCGGGCATATCGGCATCAAAAAAAACGTAAGGGATATTTCGGTGACGAAGCGAGTCGATGAACATCCGCATTTCCCTAAGCTGAATCGGGGAGAAAGCCACGCCGTCCGGCTCCTTTGAGAAAATAATTTGCACGGATTGGTTAAAAGAAGCACTGTCGTAACGGTCAAATTCGATGATTTCCGTTTCGACGCCTATGGGAGCGATGTCAAGAGAGGCTCGATTAAGCCCATCCCATATCTGATTCCAGTAGCCGGAGTCTTGTTCCCGCTTGGGGATGAGGGCGCAAAGACGATAAGTTCTGCCTCTCTGGAGGCGTCTCGCTATGGGATTGGGCGTAAAGTTATATTTCTTAATTATATTTTCCACTTTTTGAATGGTTTTGTCAGATACTCTACCGCGGTGATAAATAACCCTATCAACAGTTCCAGTGGACACGCCGGCAAGCTCCGCGACTTTCTTGATAGTCATTTTTCCACTCCTTAACCTATTTTAATAAAAGTATACCGAAAAAACATTAAAAAGCAAAGCGGTTTGTACGGCATCCATTGGTCCCAGCCGCAAGGTCAGAGACGCCCCATTTCGTTCAGGCGGATTGGAAAAAAGCATATCCATAAAGAACTCTAAGTCGCGTTCACGAGAAGGCGCGCCGCCTTGCTCAATTCCCTTCACGCCCAGCAACCGCGCTATGCTGAATAGCTGGGACAGACTTCTTGCCGCGTTCTCGGAAGGCGTTTCTATCTGGAGAACCACATAATAAGCCTCATCTTTCGGTGTTACGCTGAAGAGCATCCTGTTTGCTTGAATCTCAAACGGCGTTTCCATTGCCATTAAAAGGGCGTTTAAGGCATCGGCGCCGCCTCCAAACCATCCTGCGAGGACCGCGCCCCGGCGGAATTCGTCAAATCCTTGAGGAACGGATAGTAGTGTGTTCGCGAGTGCGGTGTTTGAGATAAAGGAAAACGGGTCCGTATCCGAAGCCGCGATCGTCTTCATGTCGAAGGCAATTGACAGCCTGTCTTTCTCCGTTCGCCAATAGTCCGCACCTGTTTCTGAGCGTCGCCTTTTCCAATCCGCCGCCGCTTTCAACGACAAATCCGCCAGTACCTTAGGATAATTCCCTTGAAAAACCGCAAAAAAACGAGGGTCCACTCTGGGGTAAAAAGCGGCGGTTATCGTGGAAGTCCTATCCAGTATTTGAGCGGCTTCCCTTATGGGCATACCTCCCATAGTGAGCAGGTCCAGAATAGGTCTCGAATTCACCGCGTCAATGGACAAATACAAGAGCGCTCCATCCGCAAACGGCTCGAATTCTTCCATTTCCGCTAACTTCCGCAGAGCGTCTCCTCCGACTCTCACGGCGGACCGCGTCTTACAGGAGAAAAACGCTGCTGTGAAGAGAGACAGCGCTATTGCAAATAGATACGGAATTTTTTGTTTCATGTTTATTTTACGATATTATGAAACTATACTTATTGTGTCAAGAGCCTTTATAGAATAAGTGACGACTCAGAATCGCTTTTCCTCATAGAATGTCTATTCCTTGTATCAAACGCGTTCTTTTTACATGAATTTTTGGTAAACCTCCGCGCTATTTTTGCTTGATAGAGAAAAATTTACCCTGGGAATAAAGGAAGTGTCCAATATGCGTCTTGAAAAAAAACTCATTTCTTGATAAGCTCAAAAATATGTATACGAGTTCTTCGAATAATAAAGCAATTCCCAAAGAATACCGTCAGATAGCAGAGGAACTGATTTCCACAAGTGCTTCTGTGGAACAAGTTCACAGCTTTGCCGATATTCTTGGAATAGGTAGCGATTATAAAAGGCTTTTCCTCATTGCTTCGCGAGATGAGATTCATCAACGTTTGGAGTGTTTTCGGAATAATCTAGATCTGTTGATTCAGAAAACATGGGTTGAAAAGACGGATGAAGTGAGAAAAGAGAAGCTCCAAGACCAAGTTCCGATATTCATTGCGAAAATAGAGAATGCAGATTACCGACAGGCTCTCGCCGATTTCAATACCATCCTCAATGAGTTGGCTTTCCTGTTCTTCGGTGTGCAAAGCCGCAAAGAAGACTTCACCGAGTACACGCTACGTATAGACACGCAGATGGGACTTTTTTGGTGGTATGGCGCACAGCTAGCCACCATTAAGCAGACGGACGCCGAATATCTACGCGCCTTGATCCTCCTCGGCGTCTGCTATTTATCCAATTTCTGATGCTTGAGGTGCGAAGGGCGCCTGCGGGCGCCGAGGGGAAATTCTTTTTCGTTGACATTATCGGCGTTTCGCATTATAATTCCTGCAATGAAAGTACCAGCTATTGAGATGGTGGATATCACTAAAGTTTTTCCCGGTATTATTGCAAATGATAAGGTGTGTCTTACTGTGGAACAGGGAGAAATCCATGCGCTCTTGGGAGAGAACGGCGCAGGAAAGTCTACTCTTATGTCCATTCTTTTCGGTCTCTATGAATCTGACAGCGGATCAATCAGAATTATGGGTAAAGAAGTTAAAATTCGCTCGCCCAACGACGCAACTTCCTTAAAA
The DNA here is from genome assembly GCA_031258305.1 of Treponema sp. GTDB lineage: Bacteria > Spirochaetota > Spirochaetia > Treponematales > Breznakiellaceae > JAIRKH01. The sequence continues at coordinate 9,115 of JAIRNA010000021.1, read as the reverse complement.
ATCGGCATGGTTCATCAGCATTTCAAGCTAGTACATAACTTCACCGTGACAGAGAACATCATCCTCGGCATAGAAAGCCGCAATCGTTTCGGCAACCTTTCCTTGAAGATCGCAGAAAAACGAGTCTCGTACCTATCCGAAACCTATGGTTTGTCCGTCAACCCGCAAGCCCGCATAGAAAACATCACTGTGGGTATGCAACAGCGCGTAGAAATCCTCAAAATCCTCTACCGAGACGCGAGTATCCTCATTTTCGATGAACCAACCGCGGTTCTCACCCCACAGGAAATCGACGAGCTTCTGCTCATCTTTAGAAAGCTCAAAGCTGAAGGTAAAACCATTGTCTTCATCACCCATAAGTTAAAGGAAATAAAGGCTATCGCAGACCGATGCACCATACTCCGCCGAGGAAGAAGCATAGGTACGGTCAATGTTTCCAAAACAAGCGAGGAAGAATTGGTCGAAAAGATGGTCGGTAGGGTGGTGAGTCTTCAGTTTGACAAGAAACCTATGCGGCTCGGCGCCGAAGTTCTGCGTATCGAGAACCTTAGCGTGTTAGGGTCTCGGTCAACGCCGGCTGTGCATAGGCTTTCTCTCGAAGTGCGGGCGGGTGAAATTCTGGGTATAGCCGGCATAGATGGCAACGGACAGACCGAGCTCATCGAAGCTATTGCCGGCTTGAGACCGGTCAAATCCGGGCATATATTCCTCAAGGGAAGGGATGTCAGCAAAGAAAGTATCCGCGTCCACAACGAGAACGGCATAGGTCTCGTGCCTGAAGACCGCCATAGGTATGGACTTGTACTTGATTTCAGAGTTGACGAAAATCTCCTTCTAAAGAATTTCTATATGAAACCTTATTCTAGGTATGGTTTTCTGCAATTCAAAAGCATCATTTCCCACGCGGAAAGCCTCATCGTGTCGTTTGATATTCGTGCCGGCAACGGGCCGACTACGCTCGTCAGATCTATGTCAGGCGGCAACCAACAGAAGGTCGTCATAGCGCGGGAGATTGACCTTTCCCCGGAATTGCTTATCGTCTCCCAGCCTACGCGCGGACTCGACGTGGGTGCCATCCAATACATACACAGGCGTATCCTCGAGGAACGCGACAAGGGACGGGGCGTGTTGCTCGTGTCATTCGAATTGGATGAGATCTTGAGCCTCTGCGACCGTGTGGCGACAATTTCTAAAGGAGTCATCACCGGCGTGGTTTCGGTGCAAGATGCGGATGAGCGACAAATCGGCGCTATGATGGGAGGGCTGACTGCGACAGCGCTACCATCTTATAAGGAGAAAGTATGACAATCATAGCCCCACGGATAACTCCGACTGACCTTTCACGATGTAACGGTGCGGCTTCTTTTCTACAGTCCGGGTTCTGGGGTAGTTTCAAGGCGCGGTTCGGATGGAATGCGCGAGGGTTTCTGATTGATTGGGACGAGTTCGAGCAAACATCCCTCATGCTTATCAGACGGCGGATCGCCCCGTTGGTTTCTTTCGCCTATGTCCCATGGGGACCGGAATTACCCGCAGGCTTTCCATCTGACGACACGGCGCGCAATCAAGCGCTTGTGTCCATAGCTCGATCGCTCAAGAGCCTCCTCCCAAAAGACACCGCGTTTATCCGCTTTGATCCGCCCTGGTTCGTGGAAGAAGCAACGCCGAATAAATCGGCGGCGTCTTTCCCGCAAGCTCCTCGCATACTAAAGCCATTTTCACGGGCGGGCGCTGATATTCAGCCACCGGACACGGTTCTTATCGACATTGTTTCTGATGAATCTGACATATTGGTCCGTATGAAGAGCAAGTGGCGCTATAACGTCAGGCTTGCGAGCAAGAAAGGGGTCATTGTGCGGCGAGCGGATGCGGATGAACTTCCCAAATTCTACGAGATTCTCAAGAAAACAGCGAGAAGAGACGGTATCGCTATTCACAGCATCGACTACTACACAATGCTTTTTTCGCATTGCCGGGACTACTCGCAGGGTGGGCAAGAAACCATTCTCTACCTTGCGGAATACGAAGGGGAAGTCTTGGCCGGCGCGGTCATTCTCGTACGAGGCAGAGACGCTGTTTATCTCTACGGCGCTTCTTCAGATAATAAAAGGAATTTTATGGCGCCCTACCTTGTCCAATGGAAAGCCATAGCTGACGCAAAGGCAAAGGGGTGCGCGGTCTACGACCTCTTCGGTATACCGCCGTCGGAAGACCCAAATCACCCGATGGCGGGGCTTTACCGGTTCAAGACAGGTTTCGGCGGACGGGTGATTCACCGACCTGGGAGTTGGGACTACGCATACCACCCACTTGCAAAGACGCTTTTCACAACAGCAGAATCTCTCCGCAAAAAACTGCGTAGCCTTAAAAAGCGAAGCTAGGTGTTCTGCCCGGACAACACCTTGTCGGCTTCGTCTAACTGTTTGCCCACGTCTGACACCCGATCTTCGTACCGTGCGAGCTGTTCTTTCATTTCGCCCATTTCAAGCTTGAGTTTAGCGAGCTTGCCGTCTATGTACCGGTAGGCTTCGTCGAGAGCTTCGATAACGAAGTTCTTGTTTTCAATCCACTTATAAAGGTCTTCTTCCTTAAGAGCTCCGCTCCGCTTAACCAAGCTTTTCTTCAAGAGACTGCTGCCGAATCGGACACACACGTAGCCGTAGCCCCGCGAATCCTTATCGAAACTCCATTTGTATGCGGAAATCTGATTGAACTCCCGTAGTCCCAATTTTTCCAAATAGCCGAACGTCTTCCGTACAACCGCATAACATCGATTGTAGTCTTCTTCCATCTCGCTCAACGCGGCACTGATGTTTTCCCGCCGCGCCGCTACTCTCTGTTCATCCAAAATTTTCGTTCCCTCTATATAACGCATTTTGAGGGACAACCTTAATTCACCCGTTCAACGTATTCATTTGTTTCGGTATTGACGAGGATTTTCTCACCTTGTTTAATAAAGAGGGGAACCCGCACGGTAAGACCCGTTTCCGTAACAACAGGCTTTGTCGCGCCGGAGACCGTGTCACCCCGGACGTAGTTTTCGCTCTCTGCGACTGTAAAAACCACCTTGTAGGGAATCTTGACATCAATCACGCTCCCTTCCCAGATGGTGAGCTCGTAGACCTCGTTCTCCTGAAAGTAATATTTCTTGTCTTCCATCTCCGCTATTGGGATTTCGTACTGTTCATAGGTCTCGTTATCCATAAAGTGATAGAAATCCGTGTCCGCATACTGGTACTGGCAAGAGTGTGTGTCGACGGTTGCGTCTTCGACCTCCTGCTGTGTCGGAATGGTGAGCGTGAGGACCGAACCGTCCTTGATGCTCTTCATTTTGACGCGGGCGATAGCAGTGCCTTTGCCCGGATTATGGAATTCCCTCTCAATAACCAAAAACGGCTGTCCTTTCTGCAATAAACAGGTACCTTTTGCGATGTCTCCTCCGCGAATCATAACAACTCCTTAAGCAATTTGCTTTTTTGAATATAACTCAAAAATCAACTCTTGTCTATATGGTTTTAGAATTTTAAACCACGTCTCGGTGTGGCATTTTCTTTAAGCGGTTTTCAAAAATGAGCGCTTCATTTTTATATGAGAACCATATGGTTTTTTAGATTAGTCGGCTTATTTATGAGTATCAATCAGCAACCGCGGTATTTCCATTGACGACAAGGCGGAGCCTCACAAAGTAGCAGTTACGTTTTACCCCCCCCCCCCAGTATCCTTGTTAGGTACAATGATACCTTCGTTTAACCCCATAGCGCCGGGCGTCAAATTCTTCCATCTGGAAGGCGGCACCCCAGTTTTCTGACTAAAGAGTCGCGAGAAATAATACTGGTCTTTAAATCCAAGTTTGAAAGCCGCTTCTTTTATAGAGATGTTTTCCTGTTCAAGTAGACGGCAAGCTTTATCTATCTTTATCTGAATGTAGTACTGGTAAGGGGTCATAGACGTGTAGGTTTTAAAGATTTCGTTCAACCGTGAAGCGCTTATGCCTATGGTTTGGGCTATGCTGGTTATGTCTATTTCCGAGTCGATACTCGTTTCTATTAAATATTTTGCCTTTTCTGTGATTTGCTGTGAATAAGAAGGATGGTCTTTTCGGCGTTCATAAGACAAAATTTCGGCAAGCAGGGAAAATACCAGCGAACCGACCTTTATCTGGTAAAGCGGGCGCTGGGAGCGCACTTCGTCAAAGATTTTGCTGAAGATTGAAAGCACATATTCATGTAAACCTATTTCAAAAAGAAGCCGCTCTTTGGAGAGAATGCCTTGGTTCACCAAGCCGTTGAAGAAAGTGCCTATGAAGCCTACCCAATACTCGTGCCATCCTGTTTCGAGTAAGGGTTTGTAGAAGTGTTTCACGCCGGGTAAAAGCAAGAGCATAGAACCGGAAGCCACATTACGGCTTTTACCCTCCGCGCAGAAAACGCCTCTCCCATCGCTGATATAAACAAGCTGAAATTCCGGGAGGGTACGCCCTTCCGCGACATTACGAAACACCAGCGGATGTGCATTCTTGTTGGGTGGATACGCGGTATTAGGCGGAACAAAAATGCTTCCGGCGGTCGTGCAGACCATGCCCAATTTTTCATCTTCTAGACTATAAGGCAGATAACGGAAAAAATAGGATTCTTTGTCGGCGGCTTTTTTCATTTACGGTTTCTCCAATGCCAATGCACGCCCTTATAGCATAAGGCTAATATCAAAACCCTTCTCACTCCCCTACTCTCTATTATAAGAAAGGCACGGCCTCGAATGAGCGACTAGGGGCAACGAGTTCGTCTTGCACCGCGATGATGTGCAATTCTTTGCTATTCGCCTTGAACGTAGCGTCCATCACCGCGAATATAGAACCAGTCGTCAGTTCTAGGGTACGTTTTATGTCATGGGTTTCGAGGTAGCGCGAGAGGAAGAGCGCGGACGTAAGGTCCCCGGAACCTGCCATGCCTGGGGGAAAGGGCAGTTCCGGCGTGGTGGTGATGAACATCTCCTTACCGTCAGACGCCAGCATACTGATACGCGGTTCACTCTTCACCTGCGCGGTGAAACTCGTTATGAGCGCAATCTTTGGTCCCATGGCGTGTAGTTCTTCAACCGCTCTACGGGCATTTCCCGGAATGCTCGTGTCTAAGCCTGTTAAGACTTCTAGTTCAAACTGATTGGGCGTAACAATGTCCGCTCGTCTGACTATTTCGTTCTTGAAGATTTCCGGAATGCCCGGCTTCACGTAAAGTCCTCTGCCCACATCCCCCATGACCGGGTCACAGCAGTAAAGCGCCGTGGGGTTTGCAGTTTTGACCCGCCGCACCGCGTCCATCACCGCGGAACCGGTCTCCACATCCCCCATATACCCGGAAAGCACGGCCTCGGTTTGCCCCAGCACTCCGCGTTCCGCCAAACCGCGTACCAAGTCTCGCGTCAGTTGCGGCGATAACCACTGCCCCGTCCATGAACCATACCCTGTGTGGTTGGAAAACTCAACCGTGTTGATTGCCCACACTGCATGTCCCAGCCTCTGGAGCGGAAAAACCGCGGAACTATTGCCCGCGTGTCCATAAACCACATGAGACTGGATTGATAAAATCGACATACTACCTCCTTTGCTTTTAGAGATTAATTATTGAAGAATTGAGAAGAGGGTTTTGTTCGTAAACGAAACTTGTTGGTTTCAAGCAATATTTAGTAACAACGAACCTGCTCTCATTTCCCATTCCCTATTTCTTGCTTCCGAATATTTTCTCCACTACTTTCAAAAGAAATCGCATAAATTTACCGTTACCGTCTCCGTATTTCACAGTAAAGTCTCGAGCGGCTTTTGAAAGCGAGTAATGAATACCATATTTCTTCTTGAGAAAGTCCCAATGTTTCACTATCCACACATAAAGGTCGCTGGGAGTCGCTCCGGGAAAATCAAAACGTATCCATTCGGTTTTGATTATCTGAATAATGGGCAAGTAGACGTTTTTATACCACGAAACGAGAGCGGTTTCAAATGGGATTTCCTGTTCTATGCCTTGATTGATAAAATATTTATGAACGAGAATATGGTTATAGATAACATCGTAACGCCCGGTCGCGGTAAAATCGAGGTTGTTATCGCTGGTAAGCTCCACAAAGCGGGTTTTTTCATAGAAAACCGTTTTCTCGTATTTGATGAGACTTGCCTTGAGGTCATCAATCGTTTGATTGGGCTTTATATCGATCTCGCTCGACAGGCTTATTACCTCCGCATCTATGGATTCAATGCCCTGAGACTTGGCGACAGACACGCGGTGGTTTCCATCCCTCACGAAGTAAGCGCCGCCTATTTCGTAGAGCTGAATGGGCGGCAGATTGATGCTTTGGAGCTGGGCTTGGTCCACACGCTCCCACCGCTCGCGGAGATGTTCCGCCTTCGGGAGGAAATAGCGATTGAAATCCTGATACCGTCCTTCACTACCCACGATGAGCTTCACGGGTATTACTTGTATACCCATATAAACCTGATTTTTCGGCTTCAAAACGTCCTTCACATCGTTAAAGGAGAGAAGCTTGTCCTTGTCTGTATTAATAAAATGCATTATCCGCGTAAGCGCCGCCTTACTCTTCGCCTTGTCAAAATCCTCCGCGGATTGCAAAATATGCAAACTGTTATCAATGTTACCCATAATATTCCTTCTTTATATCGCTCTCTTCTTTTTCCCCTGTATCTATGACATAATGACTGTAGGCGTTTATAACCAGAGTTTCGCAGTAACGAGAAAGCCTTACACTCGCTAAATCGTAAAGGTGGATATGTCCGTGGATGAGGTATTTTGGCTTGAAGATCCTCATAAACCAGAGAAAAGCCTTAAATCCTCTGTGGCAAAGGTCTTTTTTGTCGTGTATGCCCAACGGCGGAGCGTGCGTCAAAAGAACATCCAGAAATCTGCCGTAGAAGATACGGTTAAGGATGAGACGGGGAACGAGATGGAGGATTTCCCACCTCATCTGGAAATCCGTGAACTGATTATCTCCACCGTTGTAACGCATAGACCCGCCGAGTCCCGCAAATATGAGTCCATTTTCTTTTTTTACTTTTGACCCTATATGAATCTCTCCTGTTCTATTCGGTATCCACGGTAGACTAATTTCACTGCGCCGTTTCAGATTTCTCAAGCCTTCGAGGTTATGGTTTCCGTAGACCGTGAGCAGAGGTTTATTGAGCGTTGACACCACAAATTCCAAATAATCTTGAGGCAAATCGCCGGCGCTCAAGATTATGTCTACGTCCTTAAATCGCTCTTTTATGGAGGCGGTATAGACAAGAGGATCTATATGGTCAGATATGCATAATATTTTCATTTTACTGATATATTACCATTATAATAATGAAAAGAAATTATTCAAGCCTCTTTTATAAACAAAACATAAGAATTTTGATAAGAATGTCTGGTACAAAGTTTCAAAAAAACAAGGAACGACTTGACAAAAATACGATTTCATGGCAAGATAGTGACTATGAAAACGATATTTGTGAAACCCGCTGTAGTTGAGCGGAAATGGTTTCTTATTGACGCCGAAGACAAGCCTTTAGGCAGAGTGGCTAGTAGAGTGGCGTCCATAGCCAGAGGCAAGGAAAAACCCTTGTTTGCCCCTCATCAGGAAGTCGGGGATTTTGTGGTAATTGTTAACGCGGAAAAAGTAGCGATTTCGGGACACAAAGCCCAGCAGAAGCTCTACCACCACCACACCGGCTATGTGGGCGGACTCAAAACGGAAACATTCGAGAAACTCATAGCGAAGCATCCGACGAGTCCTTTGGAATTGGCCATTAAAGGAATGCTCCCCAAGGGACCCCTTGGGCGGAAGCTCAACGGCTGTGTGAAGATATATGCGGGACCCCAGCACCCTCATGCGGCTCAGAATCCTGAAAAAATTGATTTGTGAGGTAATATGAAGAATCTTGGCATTGGAACCGGCAGAAGGAAAACGGCGGTCGCCCGTGTTTACGTGCGCGAAGGCGCCGGTAAAATCGCAGTGAACGGCAAGGATATCAATCAGTATTTTCTCCAGAGTGAACACGCTCTTATGGTGAGACAGCCCCTTATGGTAATAGGTGGTGAAAACAAATTCAATGTGTTAATTAACGTCTACGGTGGCGGTATTCATGGGCAGGCAGGTGCATGTAGACACGGACTCGCACGCGCCTTATGTCAAGTTGACCAAGGCAACTACACCAGTCTTCGCGCCAACGGTTACCTCACCCGCGACTCCCGCATGGTTGAGCGCAAAAAGTACGGACAGCGTGGCGCACGGCGCAGATTCCAGTTCTCAAAACGTTAGCGTACCACTTATGCGCCGCTGGTAAGAATTTTGGCGGTGTTTGGGCAAGCATGGTATTCAATGCGGTAAATTCGGAAAGGAGAGGAAGATTCCCAGTTCTCTCTGTTTCAATGTTGTCTTGTGATTGCGTTTTATAGCGATTCATAGGTCATATCTTGCAGAACACCTTGATTCTTACTCCGCATACTAAGCGTTTTCACGAGAAAATTCATTCTTCACCGTTGACTATTATCTCTTTTAAAAAAGATTATTCTCAGATTGAAGAAACATATCGTATTGTTTTGTCTGATGGGACGGTTTTTTTGTTCAAGCAGGTGTATTTGTCGTTTGAGTTGTGGTCCGAAGTTCCACAGGAAATTTCAGCCGATGAAGAAACCGCTTTGCAGTTTGCATCCGCGTGTCTACGGGTGGAGAATGTAGCGATGGCGCTTGCGGCAAACGCGGAGCAGACCATGTTCGGACTTTCGCGCAAACTAGAGGCTCGCGGTTTCGCAAAGGATTGCGTGAAGGCCGTGGTCGCCCGACTGATGGATCAAGGCATTGTAAATGACGGACGTTATTCGCGGCTATGGCTCGAGTCGCGGCTTTTCACAAAGGCGGACTCGCCTCGCAAACTGACCGCATTTCTTTGTAATAAAGGTATAGACCGTAAAACCGTGGAACACGCCCTCAAAACAGTTCTTGACCGTGAACGTGAACGGGTTCTGCTGAAGAAATATTTAGAAAAATTAGAAAAAATCGGTAAAGGTACAGAAAGACAGCTTTTGAGGCGGGAAGGGTTTTCCTATGAAGTAATCGAGGCCGAAATGGA
>JAIRNA010000136.1 GCA_031258305.1 Treponema sp. | reverse complement strand
CTGGGTGAATTATTTAATATTTTGGTCTAGGAATTTGACATATTTCTGATTCACATCTCCTAAAAATATACACGACTTTAATAGAGCTGACAATTTTTGTTTACAAGCAGGTCGGTCCTCCACTATACTTTTACGCCGTTTTTCTTTATACTAATTCGCATAATTCGTTGATACACTTAATAAGGAGTAGTTTTATGGAAGAAAAAACCGCAGGACAGTTACTTGCGGAGAATTTATCTTTTGAGCTGAAAACCTGCTGGGAACACATTACACGGGAAGACGCTACGAAAATCGAGCAATTTGCTGACAACTACAAAAAATTCATTGACAAAGGTAAGACTGAACGAGAATTCACCGCACAATGCCTCGAAATTCTCGAAAGAAAAGGCTTTATCGATATTGAGAATCTTCTTTTGGAGGAAAAGCGCAAAGAAATGGCGCCAGGATCGAAGATTTACCTAAATATCAAGGGAAAATCTGTGATTTTTGCCGTTCTTGGCAAAAAACCGCTGTCCGCGGGTGTAAATATCGTGGGAGCGCATGTAGATTCGCCCCGCATAGACTTAAAAACCAACCCGCTCTACGAAGACGGCGGTTTTGCTCTGTTTGATACCCACTACTACGGCGGCATTAAACATTACCAGTGGACCACCATCCCGCTTGCTATGCACGGTGTTATTTTCACAAAAGATGGGGAGAAGCGCGACATTTGTATCGGCGAGAATGAGGATGATCCGGTGTTTGTTATAACAGACCTCTTACCCCACTTGGCGCAAGATCAGATGCAGAAAAAGGCGTCCGAATTTTTCCGCGGCGAAGACCTCGACGTGCTTGCCGGATCGAAGCCCTATCTTGATGAAAATGTCAAGGAAAAGGTAAAACTCACCATTTTAAGCATCTTGAACGAAAGATACGGCGTTACCGAAGAGGCTTTCGCCTCGGCCGAAATAGAGTTTGTGCCGGCGGTGAAGGCGCGGGACATAGGACTTGACCGGAGCCTCATCGGAGCTTACGGGCATGACGACCGGAGTTGCGCCTTTACCGCATTCTGGGCGGCGCTTGATTTTGCCGAAGGCGACGCGCCTGAGAAGACCGTTGTTTGCTACTTGTCGGACAAAGAAGAAATCGGCTCAATGGGCAACACGGGCGCAGAATCGCGGCAATTCGAGAATTTCATTGCCTTCTTGTGCGCTCAATTTGCGTGCGCCACATCGGTGTATGCGCCCTCTTCTGACATTGACACGCGGGTTGTTTTGAGTAAATCAGCGATGCTTTCCGCGGATGTGAACGCGGCGTTTGACCCCAGTTTCGCGGACGTATGGGACAAGAAAACAGCTTCTTATTGCGGAAAAGGTATCGTCTTGTCAAAATACACTGGGAGGGGAGGCAAATATGGAGGAAGCGACGCGAGCGCGGAATTTTGCTGGAAAGTACAGAACATTCTCAGTAAAAACGGGGTGCAGTGGCAGTTCGGCAATCTCGGCAAGGTTGACAAGGGCGGCGGCGGTACCATAGCCTACCGTATCGCTAACCTTGGCGTTGACGTTCTGGACTGCGGCATACCGGTTCTCTCTATGCACGCGCCGTTTGAAATCATCAGCAAGGTAGATCTGTGGACAACCTACCGCGGCTACCTCGCGTTTTTGAAAGATTGTTAGGACAAATTGCCCGTCAATCGACTATTGGACTTGTTCAACAACCCGATTGGTTGTTGAACAACCCTATTTAATGAGCATATCCAAAACCGCGCTTATCCATTCAGCAGATTCTTGCGGGTATTTTGTTTTTATCATAAGAAATTCGAAGAGGCTTTCCCGCGGCATATTAAGAAAATAGTAGACCTGTCCCAAATAGAAACGTGCGCGTGCTTCAGTATCCGCGGAGCGGGGTAGAGACAGAAAAAGCGCGAGCTGCTCTCGCGTTGTGGTCCACTCCCTTTTTGCAAAAAAAGTCTGCATGATGTAGCGAAGGGTGTATTCTTCTCCGTTTATTGGCATCTCCATATCTTCCTTGAAAGCGCGGGGTTTCTTTGTAATGACTGGTACTTCTGGTCTTTCGACATTCATGAGCGCCTGTTCCGCGGCAAGACTTAACTCTTGTGGCAAGGCGTTAAAAGAAGCGTTACGGTCTATGAGCATGGACAGAGATATGAGCGGGAGGGGAATAGGACGCATAAGAACGGAACTGCCGCGGATCATGCCGTATTGAGATAGCGGTACCGTCACCGGCATTACGGTAGCGTTATTTCCGGGCGAGATTTTCACGTTCCCGCTTACCAGAGACTCCTGAGGAACTATGGCGTAATAGTAAGAGATTCCCGGTATCGGGTAGTCAATGAAAGGAGAGTCCACGACCGCTTGAACGATAACCGAGTTCAATAGGTCCTCCATTTTTCGTATGGGCTGAATGCTCCGGTAAAGAACTAAATTACTACGGCCGGCCGCGTTAAACGAAACAATGACGCTTTCCTTCTGAACCGCAGTCCGTAAGGAAAAATCCGCATCGACTTTTGCCGTCGAAGTCTGTTCGCCCTGCCGTTTTAAGAAGTTCTGCATATTTACCGTAATGGTATTGTTCAAAGGTATTGCCAAAGAGTAAATCAGTCCCTTCTCGTCGGTTGCGGCTACAAAATAGTAGCGGGTCTTGTAATCGGTTTCGTCAACGTAGGATTGAACCCCGTAGTCAACTTGAATCGGCTTCTTCGACGACGAGCTTATCGTCAACGGATCGATGGGACTATCGGAACTGTAAATGATTACAGGACCTTTCACATCTGGGGAATCTATCCAGCTCAAACGCACGAGGTTATTCTTCACATCAGCCGTTAGGCGCGAGACAAAAGGCGCAAATACCTTTTCCTGGGCGCCCAATGAGAACACAAGAAAAAAACTCATTACCGTAAATAATCTTTTCATCATTCTCCTCGACGTAAGTCCATAATCGTCAAATATCTGAAATTGAGCGGCAAGGCTGATTTCCTTCAAAGGGGCAAGCAACATATTTTCCCAAAAAAGTTTCGCAGTGAGAGTCCCCTCCGCGTCTGCCTTGGCCCTTTAACGACTTCAACGTTTTGGACATTGATATTGTAACACAGACATATTGGTAAAGCAAGATTTTTTTAACTGCATCGTAATAGAACGCGCTTACCAGCCGCGCACTTCGTCTGGCTCTTCTATCCGTACCGTGTCCCCTGACTGTTCTATCACGTACAGCCCCGCCCGTAACGCCGCCCGCCGCACCGACTCAGGCATTATCGCTCCCGCAAGCGCCCCGCGTATCTTCCGCTTGTCTCCTAACTCATCCTTGCGACTCCGCAAGAACCCTAACCGCTCGATATGTTCCTCGATGTCCCGCTCGCTCGGCTTTGCCTTCACCTCAACCCCCACCGCGGTTTCTCCGTTCTCCAACAGAATGTCAAACTCCGCCGCTAATGTGCCGTCCTCCCGGTAGAACTTACGCTCTTTAGCCACATCGTTAAAATGGTACCCCATGGCATTGAACTTCGTTACGATATTCGGCGCGACTAAATGCTCTGCGAGTTCGCCGAAGCGGTTGTCCAAATGGCCGACTCTTGATTGAAGTCCTTCTCACTCTTTCTCATACGCCGGTCAAATTCTGCGCTACTCTCTTTCAACAGCCGCTCGTTTTCCTGCATACGCTTGTCAAACGCCGCGTTGCTCTCTTTCAACAGCCGCTCTGTCTCCATGCTTTCTTTCCGCGCTTCCATCCGCGATTCCATCAGCGCGGCCCACACCTGCTCAAACGTCAGCCCCATCTGCGGCTCTATCGTCATATCAGACATAAAATTCCTCCTCTTACCTATTATAATGACCGCTGTTTGAAAGTCAATACTTTAAATATCTGTTTTATTTCCCGTTATGAAACGGAAGAGTCGCGGAACACGATGCAAACCGCTACGACGCAAATTTGTTTGTTTCTTTTATCAGCTATTGAAAAAAGAATAGAGGAATGATATACTTATAACAAGGAGCAAAAATGACTATTCTTGCGATAGATGATTCGGCAGAGAGTCTTATTGCCATAAAAGCAATATTAGGAGACGCTTACGATTTGTGTGCGGTAAAATCTGGTAGGTCCGCCTTGCAAGCGCTGGAACGCTCGAAGGTGGACCTCATGCTGATGGACATTCAAATGCCGGAAATGTCAGGATTCGAGTTGGCCGCAGAGCTTGAACAGCAGGACGCTTATAGGAATATTCCAATAATTTTCCTTACCGGCACAGTAACAGAAGAGATTGTTTCCAAAATAAAAAAAACATCCGCAAAAGGTTTTATCGAGAAACCCATTAATTCGAAAACTCTGAAAGAAAAAATTGCTCTTTTCAGTGATATACCGCGTAAAGAGGAAATTTCATAAATGCAAAACAGATTGTCGATTCGCCTAAAGGTCTATTCCATTATCATTGGCATCGTTTTGTGCATTACCGTGTTAAGTGTGGGTATGGGCGTCTTTATCAGTAGACGGTACATCCTCAAAACCATAGAAAACGACATGATTCTTGCCGGTAAAATCGCCGATAAATCTCTTTCGGAACGGCTGTCTCTGTTAAAAAGAGAAACGTCAGCTCTCGCCTCCCGGTTGAAGAGTTACAGCGATGAGGAATTGCAAAAAATTTTACCTGAAATGGCGCGGAGCGGCGGATGGATCGGTCTCTCGGTCGTCAAGCGAATCGGTTCTGCGATAACCTTTGGCACCTCAAGTCCAAGCGAGGATAGCCCCTGTGTTAGAGCCGCATTTGATGGACAAACCGTTATATCAGAGCCAGAGTGGTCTATGAATAACACCGGCTTTTTTATGAGGATTTGTACGCCTATGGGTGATAATGTCTTGACAGCCTCTCTACCCGGCTTGTTCCTCAGCGACCTGGTTAAAAACTTTCAAATGTGGAAGACCAGCGATATCTTCATCGTCGACAAAAAAGGCGTCATAATAGCCGATATCAACCATCTATGGGTGATAGAACGCTATAACCTCACCGAATCTCCGGTCTATAAGACGCCGTCAAATTATGCTTTCTCCCAGCAAGTAATAAAAAATGATAGTGGAACCTACGTCTATACCTACGAGGGAATAAAGTATATCTGTGCCTTCCACGCCATCGAAGGCTTCGACGGCTGGAAACTCGGGGTCGTTTCCCCTTTGGAAGAAAACTCCGCGTGGCAGATACAGAAAATATTGGCACTATCCGGATTAGGCTTTCTGATTTTCGGCATCATGGCCGCTATTCCGGCCGGAAAGAATATCGCCTACGGAATCGAGTTTGAAAAGGAAAAGCTTATAAAACAGCTCGAAAAGATTAAAGGGCTTGACGTTCAAGGCGCCCTACGTATGATAGGACAAAAAAAAAGCTACTATCAAATTCTGCGGCAGTTCTGTTCCGGCATAGATGAATCTATCCATATTCTGAAAACGTCTGCGGAAAAAGGCGACTGGAAAACATGGGTAATCCACATTCACTCGCTCAAAAGCATCCTGCGGACCATCGGTATGAAGACGCTGGGCGAAGAAGCCGCGTTGCTCGAAGAGGCTGGTAAAAGAAAAACTGTGAGCCGTGAAAGCACAGACACATTCTGCACATCGCTTAAGGACCTGCAGAAGAAGCTTCGCGGCACCGGACTATTCTCATCTATACCCGAAATGGACGTGAATATAAATAAGATAGAAATTGACACTCTGCGGAGTAAGCTCGACATCTTAAAGTACGCATGCGAAAGGCATAATATCAAGGAAATTGAGTCTCATCTGGCCGATGTAAAAAACATTTCCTTCTCCGAAGCGACCGACAAGGACCTGGATATTATTAGTAAACTTATTGATTCTTTTGATTATGATACGGCCGTAGACAAGATTGACGAGCTTTTGAACTTTCTACAAATGCCTCAAACTATGGAAAAACAGTCCGCTAATAAAGAATTCAGCATATTGGCGATTGACGATGAGGAAGTGAATCTACGCACTCTTCAGCTCATCCTCGGCGTAGAATATACGCTGTTCACCGCATCCACCGGCGCGGCCGCGTTGCAACAATTGGATGAAAATCTTCCGGATTTGATACTGTTGGACATCTTGCTCCCGGATATAAGCGGTTTCGAATTGCTTGAGAAGTTGAAGTCCAATCCCGCGACAGCCCAGATTCCGGTGATTATCGTGACTAGTTTGAGCGGTGAAAAAGAAGAAGAGCGCGGTTTCTTCTTGGGAGCGGTCGATTACATCACCAAGCCTTTCAATAACGCCATTGTGCGCGCACGGGTCAAAACCCACCTCCGTATGATAGGCCATATACGAGCAATAGAAAAACTCGGTATGATTGACCCGCTCACCAATATCGCAAACAGGCGGAGTTTTGACGAGCATATGCAAATTGAATGGAAGCGCGCGCTACGCCATGGTACTAATATCGCATTCTTGATGATGGATCTAGATAAGTTCAAGGATTACAACGACACTTATGGACATCCACAAGGAGATGTCTTGCTTAAAGCTGTGTCCGGCACCATTGAATCGTCGACTCGCGGCGCAGACGTTGTCGCCAGAATCGGCGGAGAAGAATTCGGCGTGATTTTGCCCAATGCATCCCTCAAAGATGTCCTTGTGATTGCCGAAAGAATCCGCTCCAACGTGGAAGCCCTGCACGTTTCCACCGCAGACGGTTGCGTTACCAGGACCACGATTAGCATAGGTGTGGTCTCATTAATACCCACGCAAGCGATGACCATAGAAGACTTCATCTCCCAAGCCGATAAAAACCTCTACAAGGCAAAAGAAATGGGCAGAAACAGGATTTTTTCGGGGTGAAAGAAAACATGAAAATATTTGTGGACGCGGATTCCTGCCCGCGGCTTGCACGAGAACTCGTGATGCGAGCCGCAAAACGCCTGCGCATCGAAGCTGTTTTCGCCGCGAATAGACCTATACCGAGCGTGGAGGGTGAGTTTCTCGTAATGGAACTCTGCCCGGAGGGACAAGGAATGGCCGATGACCGCATCGTGGAACAAGCGCAAGAAGGAGATATTGCCATCACGCGAGATGTGCCGCTTGCCGCACGTCTCGCGGCAAATTCGGTCGTAGTGCTGGATGACCGCGGCAGAATCTTTGACCGCAATAACATAAGACAATTGCTCTCCTTACGCGATTTTCAAGTCAAGTTGGCCGAGAATGGATTGGAGACATTACGCTTCTCAAGCTATGGCAAAAGGGAACTCAAAACCTTTGCCGATAGTTTTGATAGGCTTACGAGAAAATTGTCCGCCAAAAAGTAAAACCATTTGCTTATTAAACACATCGTTGCGAGACCGCCTTGACTACCTCTTCCACTGAGGCGAATTCTTTGTTCTCCCTTTTTTTCAAATTCCTAAGGGTATAGACGCCGTTGTCATAGAAAACTATCCATGCTGCGCCTTTCTTGTCGGCAAGCATATATTGTTTTGCAGGCTTGTCAGCCTTTTCCAAGAAAACCTCGCAGTTTACGCCCGCGTCCCTAAACTTCCGCGCTATGCCCTGGTAAACGCCTGCCTTTTCCTCGTCAAGGCAGGCAACCGCGACTTGTGTGTACGATGACCGTGTACGGGCTTTGCCTATGGCTTCCATCGCCGCGATGAGTCTATCTAAACCTATGCTCGCGCCTACGCCGCTCACGCTCTCCTTCGAGTAGAGTCCCGCAAGATTATCATAGCGTCCCCCGGAACACACCGAGCCTATTTCCGGCAATTCGTTGAGAAAGGTCTCATAGACAACACCCGTATAGTAGTCAAGTCCTCGTGTTATGCTCGGATCCAGAACAAAAGAGTTTGACGCGACTCCAACATCGTCACGCATAAATTTGTAGAGAAGGGCGAGGCGTTGAACGGGAACGGCCGCCTCTCCACCTGCCATCTCTGTGACTTTCGCTAAAACATCTTCAAAACCGCCCTTAGACTCGATAAAATCAAGAATTTTTTTCGCAGAGCCGTCGCCGACGATTTCGGTAAGCCCTCGCAAAACCGCAGACCGCCCTACCTTGGCGAGCTTGTCCACGAGACGCAAAATTTCCACTGATTTTTCCTGAACCTTAAGCCGCGTTAAGAATTTGTTGAACAGCCCGCGATGGTTGAGACGGATGGTTACGCCGCCAACGTCCAGAGCCGCCAGCGTAGCGTTTATCATCAGAAGAATTTCAAAGTCGGATGCCGCATTGTTGATGCCCACGATGTCAAAATCGCATTGGGTAAACTCGCGGTACCGTCCGCGCTGGGTGTTCTCCCCACGCCATACCTTGGCGATATGGTAGCGCTTAAAGGGCATGGGCAGACTCGCGTAGTGTTCGGCCACAAAGCGGGCGAACGGCACGGTCAAGTCAAATCTCAGAGCGACGTCCCGCCCTCCATTGTCGGTAAACCGATAAACCTGTTTCTCAGTTTCACCGCCGCCCTTCCCCAAAAGAATCTCCGCGTATTCCAACGCGGGCGTATCTATGGGAACAAACCCAAATGAACGGAACGAGGATTCTATCCTTTCAACAAACCCTCTCTTTTCGATTTCCGGTTCCGGCAAAGAATCCCGGAAACCTTTCAATACTTTCGGTTCGATGAACATAGGGGTACTATAGCATAAAATAGGATTTTAGAAAAGAGTCGGAAATTTTGTTGACGAGTCGTTAATCACGCTGAAATTCCCCCGCGAATACTTGACAAAACAATCTTAAAAAGTATAATAGTCGTAAAGTACTAAAAAAATATTTTTGGTGAGAATAAACCTGTGTTTATTCGTATATTCGGCGCTCTTTTTAACACACAAGGAGAAAAAGAGAAATATGAAAAAATCAATCGGGGTCATCATCGCCTTTATCATCGGCATTATGTTTATGTTTAATATAGTGCTTTTGGTAATGATATTCATCACCGCAAACGGGGTAAAAAATACTGGTATAGCAGATGAAGAGGCGGTGATGCTTGAAGGACAACAGGACAAGCTGAAACTCGGTACGCAAACTATGTCGGTCGCACTGGGGAAAGCCCTGCAAGGCATTACCGATAGTCAGGAACAGCACGACATCATTTCAAGCTATATTAAAGATTACCGATTCGAAAATGATCAGTCCGGCTACTATTACACGTATAAGGGAACGGTTATATTTATGCACCCGACCTTGCCCCATCGTGAGGGAGAGGACCTAAATAACACGGCCGATGTAAACGGTGTTTACTATGTGAGGGAACTCTACGAAAACGCACTCAAGGGCGGCGGGTTCGTAGAGTTCATTTTCCCAAAACCCGGCCCCAGTGGCGGCATGGAAGATGCGCCGAAACTAGCGTATGTGGAGATGATTCCTGGTACAGATATATGGATTTCCACCGGCATCTACATCGACAACATCGACAGGCATCGGTCGGAAATTGAAAAGCGTATAGCGGACGCTCTAGTGCGCCGAATGAGGGTAGTCATTGTAGTGTTCGTCGTTTCTATGGCGCTGATAGTGAGCTTCTGCGTCTACACTCTGCGCTCTTTGCTTTTATCCATCCGAAAAATCGTTTTGTCGGCCAACAATCTCGCGGAAATGGATTTCAGTAAAGATATAGTTGTGGAACGGAAGGATGAAATTGGAGACATTCAGCAGGCGTTGTCGGAGATTCGGGACAATTTACGGAAAAATATCTCAAAAATGAAGGATACAGAGACATTGAAACAGGAGCGTATCCTCAAATTGCAGGAAATCATTGGTCAATCTTCAAAGGGTTTTCTGCAAATCAACTCTGATATGGACACAACCCGCAACATGGCGGATGAGCAAGAACGTGCGATAAACGAAGCCGCAGAGTCGATGGAGCTGATAGAGAGTCACATCAAGGGGTTTGAACAGACGGTTTCGGTGCAGAATGAGCATATTTCGCGGTCCACGGAGTCGGTACAGGCAATGGTGAATGGACTTATCGAAATGAAGAATATCGCAGGAGAAGCGCGGAACACCGTGGCAAAACTCGAAAAGTCCTCCGAATCTGGCAAGAAGATGCTGGCAACGCTCGCCGAAGAGCTGGGGCAAATCGACAAGCAGTCCGCATTTCTGGAGGAAACCAATGACACCCTCGTCAACATTGCGGCGCAGACTAACCTCTTGGCAATGAACGCGGCAATCGAGGCGGCGCACGCAGGTGAGGCGGGAAAAGGCTTTGCCGTGGTTGCCAGCGAAGTACGGAAACTAGCGGAATCTTCGCATAAAGAGTCGGAAAACATCTCTGGAGAAATCAAGGAAATGAAGGCGGTGATAGAGCGGGTTCGCCGAGCTTCTGACAACACGGTCGCTACGATGGATACGGTATTTCAGTCCGTAACGGATATGGAGACCGCTTTCCGCGCGGTTGCCGATTCTTTGGAAAAGCAGATGGTCAATGGAACGCTGATTTCTGATACGGTGTCCGCCATACGGGAAACGACTAGCCATGTGCGTGATGGATCCGAGGGTGTGAAGACGCAGAATCAGGCGATTAATCGTATCATCGACCGCCTGCTCACAATCTCCAAAGAGGTGAAAGGTAGTGTGCTTGATGTGGTGAACGCGAGCAGAAACATCGAGTCGAAACTTGCCGCACTGGAGAATCTATGATTGAAAGAAATAGCTCCTATCGGTTGCCGCTCTTTCGCCGTCCAACTCCGCTTAAAAAGTGGTTTACAAATTTTGCATTATAGTATAAACTGTTAAATAAGGAGAAAATATGAAACTAATACACGCGGAGAGTTTACCAAACATCCCTTGGGAGGACCTGAAAATTCCGCTCCGCGATTCGCCGTTGTGGAGATATTCCGGGAATCCGGTTATCAGACGCGACCTCACCAAACATTCTAACAGTATCTTTAACAGTGCTGTCGTGCCATTTAAAGGACAATTTGCCGGCGTTTTCAGGTGTGATGACACCGCACGCCGTATGAACATACATGGAGGCAGAAGCGCGGACGGCTATAATTGGAAAATAGAAGACGAGCCGATACGGTTCATCAAGTCGGACCCGGAACTTCCCGATTCCGATTACAAATACGACCCGCGAGTCGTGTTCGTGGAAGACCGCTACTACGTTATATGGTGTAACGGGTACCATGGGGCGTGCATCGGTATGGGCTATACCTTTGATTTCGAGAAATTTTACCAGTTGGAAAACCCGTTCATGCCGTTTAACCGTAACGGCGTACTGTTCCCCAGAAAAATCGGCAAGAATTTTGCCATTTTGAGCAGACCAAGCGATTCGGGACATACCCCTTTCGGCGACATCATCTACTCGGAAAGCCCGGACCTGACGTTTTGGGGTAAACACCGACACGTAATGTCGCCCACAGAGGGATGGCAAAGCACAAAGATTGGCGCGGGTCCCGCTCCCATTGAAACTGACGAGGGCTGGCTCCTGTTCTATCACGGGGTTCTCTTCAGTTGTAACGGCTTTGTCTATGCCTTCAGTGCCGCGCTCCTCGACCTTGATAAGCCGTGGAAGGTCATAGCCCGTCCCAAGCCTTACCTCATCTCGCCGCAGGAACTCTACGAACTTGCGGGCGACGTACCTAACGTAACCTTCCCATGCGCGGCTCTTGTTGACGGAGACACAAATCGAATCGCTATCTACTACGGATGCGCGGATACGGTTACTGGACTCGTCTTCGGCAAAGTCGATGAGATTGTCGATTGGGTGAAGAAAAATCAGTAAGAATTGAAAAAGAGGGGAATAGGTTTTTATTTCCGAACTTTGCTCGAAATTGCCCATTTCCCTATCCATATTTAAGGAAGAATCATGAATATACCTTCGAATTTAGCAAGAGAAGTGTATCAGGAACTTACCGGAAACATACTTCCATTCTGGCTTAACAAGGCGCGGGACGTAGTAACTGGCGGCTTCTATGGTAATCTGGATAACCAAAACAAGGGAGATGAGTCTGAACCTCGTTCCATCGTGATGACAGCACGGCACCTATGGACATACAGCGCGGCAAGTCGGTTTCTCAAGGATCCATCGCTCCTCGCGGGCGCGGATTACGCTTACGAGTACTTGACAAAAAACTACGTGGATAGGCAGAACAAGGGCGTCTACTGGTCGGTTGGCGTTAATGGAAAACCCCTGGACGCCCGCAAGCAAATCTACGGGGAAGCCTTCGCTATCTATGGGCTTTCCGAATACGCATGCGCTCTTTGGGACTTCAACCGCTCGCCTGACACCGCATTGGATTTAGCCTTGTCCATATTCGAAATACTCGAAACGCATGCGAGAGATAAAATCTATGGCGGGTACCGCGAGGCGCTGAGCGTAGATTGGCAAAACATCGAAGATAAACGCCTTTCACCCAGTGATATGAACTGTGAAAAGTCTATGAACACGAACCTCCATGTTATGGAAGCGTTGACGTCTTTCCTTCATGCAGTCAAATTCCTCTGCTCTTCCAAAGAAGAGCTTATCGCCGAAATAAGAGAAGCCCTTGAAAACCTCATTAACGTAATGATAGAACGTATCTTCGGCGCATCTGCCCACCTCCAACTCTTCTTCACCGAGAAATGGGACGCGATAAGCGATATCGTCTCCTTCGGACATGACATTGAGGCGAGCTGGCTGTTATGGGAAGCGGTTAATGAGACGGAAAACAAGGCGTTGATGGAAAAAATTCGTCCGTTTGTTCTGAAAATCGCGGAAACAGCCTTGGCGGAAGGCTTTGATTCCAGTACAGGCGCGCTTGAGAATGAGATTCATGCAAATATCCGCGATACGACTCGTATCTGGTGGTGCCAAGCCGAGTCTCTGGTGGGTTTCTTCAACGCATACCAACTTTCAAAAGACGACAAATTCCTATTCGCCACTTTGAGCGAATGGCGGTGGATTAAAAACTTCCAAAAAGACGAGGGAGGAGGAGACTGGTTCTGGGCAGTTTCTAAGGACGGCGCGCCGGACCTGTCACAGCCTAAGGGTGGCAATTGGAAGACGCCCTATCATAACGCGAGGTGTTGTATGGAACTACTCAAACGGCTTGAAGAAGTGCGGCTTACCGATTACTTTGAAAAGCGGCTCGCACTTCTCAAGGCGGAACACATTGCCCTTATCAGACGGAAGAATATTCCGGTGGAACTAGACGAAAACGGCACTGTGGGAAACGGGGTGTTCAAGCGTTTTAAGTACCCGGTTGTTACTGCTGCGCACAGCCCACTCTTCTGGCGCTATGATATTGACCCTAAGACTAACCCCTACCTCATGGAGCGAATGTCCATCAACGCGGCGTTTAACGCGGGTGCAATCAAACTAGACGGCATCTACTATCTTGTGGTCCGCGTGGAAGGCTCGGACAGAAAAAGCTTTTTTGCTGTCGCGGAAAGCCCTAATGGTATTGATGGTTTCACATTCCACGACTATCCCATTGTTCTGGCGCAAGGAGAAAACCCTGATGTCAACGTCTACGACATGAGGCTTACCCGACATGAGGATGGGTGGATTTATGGAATATTCTGTTCGGAACGCAAGGACCCATCTGCGCCAAAGGGCGACACTTCGAGCGCCATAGCAAGCGCCGGTATCGTCCGTACCAGCGACCTCAGGATATGGCGGCGGCTCCCTGATTTGAAAACAGCTTCATCCCAGCAGAGAAATGTGGTTCTCCACCCGGAATTCGTCAACGGCAAGTACTTACTCTATACCCGACCTCAAGACGGCTTCATAGAGACCGGTTCCGGTGGCGGTATATGTGCAGGCTTCACGGATTCTATGGAGAATGCCGATGTGAAAGAAGAAATTCTCCTTGATGAAAAAGTTTACCATACCATCAAGGAGGTGAAGAACGGCGCGGGCGCACCGCCTGTCAAGACGTGCCACGGATGGCTCCACATCGCTCATGGCGTGCGGAGCACAGCGGATGGGTTGCGTTATGTGATTTACGCCTTTGTTACCTCGTTGGACAATCCACTCGAGGTGATAGCCGCGCCGGGCGGGTACCTCATAGCGCCGGAAGGTGAAGAGCGTGTGGGCGATGTGTCCAACATAGTCTTCACCAACGGAGTCATCGCCGAGGAAAATGGGCGTCTCCTGATTTACTACGCATCTTCCGATACACGCCTGCATGTCGCCGAATCAACGGTAGACAGACTCTTAGACTACTGTTTCAATACTCCACCGGACCAGCTCACATCCCAAGGCTCAGTTCAGAAGAGAATCGCGCTTATTAATAAGAATCTTGGCAAGTAAAAAGACTCCAAAATGAAAACTCAAACTCTGTATATAACGTTTTGGTGGACCGGAGCAAGCGTGTTTCCGCAGGCATGAGAACAGCAGATCTCTTGCTTGCGGTCGTCGCCGGAGCTATGCTCTTGCAACAATTCGGCGCATCGTTTCTCAACAATTTCCCAGTCATAGAAAGCATAAAAAAGAAGTGTCTGGTTTTGAGCCGATGGTGTAATGAAGTTTGGTACTTGGCACTGATTATTTATCAGAGAACCTCTCCCAATCCCCCAATCAGTTTAATCACCGTTCGCCTTTTGAGACCAGCTTCTGTTGGCACGGCTGTTATTACACTGGTGAAGTTCGGCTCAAGGCTGATCGCTTTAATATGTTTTGTAACAAATGAATTTTCAACGCTTTTCATGAGAAATGCCGAAGAGCGCCCGGCTTCCACATTGCTTAAAATAGTCTCTATTCTGGCACACGTTAGGAGTTTTGGCTTGAAACCTCCTGCTTTACAAGCCTGTAGTGAAAACTGGTGAACAAACGTATAAGCAGGCATGAGCATTAACGGTTCATTAGCAAGCGTATCCAATTTAACCTTTTCCGTTGAAAACAATGGGTTTCCTTCATTTACAAACAATACCAATTCGTCCGTGCGAATGGGGTAACTCTGGTACCGATGAGGAGGTAGCATTTCCTTATATAGAATGCAGATATCGTACTCCGTTTTTTCAAGCGAGTCCAAAATTGTGTTCTCTTCCTGTTCCTCAAGCTCGATACTGACAGAAGGATTTTGTCTTTCAAAACGGCTCAATGTCCGGGTAATCTCATATTGTCCTAAAATTGGCAGGGCGGCGATTCTGAGGCGTACCCGTCTGTTTGACAGTTTTATATTACGAGCTTCCTGATTTTGCAACTGGTGCCCTTTGGCAACAACCGCCTCGATATTGGAGAAAATTTCTTTCAGAGCAGGCGAAAGTGCGTTCCCTTGCGGAGTTAATATTATACTGCTTTTTCGGCGCTCGAAAAGTTTGCAGCCAAGTTCCCATTCAAGGGCGTGAATTTGCTTGCTTACCGCAGATTGTGAAATAAAGCATTTCCCTGCCGTCACAGAGAAACTGCCACTTTCGGCGATACAGTCGAAATACCGCAATTGTTCAGTTGTCATACTTCATTCTAGTGTAAAAACCACAAAAATTTCAACCGCTCATAGCCTCGTGTTAAATCCAGCACGAGGGACTGTTTCCTCCTGAAACAGCATATTCCCATCAGAACTTTCCGTCACCGGGATGACAAAAAACCAGGTTCCTGTGAAATTGACACCATATTCACTTTACTGATTTTAATTATGCCGACTTGGAATAATACATTTCCCAAGTATGAATATTATAGAGCCATTTTCTATAATATAATCTATATGTTGATGAAATTGAGTTTCCAGAGGTGTCCATTATATAATTTCATCAAAAATCATTAAGGAGAAAAGGAAAAATGAAAAAGATGCTAACAATTCTTTTACTAGTTACGGTTTCCGCGCTTGGTTTTTCACAGGCGTTGCTGCCCCTGCTTCCCTTACCCGGCGCGGATGGAACAGGTGGATTGCCAATAGGCGGTCCTCCAGGTATGGGTATGGTGGATATGGGTCCTGAAGGCGATTTGGGTATCAATTCTGGTATTGCCGCAGGACTTCCCGGATTCCACATGAGTTTTTTTGGCATTGGAGGATTTTCGCCGTTCTCGTACTCGAAACAGAACGACAAGGAGGCTGAGGCGGGAATGGGAATTATGGCGAGCGTGATGTCAAATATTCCCTATATGCGCGTTACATTTCAGGATAACATCAACGGCAAACTGGGCGCCAAACTAACTTTAATTGCGGATGCTGACGGTGATTTGTCATTTGAAAAAGTAATGGAAGGACATGCCAGCCTCTGGGTTCGCCCATGGGATTGGATCAAACTAACGGTTGGCCGTTTCACCGATATGTCAATTGCCGGCCCCATGCTGATTTCACATGGCATTAACTATTCAGGCATGGGTGATGATGTCTTCTATCGTTTCGGCGTTTCAGATACAACAGGCACGGTCGACGAGCCTACAGGATGGCATAACGGCGTGCTTATCAATTTAAGCCCCATACCGAATTTATATGCCGGTCTCGCCTTGCAACTCGATACACCCATAGAGATGATTAAGAGCCAGATTACCCCTTTTGACAAAGTATTCCAATCAATGCAACTGGGTATTGGTTATAATTTCAGGGAGATCGGTCTTGCACGCATCGGGCTTTTTGGGGCAGATTTTGAAGGCAAAAACGATTGGATAGATTCATCAACAGGAATCGGTCAACATTTTCAGCCTTTCGTTCAGGCCGCGTTCAAGCTGACGGCAGTCAATCAACTGGCCGTGGATTTTGGCATTTCTTTTCCAATGGCAGCCGACAAAGCAGCCAATTATAATAACATGACCGCAGATTCGCCTATGTCAACGGCGCATCAGTCAAATATTGTGGTGGCGATTTTGTCAACTTATGTGACTAAACAATTTGGGCTTCTTGCTGGTCTAAAAGCTGACTTTGGCAATCCGGACAAGTATTTCCCGATGTACTACGGTGTGGATTTAGACCCGTTTGTCAAGGTTGGTAAGATTACTGTTGGCGGACAGTTTGGTTTTGGTTACTATGTTCCTCTTGCGAAAGGATCTACAGGAAGCGGTATGAAGGTTGGGGTCAAACCGACTATTTATATACCTGTCTTCGAAACATTGACATTTGACATTGGCGTTATGGTTGAGTATTGGAAATATTCCGGCACTCTTGTTAATAGTTATGGTTTCAAGGAAAAGACAAAGATTTCCGTTCCATTGGAATTCATTTTGGCTTTCTAAAAGGAGTAAATTATGAATGGAGAAATAAAAGAGAACGCCCCTTTACTGGGGACATGCTCTTCAAGCGCATTTGCAAAGACACCGGTACCGGTTAAAATATGGTACGGATGCGGTATGTTTGGCGGGAATGTGATGAATACGCTTCTTGCTACTTTCCTTCTGTCCTATTATACCGACACCGCTTTGATGGGTGTTGCCGCAGTTGGCACGATGTTTTTCTTAACGCGCATTCTCGACGGCGTTACGGATATTATTATGGGAGGTATTGTTGACAGGACAAACACGCGCTTTGGCAAGTGTCGTCCGTGGCTGTTTGCCGCCGCGCCGCTAATGGCCGTAGGTATTATTGCGATTTTACATGTACCTATGGGCGCAAGCGATACATGGAAATTGGCATATGCATATATCACATACATCTTCTTGAACTGTATTGTTTTTACGATGTTTGGAATTTCAAACTCGGCGCTACTGGCGCGTCTCACGCTAAACGTGAACGACCGAACGACGATTGTTACCATACAAGGGCTTTTTAATAATTTGTCAGCCATTGTGTTTGGTTCGATAACAGTCTTTATTGTACAAACGGTTGGCTGGACAGGAACTTCCATTATCATGGGCTTGATTGCAGGTATATTCATTTTGATTGAAGCACTTGGCACAAAAGAAGTTGTTGGTATAGATGCGGAAACGGGCAGACTGAACGTGAAAGAAGCCTCGATGAAAAAGGCTGTTCCAATCGTACTCAAGAATAAATATTTCTATATACTTGTACTAATTGGTGTTTTTACCCTCCTGATGAATGCAAACGCAATTGGTTCGTCAATATTTTATGTGAATAATGTAATCAAAGACCCCGCGTTTATGGGAGTTTTGATGAGTATAGGCGGACTTCCTGGGCTTGTAATGCTGATAATATTGCCGTTGGTAGCGCCGAAAATCGGCAAGCGTTATTTTATGATGATCGGCTGCGCATTGCTGCTGGTTGGTTTTTTCATCTGCGGCATCGCCAATGGCAATAAGGCATTGGTGTTAATTGGAACGATTATACGTTCTCTTGGCACCGGCCCGCTTTTTGCGTGTCAAAACGCTTTTATTGCGGACATCACTGACTACGGTGAATGGAAATATGGTATCCGCACTGAAGGATTAATTTCCTCCTCACAATCAATCGGATCAAAAATTGGTATTGGGCTTGGTTCAGGAGCAACGGGCTGGGCGCTTGCGGTCGGCGGGTATATTGGCGGCGCGGCAGTTCAGCCGGCTTCGGCCATGGGTGCAATCAACTTTGCTTTCGGCTGGCTCGGTCTTATCTTCAGTGTTTGTTTGCTTGTTTTCGTTCTGTTGATGAATGTTGAAAAGTATTTGCCGGAAATAAAAACAGCTTTGCAGACAAAATACGCAGCGGAAGGAAAATAATAAATGCCGGCGGGCAAAAAACGTAAGGAGAATATTATGTTGTTGTCTAAAAAATTGGTTGTCGGATTTAAGACTGCCGCTTTGGTAATCGCGCTTATGTTTACCGGATGCCCGCAGGATACGGGAGACGAGGGGAACACCGGAACAGGCAAACTGACTGTTTCAGGGCTTTCAGCATTTACGGGAAAGTATGCTACTACGTCTATGGGCACCGCTTCTGCTTCCTACATCTTTGGTTATGAATCCAAAGAAGGGTCTGGAATTGGTTCAACCATATTCACGCTTCCACAAATTAGTACAAGCGGAAGTGTTACCATCCTGTTGTATAATATGATACCGCCTGATGGTTATGGGGATTATACATCAAGCGAAGATGTAACATCACTTGTGATAAAAATACTCAATAATCATACCAGTCAATTGACGCCTGATGGGGATGATTATATCACAACACTCACTTATGTTGGCTCAACTTTGAAAACATCAAATGGCAGTTTATCGGTTACTGTTGACACCGGTGATACCAGCACGTGGACATTAGTAGGTGATAAAGGCAATTCAACGAGTAATGAGGGCGTTCTTTCGGTTTCAGGTTTGACCGACTATATAGGCAAGAAAGCACATGCGTATCTTCTTATCGGCGAGCCGATGTCTGGAGGCACAGTCGTTCAAGGTTTTGAGGATGCGGCGGCATCTTCACCTGTAACAATCGCTCAAGACGGCACAGTAGAACTTAATCTGTATCAAACAGTGATTGGTAGCGACCCAGTTGCCTATAAAGAAAGTGCTGTTTTTGATAAAGTGGAAATCAGAGTCTTTGACGAGGAGAAAACAACAATTACAATGCAGGACACGGTACCGAATGCAACAGGGCATATCGCTATGTACACCGCTACAACTTTTTCTATTGATAGCGAAGGCACAGTAACTAATGTCAGTAATACTGGCATCTGGAACAAAACAGTTGCCAGTGGTGACTAACCTATGGAGGGTTTGTGGTAATATACAAGGAAAAAACATGACACAGTTTAGCCCAGACGCATTTACTGAGAAATATATCACTTTAGACGGCAAACCGCTTAAATACCGCGCATGGGAGGGCTTGGTATATTGTGGCAAGCCGGTTCCGGCGCTAATTCCACCTCCCGGACAGCGCGGTTTTTCGGGAGAATACACGCCTCTGGATAGTGTTACAAACTTAACTGAGTATTCGTACCAAAGCCTCAATGTTTATATCAGTGATGACGCCTGGAATGTTGCCGAGATGGGGGAAAAAACGCCGATTTTGTTGAAAAGCAGAATAGGTGGGTATATGCCCTGTTTGCCGGAACCGATTATACAAGCGCCGCAAATGGCATTAGAACCCGTTTTAAACCGTTATCGTCCAAACCCATTTAGCATTTTCCCTCGCGCCCTTTCTGAAGGCTATATGATTGTTATCCCCGGAGCGAGGGGAAGTACCACAAAATCTGTTGACGGTAAAACAAATATCGGCAAAGCGCCTTCCGCAATCGTTGATCTGAAAGCAGCGGTCCGCTGGCTTCGCGCTAACAAGGATTTACTGCCGGGGGATACAGAACGCATTGTAAGCGACGGAACCAGCGCCGGCGGAGCTTTTTCGGCACTGCTTGGCGCATCCGGCAACAACCCGCTTTACACGCCGTATCTTGATGCGATTGGCGCGGCGGATGAACGCGATGACATTTTTGCCGCCGTCTGTTTCTGCCCGATAACTGACCTTGAACACGCGGATATGGCTTACGAGTGGCTTTACAACAAGCTTGCGGACAAATTTCATTTTTCAACTGTGCAGAAAACGTTATCCGACGAACTCGCGGCGCAATATCCATCGTATATTACCGCTCTTGGTTTGTATAATGAAAACGGAAACCAGCTCAATGCCAATAGTTACAGTAATTATATTTTGAAACTGCTCCATGATTCGGCAAAACATGACGGGGTTCCGGCGAATTTCACTCTTGATGAACACTTGGCGAGTATTGGCCGTTGGGTCCCGGTAAAAAATCCGCCCGCGTTTGACAATCTAGGAATTAACACAATTGATGACTCAATACATGAAAAAGGCAGCCTTGAAAACCTTGTGTTTGGAACCGGAACTGAAGATGCGTGTAACTTCACGAATTGGAGTCTTCAAAAGACAACCGGCGATAATACCGCAACACTCTCTTATGCTATGATAGACCGGGTGTATCTTATGAACTGTATGAACTTTATTGGTGAAGCAAAGTCAACCAACGCCCCTCATTGGTATATCAGGCACGGCGCGGCGGACAGGGACACGGCATTTATGGTCAGCAGTAATCTTGCCGCAAAACTGCGGCAGCACGGACGGGAACCAAACTATAGGCTCGCATGGGGACGGCCGCACTGTGGAGATTATGATTTGGATGAGTTGTTCGGATGGATTAACCAAATAATATACATAAAGGATACAAGGTATGATTGACAGCTTGCGTAGCGCGTTGGACTTCTTAAAAACAGAAAAAAACGAACTCATTGAAACAAACACTCCCGTGGAACTGGCGGCACAACTGGCAGCAATATATAGGCATGTTGGAGCCGGAGGTACAGTGATGAGACCGACAAAAATCGGACCGGCGATGCTTTTCAACAATATCAGAGGGCATCCTGATTGCAAAGTATTGATTGGGCTTCTTGCATCCAGAGCGCGTGTCGCAAAACTTTTCGGCTGTACTCCTGAACGACTGGGATGGATATTCAAAGACGCGGTAAAGAACGCTATTGAACCAGTAGTGGTGACAGGCACCGCTATACTTTGTCAAGAATTCGTTCATGACAGCCGCGAGAAAGGATTTGACATCCATAGTCTGGTTCCGGCGCCAACAAATACCCTGCTTGACGCAGGACCCTATATTACAATGGGTATGTGCTACGCAACGCACCCGGATACAGGTTTAAGCGATGTTACAATACACCGTTTATGCCTTCAAGGACCGGATGAGCTTTCGATCTTCTTTACACCCGGTGTACGGCATATCGGGGCAATGGCTAAACGTGCGGAAGAAATGGGTGTTGAACTGCCAATCAGTATTAGTATCGGGGTTGACCCCGCTATTGAAATTGCGTCTTGTTTTGAGCCGCCTACCACGCCAGTTGGTTTCAATGAGTTATCAATTGCAGGGGCATTGCGCGGCAGACCTGTCGAAATGGCGAAATGCCTCACCATAAAGGAAAACTGTATTGCAAACGCCGAATATGTGATTGAAGGTGTAATTATTCCAGGGAAACGGGTGAAAGAAGACCAACACAGGGGAACAGGTTTTGCGATGCCGGAATTTCCCGGATATACAGGACCCGCATCAAACAATTGCGCGTTAATCAAAGTTAAAGCCGTTACCCATAGGCGACATCCTATTATGCAAACATGTATCGGTCCCAGTGAAGAGCATGTGAATATGACCGGCATTCCAACGGAAGCAAGCATATTGGATATGGTGGAAAAGGCAATGCCCGGCAGATTACTTAATGTGTATGCACACAGTTCCGGCGGCGGCAAGTATATGGCTGTTATGCAATTCAAAAAGTCAACGGCCAGTGACGAAGGGCGCCAGAGACAGGCCGCGCTACTCGCATTCAGCGCTTTTTCTGAATTGAAAACAGTGATACTGGTTGATGAAGATGTTGATATATTTGACAGCAACGATGTACTATGGACACTCAATACCCGCTATCAAGGCGATATTGACACTATCTTTATTCCAGGAGTACGCTGCCACCCGCTCGACCCATCAGAATCACCGGATTACAACCCGTTATTACGAGACAAAGGAATCAGTTGTAAAACAATTTTCGATTGTACTGTGCCATTTGCGTTAATGCAACGATTTACGCGGGCACGGTTTTTGGAAGTTGATCCAAAAGAGTGGTTAGTGCCAAGTGGGTAATGGCACAACAACCACTTAAAAACGGCAAAATGCGAAGCATTTTGCAAGGCTTGTGAAACAATCAACCGGGTTGCCGAACAAGTCCATTATATTTATGGAGGATTTTTTATGAAACGTTTTATTGGTATCATTTTGGTATGTATAGCCGCTGCTGTTGTACTATCGACATGCGCTTCGTCAGCACAAGGCATTGACGGCGGCCCGTTAAGGTTTAATCCATCAAAATTCGTACGGCGAAGTTTTTATTACAACGGCATGAAGGTACAATACCGCTTGTATGAAGGTGTTGTATATGTCGCCAATCCGGTTAAGGCTGAGATTCCTAAAGGTGGCGTGACGGTACTTCCGATGCTTTCACCAGAAGAAGCTGCGGCGATGGGGCTGCCGCCGCTTCCCGCAGGAGCCGAAGGGCTTCCCCCGTTTCCCGGAATGCTTCAGGCGAATAAAGTATATCCACCTGAAGCATATCATACAATGAATATATATGTACCTTACAGCGCGGTAAAGAGCCAGACAGTACCAATTATCTTCAAGAATGGGATTATGGCGTATATGCCCAATGTGCCTGAAGAAATCAATGCGGATGGAATCACAGGATGGGCATTGCGTAATGGTTATATTGTGGTGTGTCCTGGCGCACGCGGGCGAGAGACAAAGTCACTGGATGGAAAAAATGTCGGAAAAGCGCCGGCAGGTATTGTTGATCTTAAAGCCGCAGTGCGTTATTTAAAATATAACGATGATGTGATGCCCGGTGATGCAAATAAAATCATCAGCGACGGCATGAGCGCTGGCGGGGCAATGTCCGCATTGCTTGGAGCGTCAGGCAATAATCCACTATATGAGCCTTACTTGAAAGAACTCGGCGCGGCACCGGCAACGGATGATATATTCGGGGTTTTCTCTTTCTGTCCTGTTATGGACTTGGAACATTCTGATATGTCTTACGAGTTTTTGCTGAAAAATCAGAATGAGGCGAAAAAATATAATGTGGCGCAGATTGCGGTCAGTGAAGAACTGGCGGCCTTATATCCCGCTTATTTATCAAGCCTCGAACTTACATTCGGTGACGGTTCCGCGCTGACAGCGGATAATTATACGGAATACCTTACACAACTCCTGATTGAATCCGCGCAAAAAGCTTTGGATACGGGATTTGTTACAACGGCAGACCTGGAAGCGAAATCATGGATCACTCTCGATGACGCCAAAGTTTCCGCCATAGATTATGATGCGTTCATGGCCTCGGTTGGCAGAATGAAAGCGCCTCCCGCGTTTGATACGCTTGGCGTACTGGGTGGAAAAGCCAGCCCGGAAAACAACGAATTCGGAAATGAAACCACAGACGCGCTTAACTTTACGGATTGGGGCTTAAGTAAAGCAAAAAGTGCGGACATGCTAGTTGACCAGAGTGTGAAAGACAGAGTATATTTACTGAATCCTATGAACTTCATCGGCGCAGGGAACACAAAAACCGCTCCGTACTGGTATATTAGGCACGGTTCGCTTGACCGCGACACTTCGTTTACAGTACCGGTTAATTTGTATCGAATGCTGGCAAAAAATAAAATCAATGCCAATTTTGCCATCGCTTGGGATCGGGGACACAGGGGCGATTACGACCTGGATGAAATGATTAAATGGATAAATGATATAATGAGGTAGCAAATGAGTACGGCTGGTATATGCAGAATTGATGATGGGCGGTACAGCATCTGGTGTAAGTTGTGCCGATGTGGTGATGATATCAGCCTTGCTATCTCCGGAGGCGACAGACCTCATATCGGAGCAGCAGCCCTCGCTGTGTCCCGGCCAAGTTTGAGCGATAAAACAAAGTTGTCCGCAACGGTGAGCAGTATTTGCGTAACAGGGCACAAGGACGATGAACTCGCACGGAACTCCGCAAATAAATTAGCGGCAAAGTATAATTGTGTGGTTGTTGTTAGTATTGGTTTGCATATTGATAATGCGTCAAGAGATGATATAGGCCATCTTTACGAAAATTTTTCGCGGCTCATGGAACAAGTGGATAAGATGCAACAGAGATGGAATAAAAACAACAAATCATTGCCGTCATAAGCGGTGGGGGAATTAAATCATCAACAGGAATAAACGGGAAAAAGTATTTTATCCATAAAACAAGCTCTATAAAAAACCAGAAAACCTACAATTTGCAGGAATTACCTAGATAAAAATGAGGGGGAGGGTGCCGAAGCCCTTGTATGAAAAAGTAAATCCTTACCCTTGACATTTTTATTTTTTTTCTATATATTAAAATACAGAGACAAACAGGTAAAATACCTGTGCGCCTTATTTTGAATATTTTAAATTAAATATAAGGAGTCAAAAATGCTTGACATATACAAATGCGAAGAGTGCGGACTCATAGTGGAAGTTCTGCAAGACGGCGGGTGCAAACCCGCGTGTTGCGGTAAACCTATGAAGCATATGGCAGAAAATACCGTGGACGCGGCAAAGGAAAAACATGTTCCGGTGATTGAGAAAAAAGACGGCGGTTACAAGGTAACAGTTGGCACGGTTATCCATCCGATGGAAGAAAAACACCACATTCAGTGGATAGAACTGCTGGCTGATGGTGTTTCCCATCGGAAATTCCTAAAACCCGGCTCCACACCGGATGCTTTCTTTGCGGTTGACGCGCAAGACGTTTCTGCGCGGGAATACTGTACTTTGCACGGGCTTTGGGGTCAGAAATGTTAAGCCGTGAAGATTTTGTCTGGACCATAGGCTACGACGGTCCCGTCGCGGTGATTGATAAGCAGGCGAAACAGAAATACGGACATCTATCAACACGGGAGTTAGCCGAAAAGGGATTTTTCCGTGCAGCTTATTCGTCCGCGATCCACAGCAAAAACGTGGACGAACTACAAGCTATGGTTGACGTTTATAACAAAACTGCTGTTGCGCCCCTTACTGCATCATCGCCGTTAGACAGACTCTTCGGCGTGTTCCCCGTTGAAGTAAAACGTACGGTGGAACTATAGGACAAGAGATGGGAGTAGCGTATACTTATCGTTGACGTCGGTTGCTAATAAAAAAGCTACTCCCATCCCTTCTTTCATAATTCCTTATTCCATAACAATGACCGACAAAGAACTTCTTCATTACATTACGACTGAGGACCCTGCGTCTATGGAAAGTCTGTTTGCCGAAGCCCGTGCGGTGAGGACGGAACATTACGGCAAAGAAGTTTTCTTCAGGGGACTCATCGAATTTACCAATTTTTGCAAGAACAACTGCTTTTACTGCGGCATCCGCGCTGACAACCGACAGGTTGAGCGTTATCGACTCTCTCTTGAGCAAATTTTGCTGTCGTGTAAAATGGGCAATATTCTCGGCTACAAAACGTTTGTGCTTCAAGGGGGTGAAGACCCTTTTTTCTCGGATGACCGTGTTGTTGAAATCGTAGGCAGTATCCGCAAAGCCTATCCAAATCATGCCATCACTCTGTCTATCGGCGAAAAACCCCGTGAAAGTTATGAGCGATTCTTTGCGGCGGGCGCGAACCGCTACCTCTTGCGCCATGAAACTGCTAATGAAGAGCATTACGCAAAGATGCACCCCGCGTCTATGAGTCTTGCCAACCGCAAACAATGCCTTTTCGCTCTGAAGGAAATTGGCTTTCAAGTGGGAGCTGGTTTTATGGTTGGTACGCCATTCCAAACACCGCAAACATTACTGGAAGACTTGCGTTTTTTGGAGAAATTACAACCCGCGATGGTGGGCATTGGTCCCTTCATTCCTGCGGCAAACACCCCATTTACGGATAAGCCGGGCGGATCGCTTGAGCAAACTCTTCGTATGGTGGCGCTAACGCGCCTGCTTTTGCCTAAAGCCCTGATTCCGGCGACCACAGCGCTCGGCACCATAGCGCCTGACGGCAGAGAAAAAGGGCTTATGGCGGGTGCAAACATAGTTATGCCCAACCTTTCGCCAAAAGCGGTCCGTAAGCTCTACTCCCTCTATGACAATAAAATTTGCACGGGTGACGAAGCGGCTGAATGTCGTCTCTGCATGGAAGGACGTATCCGTAAATTCGGTTTCACACCTTCGATGGTTCGCGGCGATGGAGTAAGGTAAAGGCTTCAACACGGACGACCAGACGAATTCCTAAAAAGTATGCGCCTCTCTGCGGCTATTTTCATGAAATTACAAAAAATCGTACTATGCTAAAAGACTGCTCTTGTCAATTAACTGTAAAGGATGCAAGTAGCGTTATGGACGCGAATGTGCGTGAGGATGTGCATGGGAATATACATCTTTGAGATGCTCGATGTCGACATGGACGTAGCGGGCTGTGGTGGAAATAGTCTGATGACCGAGAAGTTCCTGCACCACCCGAATATCACAGCCGGCTTTAACCAGATGGGTCGCAAAACTATGCCGCAAAGAATGTGGGTGGATATTCTTATCGATTCCAGTCTTCACGTTGAATAGAGCGGAGTACTGGGCGATTATCCATCGTGTTCCTGAAATTGAGAGGGGTTTCCCTCTCATACTGATGAAAAGCCTATCTGTCGGCGGCGCTGTCTTCAGTTTCTCAAGTCGTGCAGGAAGATAGGCAATAACGGCATTTTGCGCTTCTTTGGAAAAGAACACGGGTCTTTCTCTGTCACCCTTACCGACAACAAGCGCGGTCGAGAAGTCCGATTCGCAGTCGCAAAGACATAGAGACACAATCTCGCTTATACGTAATCCTCCGGAATACATGGTTAAAATCAGAGCGGCATCTCGTTCCGTCCATAAGAGCGCCGATATTTCCGGTAATTCCGCGAATTGCGCCATTTCACTCTCCCACAGAAAACTCGGGAGGGTTTTCGGGGTCTTGAGATTCCTGACTCGTGCACTTGGATCATCGGCGCGCACGGAAAACCGCACGAGATACCGGAAAAACCCGCGTATTGATGAAAGGCAGCGATTTACGCTGACTGCTGAAAGCCTTTGTATCCCCAATTCTTCCATAAAAAATCTGATGTCGCGGGCTGTGGCATCTTCAGCTTCTATGCCGTGAGTGCGGCTCCACGTGGCGAATTTTTCGAGGTCATTGTAATAGGCACGTAGAGTCTGCGCTGACATACCGCGCACATTGGTTAAATAATCAAGATAATCAGCAATTTTTAACATATTTCCCTCTTTTGAAGCCTTGTTCAAGAACCAACAAAGGTGAACAAGTCCATCATATTCAATTCGACGCTTTTAGGCAAGGATAAAGCGCCATTTTAGCGTCTTGAAATGCGTTCTTTTCCATGGTATAGTAACATATACAAACAGCGTTATAACGCCGTTTGCGCCTAACAAAGGAGAAACACATGAAACATAAATCGGTTTTCACACTGGTCGCCGTTCTTATCGCCGCTATCATCGGCGCCACCGTCGTCATTGGCGCATATCACCGTAAAAAAGTTGAAGAAAAGAAAGAAAAGGAATTGCAAGAACTGAAAAATGTTCTTGTTCCTTTGCGGTTTCGTGAGATAGAAAGAAGCGGCGATAAAATCAAAGCCGAATTCTACTTTTATTCTTATGTTGAAGACGATATAGATACAAGTTTTATATCGGACGTTTTTGAGAAGGAAAAGCCTTTGAATTCCCTAACGATTGAATTGGAGGGCAATGAACTTTTTATCGACTGCCTTCGTTTCATTGAAAGGCAGGGCGGCGTCTTCAAACATGACGTTAATTGGGTTTTTCCCTACCGCGTTTTCACGGACTCGATTCCGCCGGACAACGGTATACCTCTCTATGATGCGTATACGTCAGACGGGTTCCCGCGTATTTACGATGCGTTTAACTTGGACGGTGAAACAAAACAGCGGGTATCTGAAATATTCTCTCAGATAAAACAATATGGCGACCTAGCTCCGAACAGCAAATTACGCACGATAATATCGGGAAACGCTGTGCATGACATAAGCGGCAACAGGTTACGTTTTCAGGTTGACCGCTGGTACGATTTGATTGTACATATTAAGAAAGGCAGTATTGAATACCTAGCTGAATGAGAATCAAATGGGAAAAAATCAAAACGCCATCGGTGATATTGTAGGTATCTCTGATTTTCTGTCGTCAATACTGACTGCCAAAAGGTTATTATTCTTCATCGTTATGTTTTTTGTGGTAATGGCTGTCTTATTTTTCCTCCAAAGTTTCTACCGACTGCGGCTTCTTATCTCTGCTTCTCCCATTGAGAAAAAGAAAAACAATGTAGGCGCTCTTTTCTCCGCTCTCTTTGAAGGATTCGAGAAAATAATGCAGAATTTCGCGGTGCTGGTACCGATTTTGGCAGGGATAATCGCGGCTCTGATTCTGGCAAGCGGCGTTCTGAAACTGACGATAGCGCTGAACGAGTTTATCGAGCGTGAAAAACGCATCCGCGAACTTTCAATCGCCATCAAGTATTTGGAACAAAGCGAAAAAGTACTTGCGGTCAAGGTCGACTCAGTGAGCAATGGCAGAACGATGTTGCGTTTGAACTACACCGCAAAGAATCCAGAAGACGACTCCATTCCGTCCGTTGAATGGAAAAAGGAGATAGTCATACAAGGAGTTGACATCTATTTTGATTGCCTCGTTCTGAATTTCACCTATTCGGAAATCACCTCTGGACGCCAAAGAAACATCGCCATTCCCTACCGCGTTTTCAGCAACATTGTTCCCGCGGAGCAAGGCGTGTCCTTGCTTGACCATATGACGGATGTCGCCGAAGAAGACGGCTTTGGTTTCATTCCGTCGATATACGGCGAGCGCCTGAAACAAATCCTGTCCGATGAGCAGTTTGCGAAGGACATGGGTGTGCGTTCCGCAAACGGAAGCGCTCCTCACAGGATCGTCAATACCGGCGACCGATTTTCTATCCGTATCGAGCAATCCGGCGGAGTCAACATCTACGAATAGCCGCTGTCAAACCGTATCTTTTTTAAAAAAGCACCGCATCTTTTTCAAAAAAGTCCCGCACCTTTTTCAAAAAACTCCCGCATCTTTTTTAAAAGCTATGGGGCAGGCCAAAGGGGTTTATAAGGGGAATAACAAAAAGGTTAGCGAATCAGCATGGCGTCTCCATAACTGAAAAACCGATACCTTTCATGAATCGCTTCGCGGTAACTGTCCAGAATAAAGTCGCTGCCCGCAAAAGCTGAAACGAGCATCAAGA
>JAIRNA010000079.1 GCA_031258305.1 Treponema sp. | reverse complement strand
ATCCTCTTGTTAAAACGTTTCGTTTATGTTATTATTTGAAACAACATACCAAAAGGGAGAGTGTGTTTCGGCCGCCTTCACAAGGTATGCGTCATTTTTCTCACTTGTAGGTACGATGTTAGAACAAATTTTTATCTTTGGGACCTTTGTGTCTAAGGTAGGTATACAGGAAGAAATTCCTCCTATAGAAACTTTTCTAAAAGGAATGGAGCAAACAGTCAACGTTAGCAGGGTTCTCATTGTTTGTGATGAAAACACGCGGTATATCGCCGAGAATACGGCAGGCGGCCAAAATTTTCCCACCTGTATTCTGAAAAGTGGAGAAGAGCGCAAAAATTGGGCAAGCGTGGAGACTATTCTTCGCGCCGCGAAAGACGCCGGATTGAGTAGGGACGGCGTGTTTGTCGGCGTAGGCGGCGGGGTTGTCGGCGATATGACGGCTTTTGCCGCAAGCATCTACATGCGCGGCGCGAGATTGGCGCTCATACCGACAACCCTCCTCGCAATGGTTGACGCGGCCGTCGGCGGCAAAACCGGCTTCGACCTCTTCGGTGTAAAGAATTTCGTAGGTACATTTTACCCCGCATCCTTCGTCCTTATGCCTGTGGACGCTCTGGAAACCCTGCCCAAGAAAGAGTTTAAGTCCGGCATAGCCGAACTCATTAAGACCGCGATTCTCGATGAGAATGACGATTTTCTAAAAAAGATAGAAGATGAGGAAGGGAGAGGAGGGAGTGGGTTTGTTGAATTAATTGCCCGTTCCGTGGAGATAAAAGGACGGATTGTGGAAGAAGACCCGCAGGAGACCGGTAAAAAACGGGCGCTATTGAATCTGGGACACACTTTCGGTCACGCCTTGGAAGCGGCGGCCGGGTTAGGCGCTCTCACACACGGCGAGGCCGTGGCATGGGGAATTGCCCGCGCCTGCGTCTTGGGACAAAGGCTGGGCGTCACTCCTTTGCCAAGGGTGGAGCGGATTATTGCCTTGCTCCACGGTTTTGGATATGAAACCGGAGCGTCTCACCCACTCCTGCACGATAAGGCTTTGTTTATGAGATCGCTTCTCCACGACAAAAAGAAAAGAACTAATAGGCTCGCTTTTGTCGTTCCGGCGGAACGCGGAGCGGAGCTTGTGGTGGTGGACGATATAGGATTGATAGGAAAATTGATTGATGTTGACTTTTAAGGAAGGAACTTTGAAATTATGTTTATTGTTATTTTTTTTTCTGTTTCCCACGCTTGTTTTCACACAGGAGACCGAAGAAACACAAACCGTTTATTATATAGAAAATATTCAGGTCCACATAACAGGTAAAACCCGTGAGCCCGCCCTGCTCCGCGTGGGCGAATTGAAAAAAGGTGAAGAGTTTGTAGATATAGAAAAGTTGGAAAAGTATGTCAAGGACAAAGAACAGCTTCTCAAAAATCAACGGGTTTTAGAGCGTGTTAAAATCGCCTATGAGCTGAAAGAACCTGTGGGAGATAGAGTCCCGGTAACACTTTTGATTGCAATCGTTGATACCTATAACTTCATCATCCTCCCTGAGCCGAAA
The DNA here is from genome assembly GCA_031258305.1 of Treponema sp. Taxonomy (GTDB): domain Bacteria; phylum Spirochaetota; class Spirochaetia; order Treponematales; family Breznakiellaceae; genus JAIRKH01. Next base: position 24,768 of record JAIRNA010000079.1, on the reverse strand, counting down.
TTCAGCTCAAGTAACGGGCTTGAGGTCGAATTCAAGACGCGTGATTATAACTTTCTCGGCTCTATGACTCCTCTGCGTTTTGACTTGGGTTACGCGCTTGAAGCAGATGATCTATGGAACTGGGAGAAAGGTTCATTAACTTTGTCCATTGATTCTGGACTGCCTTTTCAGGCTTTCGGTTTTAACTGGAATTTCAACTTTGATCATGATTTTAAATACACATTCGGCGAGCCGCTTTATTACAAGAACATCAGCAGCATTTCCGTAGACGTCCCATGGAAACGTACGATATTTACCTTTGGCTTTGAAGAGAATTTCATCTTTAACGAGGAAAACGGGGACGCCTATAAGTTGGATTTCGGCGACTTTACGCTCTTTTATATGTCTAGTGAACTCTATACGGCGTGGAAAATTCCTTTCGGTTTTGAAGTAGGTCCCTTCGGCGAATTATCTTACACTCCGAAGATTTCGGGAAGAATCAACTACAGCCCTGATGGTATCGACGAGTTGCACACGGGTCCATTCGCTATTATGAGTCATTCTCTTGCTTTTGGCAAAACAAACTGGATTGAAAACTACCGTGAAGGGCTTGTGGCGTCTTTGGACAACTCAAATTCATTCAATTTTTACCAGGGCGACTGGTCTGTGAGCTGGGGCGCGACTGTCATGGGTTACAAGAAAATCGCAAATATTTTCGATGTTTTTGGATTCGGTGTATCAGGGCGCACAGTCTTCAAACAGTGGTTTTTCACCAATTCTTTCAAGAATGGCAAATATCCTGCTTACAGCAATGTGGGAGATTTTCTCCGCGGGGTAAAAGACAATACGGTTATCGTGGAAGACGGCGATGTCTTATTCGCGTTCAGCGTTGATTTTCCCTTGCAGGTACTGCATTTTGTGCCTTCGGAATGGTTCCATACGCGGAGCCTTCGTTACTTCAACTTGGACTTCCACATTGCGCCTTTTATAGACATTGCCTTCACCAATGGCAAGAAAAATATGGAATGGGAAAATGGTTTTTACCATATGCCGCCCGCCAAAGACGCCGACTTTTCCCCGCTTTTCGCCGCGGGTTTGGAAGTCATCGTGTTTCCGCTTGCGTGGCGAAGCTTCTATCTGCGTGTAAGCATTGGTTACGACATAAACAAACGCATCGAAGAAAAGGACATGGTACCATATGACGAGGTTTTCATCGGGGTTGGACATGAGTATTAGTCCTTTTAACTAAGAACATCCGCGTAATTCGGAGATTCTTTTAATAGCTAAAAAACAAGGAGGCAAATAATGCAAGCTATTATTCTAGCGGCCGGTATGGGCAATCGGCTTGGCAAGTACACGGAAAATAACACCAAATGTATGTTATCAGTTAACGGAAAAACCCTGATTGAGCGGGCGCTGGAAGCGCTCGACACGGCCGGCATCAGCGAATGTGTGATGGTTGTCGGATATAAAAAGGAAAACGTCATCGCATTTTTAGGTAATCGTTACAAAAACATCAATATCCGTTACATTTCCAACGACGTTTACGATAAGACGAACAATATCTATTCACTGTATTTGGCAAAGGATTTCTTGTGCAATGACGATACTTTGCTTCTGGAAAGCGACTTGATTTTCGAAGATCGACTCATCGCCGATATATTGGCAAATCCTGAACCAACTATCGCGGCGGTCGCGGCTTACGAGTCGTGGATGGACGGCACTGTCGTACAGTTGGCTCAGGGTAATGTCATTGCCAATTTTATACCGAAAAAGTTTTTCAATTATGACGAAAAAGAAACGTATTACAAGACCGTCAATGTTTATAAATTCTCGAAGGAATTTTCGCAAAACACGTATGTGCCGTTTTTGGAAGCCTATTGTAAAACTATGGGTAACAATGAATATTATGAGCAGGTTTTGCGCGTCATCGCAACACTCGACAAACACGAGCTCAAGGCTTTTGTCTTGAACGGGCAAAAATGGTATGAAATCGACGACGTTCAGGACAAACAAATCGCGGAAATTATTTTTAGCAATACGCCAAAGGAAAAACTCTCAAGGATACAAGGATGTTATGGCGGGTATTGGCGTTTTCCCGGGGTTTTGGATTTTTGCTATTTGGTCAACCCGTATTTCCCGACACGAAAAATGATAAGCGAATTGAAAGCGTTTTTTCCCGAGTTGCTTACCATGTACCCCTCCGGTTTAAATACGCAAGATATGCTTGCTGGTAAACTTTTTTCTATTGATGAAGGTAATATTTTGGTGGGCAACGGCGCCGCGGAATTAATTCGGGCGCTCACCCCGGAGATAAAGGGAAGCGTCGGCGTCTTTTTTCCCACGTTCAACGAATACCCGGAGAGCTTTTTTAACAATGAAATTATCGCCTTTGATACGATTGGCGGTAAAACAGAAGAAGAAATTCTCAATGCCCTTGATACATGCGATAACTTGCTGTTAATCAACCCAGACAATCCTTCGGGAGATTACACCCCGAAAGCGTCTATCATAAAACTTTTGGAAAAGATGAAGAACATGGAGAAAAAGCTGATTTTGGACGAATCGTTTATTGATTTTTCAGATTATGAGGAGAATCCTAGCCTTTTGAAACAAGATTTCTTGGAAAAATACCCGAATCTGATTGTCATAAAAAGTTTGAGTAAAAGTTACGGCATCCCTGGACTACGGATTGGAGTTTTGGCGTGTGGGGACAGAAAATTCATCGCAAAAATACGAAAGAATATTCCGATTTGGAACATCAATTCTTTCGCCGAATATTTTTTGCAAATCATCGGAAAATACATCAGAGACTACCAGTTTTCGTGTAGGAAAATAGCTGAGGAGCGCAAACGTTTTCAGGACAGACTGTCGTATGTGCGGTATTTGAAAATATTCCCCTCTCAGGCGAATTATGTACTGGGCAAACTGGAGGGAATCAACGCGGGTGAACTTGCCGAAAAACTGCTCGACCGCGACGACATTTTCATCAAGGATTTAAGCGGCAAAAAAGGCGTCCCGGACCGTTCATTTATCCGCCTTGCAGTGCGTGACAAAGCGGACAACGACCGTCTGGTGGAAAAATTACTGGAATTTGGAAAGTGAGGCAATGAATGACGCAAATAATATAAAGTATGATTTAGGGAGGGAAAATGCCTGATTTTGGAAAAATTCTTTCTTTGTTGAACAAACGCGAGAAGAGAAAGCTTGTTTTTGTTGTTTTTATTTTACTCATTATGGGATTTATCGAGCTTGTCGGCGTTGGGTCAATCGGACCCTTTGTATCGATTATATCGAACCCGACAATGATTCACACGAATCCGTATTTGCAAAAGGCTTTTGACTTTTTTCATTTCTTTTCGGACATAAATTTTATCATAACCTTTGGAATTGCCGTGGCGGTTATGCTTGCGGTGAGTAATGTGTGCCTCGCGTTTATCAATTACCTCCTCTATTCATATACCGGCAAGCGCAATTACTCTATCTCGATGCGGCTTTTTGAAAAATATCTCCACCAGCCCTACATTTTTTTCCTGAACACAAACACGGCGGATCTTTCCAACAACATATTGAACGAAGCCGCCACTCTGGTAAACGGCGTCCTGCTCAATTTTCTCAACCTCATCTCAAGCGGCGTCATATCCTTGTCCATTATCGCCCTTCTTTTCATGGTTCAGCCCATTTTGGCGCTGGTAATAAGCGTGGTGTTTTCCTTGGCATACATTCTTATTTTCTACACAGTACGTAAATTCCTCGACAGAAAAGGGAAAGAGCGGTATATGCTCAACATGCTTAAACATAAATACGTCAACGAAACGTTTGGCGGTATTAAAGATGTGAAGATTTTGGGTAAGGAAAAGGTTTCCTTGAATCTCTTTAAAGACCCGACGAGAAGAGTCGCTCGGAACAATGCGATAAGCGAAACGGTAGGCGATGTGCCGAAATTCCTGCTTGAGACCATAGCGTTCACCGGCATTATCGGCGTCATTGTTGTTTTGATGAAGGGCGGCGCGAAGATTGACGAATTCCTGCCCTCTCTCACTATTTATGCTTTCGGCGCCTATCGACTTATGCCTGGACTGCAAAAAATGTACCGCTGTTTCACAAACCTTCGGTATTATCGCGCCATCATTGATAAATTCTACAACATTTTGGTCGAGCTGCCCGAAGGAACCGAATTCTCTGCGGATGACACCCCGCGATTGCCTTTCAAAAAGAATATTCGCCTTGAAAACATCATTTTTTCCTACCCTGGTTCCGAAAGAGAAGTCATAAAAGGACAAAGCCTCGTTATCGAGGCGAATACGTCCATTGCGCTTGTCGGCGCGACTGGTTGTGGAAAAACCACGCTGATTGACGTGATTTTAGGGCTACTGGAGGCGCAAAACGGCAAAATTCTCATTGATGGCGTTGAAATTACCGATGAGAACCGCAGAATGTGGCAGAAAAACCTCGGATATGTGCCGCAGAGCATCTATCTTACGGACGACACTATCCGCAACAATATCGCCTTCGGCATTGATCCACAGAAAATAGACGACGAGGCGGTTGAAAATGCGGCGAAAACAGCCAGTATCCACGATTTTATCGTTACCGAACTGCCTCTGGGTTACAACACGGTCATTGGCGAGCGTGGAGTGCGGCTTTCTGGCGGTCAGCGTCAGCGTATCGGCATTGCGCGGGCGGTTTACCACAACCCATCGGTGTTGATTCTTGATGAAGCTACGAGCGCGCTCGACGGTCTCACCGAAATGGCTATTATGGACGCTATAAAAACACTCGGGCACAAGAAGACCATAATTATGATAGCGCACCGCATCACGACGGTGAAGGGTTGCGACATCATCTATATGATGGACAAGGGCGTCGTTACCGACTCTGGTAATTACGAAGAGCTTTACGAAAAGAATGAAATATTTAGAAAGATGGCGGACGGATCATAAAAGAGTAACCGAACTGAACGCCAAAGACGCGGTTTTAGCGGTCCGCGGCGTCTCTCGCGGCAAATTAAGATGTAATCGCGGCTTTCCCAAAAAACGAATCGTTCTCGACCGGATCCCGTCTTGTTAAAGGCGGGGGTCCGGCGGTATACCGAACAACCCCGGCGGTATACCGAGCAACCCAGACGGTATACCGAGCAACCCCGGCGGTATACCGAACAATACAGACGGTATACCGAGCAACCCAGACGGTATACCGAGCAACCCAGACGGTATACCGAACAATACAGACGGTATACCGAGCAACCCAGACCGAAAGACCTAGACGCTTGACAATATACTGTCAATGATGTATCCTTTACCGGTAAACAGCCGTCCCGTAGCGGATAGGCTCAATCTTTATCAAAGGAAGGTGTATTTATGTCGAATTCAGACTATATTCCCTCGTCTGACAGGGTGTTTCTTACGTGGGTGCGGAATTTAATCGCGTATGTTATTCCGCGTTTCGCCGCATGGAACATTCCAAGTCCGCAAACCGTCTTAAGCCCCCTTTTGACCGCGTTTGAGACCGCTTTCGAAGCGTGCCAGAACCCCAACCGGGGAAAACTGGACACCCAAAAGAAAAACGGCGCCCGCAAAAGTTTAGAAAAGGAACTTAGGGTCTACAATAAGGCGTATCTGTTGTATAATCCGTTGGTTAGCGACGAAGACCGCGTTGCTATGGGGCTGCCCGTTTACAGCTCCGTCCGCCACCCGATACAAGCGCCCACGACCTGCCCGCAGTTGCTGCCCGACACCGGAACCCGGCGGATTATCAAGGTCTATTACAAGGACGAAGAATCGCCGCACCGGGGCAAGCCTGCCGGGGTTAAAGGCATTGAGGTAAAATGGGCGAAACTCGCGTCAGCGCCACGGGATATTTCAGAACTGACCAATTCCGCGTTTGACACGAATCCGCCGCTTGATCTTACGTTTGAGGAACATGAGCGGGGGGAAAAGGTGTTTATGTGCGGGCGCTGGGAGATTCAGCGCGAAGGAGAGAAAGGACCCTGGGGGGATATTGAGGAAGCTATTGTACCTTGACAACCCCCCGCCCTGTTTTTTGGGGGGGCTTTAACCGCAAAGGCGGATAAGGCAAAGAAGGGAGAAAAATAAGGAAAATCTATGATAACGTTAAAAGACGTTTCTAAAATTTACCCAATGGGTAAAGTGTCGGTTGACGCGCTTAAAAGCATCAACCTTGAATTCGCGGGCGGCGATTTTATCGCCGTCGCCGGACCGTCCGGTTCGGGTAAGTCAACCCTTATGAACATTGTCGGGTTGATTGACGCGCCTACCCAGGGCGGCGTCTTCATCGACACTAAGGAGACGGGGACGCTTGGTAGGAGCGAACTCACGCGGTTCAGGCGGGAATATATCGGCTTCATCTTTCAATCTTTCAATCTTCTGCCTGTTCTCAATGTGTTTGAAAACGTGGAGTTGCCCCTCGTTTTGAACAAAGGCGCGATTTCAAAAGCGGAACGCAAAAAGCGTGTGGAACATCTCTTAGAGCTTATGGAACTCACGGACAGAAGCAAGCATTTGCCTTCAGAACTCTCCGGCGGACAGCAACAACGGGTCGCCATAGCGCGGGCTTTAGTAACAAACCCAAAAATCGTGCTTGCGGATGAGCCAACCGCCAACCTAGACTCCATAACCGGCGAAAAGATTCTCGAATTGATGAAAAATATAAACCATCAGCAAGGTACGACGTTTGTATTTTCCACTCACGACCCAGACATCTGGGCAATGGCGAACCACATTATCTTCCTGCGCGACGGCGCCATAGAATCGGAGGAACGTCGGTGATAGAACAGCTCATCCTGCGTAACATCCGGCGAAACAGGAAAAATAGCCTCATCATTTTTCTCCTTATCCTCATCATAACATTTGTGTTTTTCATTGGCAACAGTATCATAAGTAGAACCGTAGAGGGGATGCGCGATGTTTATATCAACGGCATCACCGGCGACGTGGTGATTGAAAAGTCGGGCGACGTTACGATGAACCTTTTCGGCGCAAATATCGCGGTTGTCGATGAACTTTTCACCATTCCCTTCCTACCCGCCTATGACGAAATAGCAGCTCTCCTTGAGGAAGATCCGCGTGTGGTTGGCGTTACCAGCCAGGTTTCGAGCAAGGCGTTTCTGGACGTGGAAAACTATCGGGAGCCGGTTCTCATTTGCGGCGTTTCAGCGGACACCTACTTTCGTCTCTTTCCCTCTATCGAGCTGATGCGAGGCGAATTTTTGAAAGACGGCGAATTAGGCGCTATGATTTCTATGGAAAAAGCCCGTTCCATAGAGAGGACCATAGGCAGGTTTCCCGAAATAGGCGCAAAGATACTTCTCACGTCCGGCGGTAACATCGGGTTCAAGATACGGGAAGCGCCACTTGTCGGCATTTTCCAGTACAAAAATGCAGGGCAATTTATGAACGAAATCGTCATCACGGACCCACGGACCGCACGTTCTCTTTCCACCATACAGTCTGCGGTCTCTGATGTCGAGACTTCCCATCAAGCAGCGGCGATTCTGGAGACTATGGATGTGGACGCCCTTTTTGGAGACGGCGGTGTATTACTCCAAGCCGAAATAGAAGCCGGTAACGAAATTTCACCCGATACGGTACAGTCTCTTTTAAGAAGCGGGACAAATCTTATTCAAACGGAAAGCTCAGACATCGGATGGAATTTTCTTGTAATACGTCTCAACTCCACGGTTTCCGTATCGCGGTTCATCTCCGAGCTGAATCAGAAAATAGCGGAATATGGGGCTGTGGCGATTGATTGGCGAACAGCGGCGGGGGAATCTGCCATGACCCTCATCATCATACAAACGCTTTTCAACAGCGGGCTGACCCTCGTCATCATCGTGGGCGTTATGGCGATTATCAACATACTACTCATTTCTGTGTTCAAACGCAAGCGCGAAATAGGCGCTCTTCGCGCCGTAGGCGCTTCGGATTGGAATATCCGCAGCCTTATTTTGGGCGAAAACCTTGCGTTATCCTGCATTGCGGGGTTTTTTGGCGTACTTTTTGGCATTCTAATATTGAACAGTATAAACAATATGCGTATAAGCATACCGAATCGTCTTTTGGCATCTCTTCTGGGCGGTCAGACATTGACCATCGGAGTCTCTCTGCAAAGCGCCGCGACTTCCCTCGCCCTTGCTGTTGCGGTAGGGCTTGGCGCCTCTCTGTATCCGGTCGAGGCGGCCGTCCGCATAGAGCCGGCTGACGCGTTGCGGGATAAATAGGAGGTAAAGGAGGTGGAGAATAGGTTGTATTACTAACCTCGCTTTTAATGTAAGCTTCGTTTGTAAACATCCAACGCTCAACCTTTCAAAAAATATGAAATTACTAACGCTCTTTCAAATCGCTTTCAAGTACCTGTTCCGTTATCGGCGGAGGTATTTCTTTCTGTTTTTAGCGCTGGTTTTTGGATTTGGCGTCATAACTGCCATAACATCGCTCAAGGAAGGCATGGTAGAGATGCTCTACCGGACCGCGCAAGCCCATTATGCGGGCGATATTATAGTGTTGGGTTACGATAATGCTTCCATCGGACAAACTCTTCACTTGCGGAAGTCGGATGCGGACGCGGTCTTTGAAGCTGTCCAAGGAACAAGTCTCCGCCCTGACCGCGTTGTCGTTCGCAGTAACTTTATGAACAATGCTTCTCTTTACTCCAATGGACGAGTTGTCCACCTTAAATACGTTACCGGTGTTGATTGGAATGATGAGTCCGCTTATTTTAACGGGATAAATTGGACATCGAAACCAGAGCGGCTTGGGGAAGATAGTATACTCATTTCATCGCCTATAGCCGAACAACTCGGTACCAAACAGGGCGACAACCTAATTTTGGAAGTATATGATTACTGGGGACAGCGAAACACTGGTTCTTTCACGATTGCGGGTATCATTGCCGACAAGAGTATATTTGGTTATTTCAAGTCCTACATTGCGAAGGACGCGCTCAATCGTCTGGTTGGATTTGATAACGAAGACTGTTCTATGGTTGGGCTCTTCTTTCAAGACCGAAGAAACATCGCGCAAAAGCAGGCGCTTCTCCAAGCGGCGCTTGAGCAACGCATAGACATGGGGCCTCTTCTGCATAATCGAGATGATTTTGCTGCGGAAACCGCGGCGCCCTTCACAGGTTTGCGGGCATTCGTGCTTACCCTTGAGGTTTATCTCTCGGAATTGTCTGACCTATTGAATGCGATGAATATCCTTTCCTATTTGCTTTTTCTCATGATGCTTATTATCATTTTCGTGAGCGCCTTTGTTACCTATCGGTTGATACTTTACGAGCGTACTAAAGAGCTGGGAACCATGCGCGTTATCGGGTTCCAAGAAGAAGACATCGCTTGGGTTCTGGTAATGGAAGCCGCGTGCCTCGCCGTCGTCTCGGTCATCGTGGGTTTTTTCTTTTCCTTCCTATTAGTCAAATTATTTTCCTTTCTGCCTTTCACACAAATTCCCAGCTTCGAGATTTTTATGAAAAATGGGGAGCTATTCGCCTTGTTTAACCCACGAACCGTGTTGTTCAATGCTTTCGCTGTGTTCTGTATGTTGTTGCCTGCTTTGGGCCTACCCGTCCATCTCATGGCAAAGGAAACACCCGCACAGATGTTGCGAAGCGAGTAGAGCTTTATTTATAAGGATAGTTAAGTCGTCTGGATGGCTCGTGGTTCATTTAAATCTTAAAAAATTTTGAAAAATTGGATAAAAGAGTGAAAATTTTGTATAAAAAGTGGAATTCTTTTGTAAAAGTGTTATATTCTATAATATAATAAGGATTGATATGAAGTGTAAATTAGGAGTATTGTTTGCGTTACTCTATGGCGGGACTCTTTTTGCGATTTCCGACACGGATCTCTTGAAGAGGGCGGATGCGTTGGTGAGTTATTACGGCACTGATTTTTCCGCTGAGTATACTATTGTGCAGACTAAACCGAAAGAGGGCAGTTCCACAACGGTTGCCGCGGTTTTCCGCCGCGATTCTCAAGAGACCTATGTGATGATTATTCTCCAGCCGAGCATCACCAGAGGGCAGGGTTATCTGAAACAGGGTAAGACGTTGTGGTTTTACGACCCAGAGAGTAAGCGTTTCAATACAACGAGCAGCAGCGACCGGTTTCGTAATACCAATGCGAGAAATTCTGACTTCACCCGTTCAACCTTGTCAGAGGATTACAAGGTTGTCTCTGGGCAGGATGTTATATTGGGGAAGTTTAAGTGCAGGTTATTGAATTTAGAAGCTATTGTCAAGGGACTTGAGTATCCCATAATGAAAATTTGGATAAGCGAAGATGGGCTTGTCCGTAAGACCGAAGATTACAGTCTTGAGCGTCGGCTTCTGCGGACATCCGCAGTGGTGGACTATTACCAGATTGGGAGCCGTTTTGTTCCGAAGCAAGTACTCTTTGTCGAAGAGCTTCTCGGAGCGATCATCAACGGCGTTTTCATAAAAGAAAAGACGCTGATAACCATCGGTACGCCAAAATTCGATAAGGTTGCGGATTCTGTGTACTCGAAGACTTTCTTGGAGAATGTAAACCAGTGAGCAGCCTGCGCAGGTCTCCTTTTAAAGACGGTTATTCGTTTTTGTGCGTTGCGTTATTGATCGTTTCTTTTATTGGTGTGCTACACGGGCAAGAGTTGTACGAAGACGGCGTGTTGACGGAGGACAACATCGACATAGACTCCTTATTCGGAAGTCCTATTGAGTCAGCGGTTGCTCCGACCGAAGAGGGCGAGTCCCAGAAGTCGTCAGCGCCTGTTCAGTACAGCGTGTTACCCAATGGAGAATTGCCGGAGGGTAATATCGACGTAGACTCCTTATTCGGGGAACCTGCAAAATCCGCGGCTTTGCCGTCAGGGAAGGTGGAAAAACCGCCGCCCAAACAATCGTCTGTTATTGCGACGATGAAGAAGAAAGGTTTCACTATGAAGACCGGTTACAGCTTTTCATTCGGTTCCTCAACAGGTTGGGAGGAATCGCCTTGGTTTTGGGGAGAGAGATTTCAGGACAAGGGAACCAAAAAGCCTAATGAGCCTCATACGACTACAGCCGATTTGTATTATACCTATCCAGGGGTGATTATGACCGCGTCTTTGGACTTCTCTTATCAAATTTTTAATGAATTGAAGGTAACGAGCGCCTTTTCGTATTCGTTTCCGAAATTCGTGTTTACCGTCGGTAATTTTTACTTTGATTATACGGTCAAAAACAAAGTTTTTTTCCGCGCCGGGCGTTTTACTTACAAATGGGGCGTTTCATCTAATTACCCTTTCACCGATTTGTTGGCGCGTTTTCAGGCGCCTTCATGGACTACGGCGCATACCTACAACAAGACAACGAATCCGTCCGGAGATTATTTTGGTTCCACGGCCGGTAAGAACGACATTTATATGGCGCGGGTAGATGTTCCCATAGGTATAGGCGGTATTCAAGCAGTGATGCGGTTGCGGGACGATTTTTTTAATGAGCAGAACAAGCGGAATGAACTGATCGCTTACGGCGGCAAGTACAACCTCGCTTTCAAGTGGGCGGACATTAACATCGGCGCGTTGTATCAGCCGATCATCCCCCTACGCGGTTTTCTTTCCGTGAAAAGTACCGTAAAGGATACGGAAATTTATGCGGAAACAATGGCGTCTGTTCGGCATAGAGGATGGGATTATTGGACTTTGTCTTGGAATTTCGGCTTTTATCAAGATTTTTTCAAGAGAAAGCTCAGAATCAATGGAGAAATCTACTACAATGGTGAGAAAGACGCCTTTTGGACAAGAGAAGCGGACCTTGAAAGGGGAAATCTTGAAGAGGAAAATACACCCCTCATAGAGGGATTTAATTATATGGCGAATATCGTCTACAAGCCGGGCTGGCGCTCTTTGAATCTGGGGGTTAAGGCCGCTTATGCTCCGGTTGAAGACACTGGCATGGTGGTGCCGGGCGTGAAGTTTTCGCCAGCTACGGGTGTTACTGTATCGGTTGCGGTTCCATTTGCTTTTGGAAACCGTAAGGGAACATATTATAGAGGAATGTCTAGCGACTACAAAACGTACGGCAGGCCTTTTAGCGTTGTACTGGGACTGACTATTGAAGGCAGTTATAGTTGGGGGAAGTATGATTGATTTATTTTTTCGGCCCCCCCCCCCCCGAGAACATTCATTGATAATAGAGGGGGGAAGGGGACGTTGTTTGAAAGAATTCCAGGGTATCCTGTTATTCTTTATCTTTTTGCGAATGACGGTGGAATCGCGCTAGAGAGCGCTAGAGTGTTCTCTGACGATTTCCTTTTTGGATTCGTAGCATAGAATGGAGGAGTAGGCATGAAAACGGCGGCCGTCATCATGGCTGGTGGCAAAGGAGAACGTTTTTGGCCCACAAGTAGGGAGAAACGTCCGAAACAGTTCCATTCGCTCACAGCGGATGGGAAGACATTGCTTCAATTGACAAAAGAAAGAATAGGCGATATTGCACAGACTGAAGATATTTTTGTGGTAACAAACAGGAAATACGCGGAGCTGGTGCGTGAACAATTACCGGACATACCGGTTGAAAACATACTTGCCGAGCCTGTAGACCGTAACACAGCGCCGTGCGTTGGGTTCGCCGCGAGTGTGATAGAGAAAAAATACGGAGACGCGGTCATGATGGCATTTCCGTCCGACCATCTCATAAAATCGAACACTCTGTTCCGCGATACGTTGAAAGACGCTGTTGATGTTGCGGAAACAAGAGACGCTCTTGTTACTATAGGTATTATGCCTGTGTACCCTGAAACTGGATACGGGTACATCCATTTCAGCAAGAACGGTGGCAATATCTACAAGGTGTTGGAATTCATCGAAAAGCCTGATTTTGACAAGGCAAAGGAGTATTTCGATTCTGGGGAGTATTTGTGGAATAGCGGTATGTTCGTATGGAAGACGTCCGTTATTTTAAACGAGATGCAAAAATTTATGCCTGTCTTGATGGAGGGACTTGAGAGAATAAAGCACAGTTACCGGACAGAGGCTTTTGACCGTGTTCTTGAAACTGTTTATCCGGTTTTTAAGTCGCAATCCATAGATTATGGTATCATGGAAAAAATAACGAATTTGAACAAGGTTTATACCATACCGGGAAGCTTCGGTTGGAATGACGTAGGGAACTGGCTTTCTCTCGAACGGGTCCGTCCCATAGACAAGAACAACAACGCGCTACAAGGAAACGTGGTCAATATAGATTGCCGTGATATTCTGGTCCGTGGGAACGAAAAACGACTGATAGCTCTTGTGGGTTTGGAGAGTATCGTGGTCGTAGATACAGACGATGCTCTGCTGATTTGCAACAAGGAAAACACGCAAGATGTAAAGAGGGTTGTCGAGTTCTTGAAAATACATAACAAAAAGGAATTTCTATGAACATTGCCTTTGATATTCAACCATTGCTGTCTGATACGAAAACAGGAGTCGGATACGCGGAAGAATATCTTATCAAAGCACTGATAACTCAAAACCCTTCTGATACATTCTTCTTGGAGTTTTTTAGCCAATTTGAAAAGAATGTGAAGAAAGTCAACCTTTATCTCAAGGAGAATGTAAGAACAAGCATTTGTGGTTTTTTCTATGGAAAACTCTATCGGTTGATATCCGCCTTGTTTCCCCTGCCATACCGGTGGTTTTTTGGAACGAAGTCGGATGTTGTGCATTTTTTCAACTTCATTATTCCGCCCGGTGTGAAAGGCAAGAAAATCGTCACTATACACGACCTCGCGTTCAGGCGTTTTCCTGAGACGGTACGGACAAAGACGAAGTATATGCTTATGTGGAGCATAGCAAAAGCCATAAGAAGGGCCGATAGAATCATAGCGGTTTCCGAGTGGACAAAACAGGAGATATTGCGGTTTTACCGTTATCCGCCTGAAAGAATCGATGTTGTTTACAACGGGGTTGACACGAATGTTTACCGGACCGGGCTTGACCCTGCGGGTATAGAGCGTGTGTGTGAACGGCGCCGTATTCCAAAAGACTATATCCTCTATCTGGGAACTATTGAACCCCGAAAAAATCTGGAGCGCCTCATCAAGGCGTATAGCCTACTGAAGAGCAGGCGCCCGGATTTGCCCGCTTTAGTGCTTGCAGGTAAGAAGGGCTGGCGCTATGAACGCATTATCAAGGCGTATAAGGAGAGCGCTGCACGAGAAAGCGTCATTTGGACAGGCTATGTTGTGGAAGAGGAGAAGCCGTTTCTGCTTGCCGGCGCCGCATTTTTTTGTTTCCCTTCGCTTTACGAGGGCTTTGGAATGCCAATCCTAGAGGCTTTTGCCTGTGGGACGCCTGTTTTGACCGCGAATAACTCCTCTCTTGTAGAAGTCGCCGGAGACGCCGCTTTTTTCGTTGACGCCTTGTCAATACAAGACATATGCGATAAACTAGAATGGATGCATATCAATGGAGACCTTCGAGCGGATTTGCGCCGAAAAGGCTTAGAAAGAATAAAACAATTCTCTTGGGCTAAGTCCGCGGAAAAGCTTCACGGCATATACGAACTTGCGTTAAAGGAAGATGGATTATGAATAGTAAAATAAAAGTGCTTCAAGTGAATAAATTTTACGCGCCGTGGATAGGAGGGGTGGAGCGGATAGTTCAAGATATAGCGGAAGCTATGAACGATAAGACCGATATAAAAATGCTTGTTTGTCAACCTAAAGGAAAAGGCATTATAGAAGTATATAATGGCGTACCGGTAACCCGCGTGTCGAGTTTCGGCATCTTGTATTCTATGCCCATATCTCTTGATTTCATTTGGAAATTCAGGGAAATGTCTAAAGAAGCCGATATTCTCCAATTCCATAGCCCGTTTCCTTTGGGGGATTTGGCATATCTCTTATCCGGCTATAAAGGGAAAATGGTTATCTGGTGGCATAGCGACATAATTAGCCAGAGGATTTTGAAGAGATTGATTAGACCAATTAACTATGCCTTCCTTAAACGGGCGGATTTAATCATCGTGGCGACAAAAAACCACATTGAAAGTTCTTACATTTTGAAGCCTTTTGCCTCAAAATGTAAGATTATTCCATTCGGCTTGAAGTTTTCCGATTTTGAGCACGTCGAAGAGATGGATTTTTTAACCAAGAAACTCGTGAACCCCAGCAATAAGAAATTACTCTTTGTCGGTAGAGTCGTATATTACAAAGGCATTGACGTTCTCATCAATGCGATGAAAAAGATAAACGGCGCAGAGCTTTTCATCGCCGGTAGCGGCGTTATGGAAAACAGCTATAAAACGCTTGCCGAAGAGAATGGCCTGGCTGGCAAGGTACATTTCTTGGGATACTTGCCTTTTGAGAAGTTGAAAGCCGCGTACAAGGACTGCGATGTCTTTGTATTTCCGTCCATAGCGAATATTGAGGCTTTTGGCATCGCTCAGATGGAGGCAATGTTCTACAGCAAACCAGTGGTGAATACCGACCTGCCGACCGGTGTGCCTCTGGTGAGCCTTCACGGGGAAACTGGCTTTACCGTGAAATCCGGTGACCCCGATGCGTTTGCGTTTGCGGTTCAGCGTTTGGTCGATGATGAGTCGCTCCGCTTGCAATTCGGAGCAAATGCCGCGAAACGAGTGAGAGAAAATTTTAATTTTGAGAAGATGATTGACAGTCTGTATACTGAATACGAGAGGCTAATGCAAGGGAGGTAACGGGGTAAAATGGATTATTTGATAGTCGGAGCGGGCTTGTTTGGCGCTGTTTTTGCCCATTCTGCCCGTGAGCGAGGAAAGTCTTGTCTGGTTATAGATAAACGTCCGCATATAGCCGGAAACATCTACACCCAAGCGGTGAACGGCGTCAACGTCCACAAATACGGCGCTCATATTTTTCATACGGGCGACAAGGCGGTGTGGAATTACATTAATCGATTTGCTGAATTTAACAACTTCGTGAATTCGCCTATTGCGGTCTACCGGGGTGAATTGTTCAATCTGCCGTTCAATATGAACACGTTCAACAAGCTGTGGGGGGTTAAGACGCCTGCCGCGGCAAAGGCTATCATAGAGAGGCAGAGGGCGGAATCGAGCGTGACCGAGCCGCGTAACCTTGAAGAACAGGCGCTTTCCCTTACAGGACGCGATATTTACGAAAAGCTGATTAAAGGCTACACGGAAAAACAGTGGGGAAAGCCCTGTGCGGAATTGCCTACCTTCATCATAAAGCGGCTCCCTTTCCGGTGGACATTTGACAACAATTACTTCAACGACCCATATCAGGGTATACCCATAGGCGGGTATACCTCCATCGTTGAGAAGATGCTTGATGGGTGTGAAGTTAGGCTGAACACGGATTATTTTGATTTTATAAAGAAAAACAGTGAAATTGCCGATAAAATCGTATTCACTGGCGCAATAGACGAATTCTTTGGATATGAGTTCGGTGAACTGGAGTATCGTTCTTTGAGATTCGAGTCTGAGATGCTGGATATTGACAACTATCAAGGCGTTGCAGTTGTTAATTATACGGATAGAGAAACGCCGTGGACGCGTATCATTGAGCATAAGCACTTCGAATTCGGTAAACAACCTTTGACTGTTATTACCCGTGAATATCCGGTCGAGTGGAGTCGAGGGCTTGAGCCGTATTACCCGGTCAATGATGACAGAAACGGCATTCTGTATCAGAAATACAAGACTCTGGCCGATAAGCGGGACGACGTTATTTTCGGCGGCAGGCTGGGGCAATACGCATATTACGATATGGATAAAATTATCGTGTCCGCACTGAAAGCGGCCGCGGAGGAGAAATTATGATTTTGATGGATAAAATAAAACAATACCGTTTTTTATTTGCGGAGTTGGTTAAACGGGATTTTAGCGCGAAGTACAAAAGTACTTTTCTGGGGATGGTTTGGAGCATGATAATGCCGTTGGTGGAATTGGCGATAATGTACTTTATCTTTGGGTATCTTTTCGGCAGATCGATTCACTTCACCGTATTTATATTTTGCGGACGTATGGTGTATTCGTTTTTCAACGAGTCTACAACGTCGGGTATGCATTCGCTTTTAAGCAATGCGGGTATCTTTTCTCAGTTAAACGTTCCGAAATACATCTTTTTATTATCAAAAAATGTGTCTTCGCTTATCAATTTCGGGTTGGAATTGATAATCTTTTTCATATTTATCGCTTTGGACAAACTGCCGTTTACGGGGAAATTCGTTTTGTTGTTGTACCCCATCGGTTGTCTTATCCTTTTCAATTTAGGCGTGGGGCTGATTCTGTCCGCGCTTTACATATTCTTCAGAGATATGACCTATCTCTACGGCATATTCACCCATGTGCTGATGTTTTTTTCGGCTATTTTTTACGAGGTGGACAAGTTTCCCGAACACTTGCAGAGTATATTTTTATGTAATCCCATCTACATCTATATCAAATATTTTAGGAGCATCGTGATAGATTCGCAAATTCCGAGTCTCGGTTTGCACCTTGCCGGGTTGGGATACGCGCTTGTTTTCCTGTTCTTGGGAATGTTCATGTATAAAAAATACAATTACAAATTTCTGTATTATATTTAGGAGAAAGAATGATAGAGGTACATGATGTTTCGATTCGCTATATGATCGGCGATTTTAAAGACATTGGGATAAAGGAATTTATAATAAAGAAGCTCACCGGCGACTACCACACCCATGAATTTTGGGCCGTGGACGGCGTGTCTTTTTCTCTACAGAAGGGGGATCTCCTCGGTATACTCGGGAGGAACGGGGCTGGAAAATCTACCTTGCTCAAGGCTCTTTCGCAAATCATGATACCGACTAAAGGGAGTATCAAGATAGAAGGAAAGATAGTCCCTCTCTTTGGCTTTGGGACCGGGTTTATCGGCGATTTGACGGTGAGGGATAATATATTTCTACGCGGCGCTCTGCTCGGATATTCCCGCGAGTTTATAAAAGCGAAATATCCGGAGATTCTCGATTTTTCGGAACTCAAGCCTTT
Source organism: Treponema sp. (assembly GCA_031258305.1). Classification (GTDB taxonomy): domain Bacteria; phylum Spirochaetota; class Spirochaetia; order Treponematales; family Breznakiellaceae; genus JAIRKH01. The sequence goes on along the minus strand of JAIRNA010000079.1, from coordinate 6,813 downwards.
TGAGTACCGCCGCGTCAAGCATTTGTCTTCAGGAATGAGCGGGCGCCTTGCGTTTTCCATATCTTGCTTTATCGAGCCGGAGATACTGATTTTGGACGAAGTGTTTGCGTCTGGAGACGGCGCGTTTCGTGTAAAAAGCGAAAAGAAAATGATGGAAATCATCCATAGCGGAATAACGGTTATACTCGTTACTCATTCGCCTGGTATGGTTCGGAATATATGTACAAAAGCGTTGTGGCTCGACCACGGCAAACAAATGGCTTTCGGCGATCCTGCTGAAGTATGCGACCAATACGAGGAATTCCTGAAAAGCAAATAAGAGAAAGGTTTTCTTCACAAGAAAAAGGGAAAGATGCCGATACTCCAAGAAATCCAGTTTCCCACAATCGGGGATGTTCATAATGATATGTATATGCGCGGCGATTTTAAGAAATGCCGTTTAGACTCAGCGGAAAAACTCATTTTTGTCCCGCAAGGTGAAATTGTTACTTTTGACACGTATTTTAACTCGTTTTCTTACGAAAAATGGCGGAAATACACGATTTTAGAAACCGTTTCGTTGAAACTACGCCTACGCGGGACCTTTGAGATTGCGCTTGTCCAGTGGATATTCGGAGAGGACCCGGAGCGGTTCGTTTTACAGGGGGAAAGGTGCGGAGGAGGCGGCGGAGAAACGCCTGCTGTTTTTACTTTTGAGCCGCTTTACGAGCGAGGCATCCTCGCCTTTGAGCTGAAAGCTCTGTCTGAGGACGCTGTTTTTTGCGGCGGAGAATACGTTACGGGTGAAATTGACGTGCGACCGGTGAATATTGCGGTTTGTATCTGCACATTTCGGCGAGAAGCGTTCATTAAACGGGCGCTTGCCGAGTTGGAAAGCCTGCAAGACGGCGTTTTGAAAGACCATTGGCGGTGCTACATCGCGGACAATGGAAGAACGCTGGATGTGGAGGCGTTTTCAAGCGAAAGGGTGCGAGTTTTGCCGAATATGAACGGCGGCGGTTCAGCAGGTTTTGCCCGCGCTATGCTGGCGGCTCTCGACGACCGAGAAAAGCATAGCTTGACTCACTGCCTCCTTATGGACGATGATGTAGTCTTTACCCGGTACGCCATTGAACGCATGAGTGTATTTTTGCGGCTGCTCAAGAGCGAATACTATGGAGCAATGCTCGGCGGTGCAATGCTCCTGCTCGACAAGCCGAATTTCCAGTGGGAAGCCGGCGCGCGTGTTGATATAAACGGCTTAACGCCGCTCAAAAACGGTTACTGTTTGTCTTCTTTACCTGATGTGTTGAGAAACGAAGTCGAAGAAAGTATACAGTATGTGGCTTGGTACTTTTGCTGTCTGCCCCTTACGGAAGATATGCGGGCGAATTTGCCCCTGCCGCTTTTCTTTCAATACGACGACACTGAATTCAGCCTCCGTAATCACGCGCGGCAGAAGATTACCCTGAACGGCGTGTGTATGTGGCACGAATCCTTTGACAAAAAACGTTCTATAGTCAAAGACTGTTACTACGGGGTTCGTAACCGCCTCGTTATGTGTGCCTTTCATTCAGAGACGCTCTTCGGCGTCTATTCAAGATTTTCAAGAAAATGGCTTAAAAAGTTTCTGCTTAAGGAGACGGCGTTCTTTTTACTCACCTACCGTTACAAGGCTGCGGAATTGGTCGTCCGGGCGGGCGAGGATTTTCTACGTGGCGTCGATTGGCTCATTTCGGTCAACCCAGAAGAACTTAACCGCGAAATTGCAGGGTTGGATGAACCGCTTTTGCTTTTTGAAAACCTGCCTCTGCCGTCTGGATTTGATTTCAGCCGAAGATTGCCGCAAAACGCGATCAAAGAAAACAAATTCCGCCGTTTATTGCGTTTTTGCCTGTTTAACGGGGTGTTTTTTCCCACATGGCGGGAAATTTCTCTTCCCGAACAGGATGTCCGCTTGCAGAATTTTTTCTTTGTTCGGAGAGCTGTCTTCTTCAATCCCTGGACGCGCAAAGGTTATGTTGCCGAAAAAAGTCTTCGGCGCACATTTAAGGTTCTGATAAGGCTGTTCCGCCTCTTTGGAGCCATTGACAAATCCTTTATCAATACGGTAAAACAGTATCGGGAACAATTTCCCACCGTTGTTTCGGAAGACTTTTGGCGGCGATTTTTGCGTGTAACTTCAGGTCAAGCCGCGTTTTCCCCTCCCCCTTTCACCGGGAGTTTCTAATGGTTGAATTTTTTGACCGCTTCCCGAATAAAAACCTCCGCTCTCATTCCCCGTCAATCTTATGATAAATTTTTTAAAATACCTATTGACATTCAGGTGCTTTCCCCTATACTAAATTGAAGGAACTGATTTTAAGGACGTTATGATGTATAAATACCTTTATTTCCTGCTATATGCCGTTATCTCTTTTCCTTGCTTTACACAAGAATATAGCGGGGAAACGAATGGAGTTGAAGTCCCGCCTCTTTTATTACATACAGAGGGGTTCTTTGCTAAAACGTATTATCAGTGGCAAGATGGAACCCCTGTTGAATATAAAAACGTCATGGCGCTTATCAGATCTATCCCTGAGAATGAGTCGTTAGTTCAGAGCGAAAGAGTCTGGAGGATAGCGGCGTATATAACCGCGGGTTTATTCGCCGCATCACTCGTAACAACAAGTGTATATACAATAGGGGAACTGCCAGAGTCTGATGTAATACTTCCAGTATCCCTCTATACAGGAGCCGCTAGTTTCTTAGTAAACGTTTTGACGGGAAAAATAGCGCAAATAAAATTACAATGCGCGGTTGATAGGTATAACTTACGCGTTATGGGAATTCTTGCGTTTTAAGCCAGTGGACTTTCCGCTTGGCAAGCTGACCGACGTGGAAAGGCGGTCAGCGTCCGCGCTTCCCGAGCCCCAAGACCGAGCGTTTACAGGAAGAGAAGGAATTAGAACACCTGAAGGAACTCTATATTAAACTATAGATTCTTTCTCCTTACTTCACTATGGCGTTCAACTTTTAAACAACGTTCCTATTCACTCTTTCCTCTCAACTTTTTCAATTCTATGAGAATCATCAGGCCGGTAACGATGAAGGAGATGCCGTCCGCCACCGGAGCGGCGGCAACAACACCCCACAGCCCCCAGATTCTACCGAAGATATAGATACAAGGAATCAGCGCGACAAACTGGCGTAATATTGAAAGAAAAATTGATGTCTTGGGTCTGCCTGTTACGACGAAGAAGTTGGACGACACAATTTGGAATCCGTTCAAGGGCAGGAGCAAGAGCATTATCCGCAACGCGCGGACCGAGAACAATATGAGCGCGGGACTTCCATCTGGCGCGAACAAACCCACAAGCTGGCGGGAGAAACATTCGGCAATGATGAAGCCAAATAGACAGATGGCGGTCGCGCCGGTTATTGCCAAAAGGTAGGCGCGGAGGACTCGGTGGAATTTCTTCGCTCCGTAATTGTACCCCAGAATCGGTTGCGCTCCTTGGTTAATACCGAAAACCGGCATCAGAATCAGCATTAAGAATGAACCGTTTATATTCATGCCTGAGAGCGCGATGTCTCCGCCGTTTGCGACTCCCAGTGCGGCCGACCCATACCAGCCCATGCTCGTGTTGTAGAGCAATTGTACGCCGGACATGATGAATTGAAGCAGGAATTGTGCGGATCCGAAAGCCATTATTTGAAGAACAATGGCGAAAGACGGTTTGAAGGTTTTAAATTTGAGGCGTATGACTGCTTTTTTGCTGAAATTGAACGATAAAATCCATATACACGAGCCCAATTGCGAGATAATGGTCGCCCACGCCGCGCCTTGGACGCCCCATCCCAAGCCGAAGATGAAAATAGGGTCCAGTAGTATGTTCAGACCCGCACCGAAGAACATACTGATCATGGTGATATTGGGAAAGCCCTGGGCGCGGGTGCAATGGGAGAGGCCGAAACTCACAAGCGAAAAAGCCGCGCCAAACAGGATGATGCGAAAGTAGTCGCGGGCGTAGCCGAGGCTAACGCTGTTCTCTTCCGCGCCGAGTATTGAGAGAATTGGCTCAAGGAATACGAGTCCCACGACCATTATAACGATTCCGGTCATAATTAAGAGCCAGAAGCAGTGGTTCAGGGCATTTTCGGCGTCTTCGCGCCTGCCTTGTCCGAGGCGCATTGAAATCATATTTGCCGTGCCAATACCAAAAAGCATGGCAAAGGCCATGAAAATAGTCATAAGCGGGAGGATAAGCGATAATCCACCAAGCGCGGTCTCGTCCACGCCGCGCCCCACGAACACGCGGTCTACCACGTTGTAGAGCGCGTTCACCAGCATACCGACTATAGCTGGCACTGAAAATCTCATCAGAAGTTTCCCGACCTTCTCAGTGCCGAGCCTGTCCGCCGCTTGTGTATTTGTTTCCAATATTTCACCTCATGTATTCATCATTCACTTCCGATGTCTCTTCTAAAGTCCATTCCATCAAACGCGACTGCCGACAAAGCGTCCGCCGCGTTTTGTCGTGCCAACGCCAGGTCCGCTCCGTAGGCGGAAACGGCAAGCACCCGTCCGCCGGTGGTGAAGAGCTTACCGTCCCGTATGTCCGCGCCCGCTATGAAGAGCTTTGCGCCTGTTTGCGCCAGTTTTGCGCGTATTGTGATGGGAAACCCTGTATGATATTTTCCCGGATACCCGTCCGACACCGCAACTGGGGCGCAAACCGCGCCTTTTTTCCATAAGAGACGGAAGTTTCCGAGAGTTCCATCCGAAATTGCGAGACAGAGCGCCGCAAAATCCGACTCCATGAGCGGCAAAACCGCCTGCGTTTCCGGGTCGCCCAACCTGACGTTATATTCGAGAAGAAAGCATGTATCGTCTTTGAGCATAAGCCCGAAAAACAAGAAACCCCGATAATCAAAGCCTTCCTGTTTTAATCCCTTCAAGGTCGGTTCGAGAATGGAGGTTTGGAAGTCAGCTTGGACGCATGGTGAGAAATCCGGTACCGGCGCTATTGCCCCCATACCGCCGGTATTGGGGCCCATGCCGCCGTCGAAACGGCGTTTATGGTCCCGTGCCGACACAAACGGCGCTATACAACCGTTTTCGTCATTGATACTCACAGCCGCCAAAATTGACGCTTCTTTACCGTCAAGGAAGTCTTCGATAATCAACGTTTTACCCGCATTTCCTAATATTTCGTCTTTCATAAAGGAAGAAACCGCGTTTTCAGCTTCAATTAGCGTTTCCGCAACGACGACGCCTTTTCCGGCCGCAAGCCCGTCCGCTTTTATCACCAAGGGAACGTTCCGCGTGGAAAAATGCTGTTTCACAGAGCGGTTAGCTTCATCAAAATCAAAGAATGTTCGGCTTTTCGCGCAACGGACCCCATATTTCTCCATAAACCGCTTTGAAAACGCCTTACTTGCTTCAAGCTGCGCGGCGTTTTTATCCGGCCCCACTATCGGTAAGCCTTGTTCTCGAAATCGTTCCACGATACCTTGGACGAGGGGCGCCTCTGGTCCCACAACGGTTAGACATTCTTTTTTCTTGGCGAATTCTATCAAATTAACATCGGGGGCTATATTTACGCATTTTTTTTCCATCGCGGTTCCGGCGTTGCCCGGGGCCGCAAAGACACGCTCCACACGGGGCGATAACGCCAGTTTCCATGCAATAGCATGTTCCCGTCCGCCGGAGCCTATGACGAGTATATTCATACGTTTAAGTATACTAAAAAGGCGGAAAAGAAACAAGGACATTTCTAGGGAAGGAGAAACCACGCTGCGCTTTCACGAAGTAAAAGCGTTGTCAGATCCCAAAGCCGACAGCGCCCGTTCGAGAGTCCTCTCTTTTTTAGGATAAATCTCTTGACAATATTTTATTCTCATTATAGTATAAAGACCTTATTATAAAGTCTGGTATTATTTTCAAGTATTATTACAGCCCCCTCTTTTATTTCGGCCCCCCCCCCCCCCGTATGTACCCTGGTACGAGCGGGAAACGCACGGCAAAATAATACCGTACCAAAACAAGCCTCTAGAAACGCGGGGCACACGTCTAAAGATTTGCTCCGCGCGTCTAAAGATGTACTCCACATTTCTAAAGATTTGCTCCGCGCGTCTAAAGATTTGCTCCGCGCGTCTAAAGATTTACTCCACATTTCTAAAGATTTACTCCGCATTTCTAAAGATGTACGCCGCGCGTCTAAAGATTTACTCCGCGCGTCTAAAGATTTACTCCGCATTTCTAAAGATTTACTCCGCGCGTCTAAAGATATACTCCGCAATTCTAAATATTTACCCCGCGCGTCTAAAGATTTATTCTGTACAAGTAAAGCCGCGGGGCGAAAGAATTCTCGTTTGTCCTCTATCAGGGATAATCCTCTACGGATTATTATCTTTTCAGTATACACAAGGAGTTCTCTATGATTACGACGAAAGACAGCGAACTTCGCACATGGGCTGGTAGCTTTATCACCCAATGCGATACCAACGAAGCCGCGTGGGACATTCCAACGCTCCTTGAGGAGGCGGTTTCATGGAAAAAATGAAGGTAATCGGCGTCATCCCCGCGCGGTACGCGTCGAGTAGGTTTCCGGGCAAGCCGCTTGCGGACATTCACGGCAAACCCATGATTTGGTGGGTGTATCAGCAGGCGAAAAAGGTCGTCGAGCTTGATGATGTAATCGTCGCGGTCGATAATTTACAGATTTATTCCGTGTGCCAAAAACGAGGAATCAACGCCGTAATGACCGAGGACACGCATAGTTCAGGCGTAGAGCGGCTTGCGGAAGTTGCCGGGGAAACTGAAGCCGACTACTACCTTTTGATTCAAGG
>JAIRNA010000047.1 GCA_031258305.1 Treponema sp. | reverse complement strand
TCGTCATCGTCTCCACCGCAACTCACGAGCGCCATGCTGAAAGACAGCATGATCGTCAACAATAACAAAAATGTTTTTTTCATAAACATTCCTCCATGAAGCTTCGGGTATAAACTTTTGTTCCAAAGCTTCTTTTTAATATGAGGCAACGAGTCAAACCCGATTGCCTGCTTAACCGGTCACAACGTGAACCGGAAAAAGCCGTGATTATGCAAAATCCGTACTGAAAACAACAATGCAACATCGATTTTTTGTTTTAATAATATTATGAGACTCGCTTTTGTCCATAGGTAAATTTTAGGAAATGAGAACGAATTTTAGCGGTTATATTCAAAAAATTGGGCGGTCTTCGGTTTATTATCCTGTATGGGGATGGAAAATTTCCTTGACGCGGAAAAGACGGCTTACAGCTTCTTCAATGTCGCGGGTTTGTCTCAAAGCTGTAAGCGCAAGTGCCGCGTCTCCGGCAAGCTCTCCATCCGTAATTTGTGGCGCAACGAAGACGCATCCTGTTATGTCTGCTTTCATCTGATTCCATAAACGACTCTTGCCTTGTCCGCCAGAAACGCGCATCTCCTTAATAGGAATATCGTTTTTCGCAAAGGTTTCCAACACGGCTTTCACTTCCCGCGCCATCGTCTCAAGGGTGGAAAAGCCCTCGCTCTGCTTGTCCCTCATGATTTCCCGTAGGATTTTTCCGTAATCTCCACTCTGGGCTTTTTTCTTCAAGAAATCATCGAAGAGCGCTCCTGAGCGCGGAATGACGCCTCCTATGTTCCAGAGACCGTTTCTGATATGAGGAAGTACCCGTAGACCCGCGGCGCGGGCCGCTGTCTCACGTTCCGCACACATATTGATTCCTTCAGATGTACCTGCTCGGTCGCATACGATGCCTGCCTCTATCGCGCCCACGCCAATCAAAGCCATGATGAAATCAGGACCCGCGCCTACAATGGGAATACCTTGCGGCAGACCGTAACGTCGAGCCGCTTCTTTTGACACAGCGCCAATGATTTCTCCCATATTCACAAAAGGCGGAAACTTATCACGGTCAACGCGGAACCGAGCGCATTGTTCGTCATCCCAATAGTATTCCACATATCCGTTTTGCGGCAGAACCGTTACCGGATCCGCGCCCATCCTAAAAGAAAGCCACTCTTGAGCCGAAAAGAGAAAGCGCGTTCTTTCGTAGCGCTCCGAAAAATCGTGCGCAAAAAATGCGGCGTGAGGTAAAAAAAACGATTTCTGCCCTTTGATGTTGATGATTTTCTGGTCATGCCAGAGCAACGGTTCCCAGATTTCACCATCAACACTGACGGGAACCAGAGAGGGACCGTTAGCCGATACGCAGACTGCGGACGGTTTTTCAAATGGACAAGCTTCAAACAGGCGCTGAACACCGCGGAACAGCGCGGTTTCCCATTGACGAGCCATGTTTGCGTGTGCAGAATACGTTTCACGGGCAAAGGCTTTTTGGCGCCCATCAAACCCGATAAACGCCGTTTTGAGAGAAGATGTTCCTATGTCAACTGTCAGGATTGTCTCTAATGCGCTCATGTAAAGTTATGAATCACGATGATGTGCCGTTCTTCATCCAAAAACGGGGATTGAATCGGTACCATTTCCCATTCCGCTTTAATAGCAGACATTTCGTTTACTATGACATCCCGTCGTCCCTTGTATGCCATAATAACGCCGTCAGATTTAAGGAGACGACGGAGAATCTTCAACAATTCGGGAGAAATCGGATGGAAGGCGCGGAATGTAACGATGTCAAAAACACCCTCCGGGGACTTCTCCACTTCTTTTTCCTCAACGACGACGTTAGGCAAACGCAGGATCGCATGGACATTGCGGAGGAAACCAGCACGCCTACCGTTTCTTTCAATAAGGGTGAATGTTTTATCGGGCAGGGCTATGGCAAGCGGAATACCCGGCAGTCCCGCTCCTGACCCTACATCAGCAATGAACGTACCAGAATGACGGCCCATAAGCCCGGCCCCGCTCAACGAGTCCAAGATATGTTTCACGATGAGTTCGTCCCTTTCCTTAACCCTGATAAGTCTGTAAGTCGGATTGAAAAGTTCTATCTCTCCGATGTATTTCTTGAGCAAAGGGAGCGTTCTTTTGGCTACTCCGAGGCGTTCAATACCTTCTGTTAATTTGTCCATATTTTTAAGAATTCGCTATTCATTTTCCGTTAGTTTGTCCAAATACTTCATAGTTATCTCATCGTGTGGGTCAATTTCGAGAACGGCTCGGAAGAAACCAACCGCTTCTCGATGGTTGTCGGATTTTAGAGCGAGGATGCCAAGATTCGAGATGATTTTAACATTTTCTGGGTCTTCAAAGAGAGCTTTTTCGAGTTCTCGGCGCGCCTGCTTCAAGTCGCCGGTTTCTATGAGGCAGATGGCGAGTTCATTGCGGACATCCTTGTTATCGCCGCCGAGTTCTATAGCTTTTCTGAAAGCTGCGGCGCTGTCCTCCCAGCGTTTCAGCTTCCGCAACGCCCATCCAAGCAAAAACCACGCCTGCCACACTCGGGGTTCTCTCTCAATAAACCGCCGTATTTTGGGAAGAGACTCTTCGTCTTTGTCTCTGAGAATATCGTTGTAGGCTGCGGCATACGTTGTTCTGAAAAGCTCGTCTTTTTGCTCAAGATTTTCAAACAATTCCGCATAGAGCGGCTTCTTCTCCTGTTTTTTGAGAATTGCGGCTTTGAGTTCGCAGACGCCTTCGTTTTCCGGAGATAATCCCATAAGCGCATCAATAATTTCCATCGCAAATTCGAAGCAACCTTCGTCAACCTTGGCGTGTATAGCACTTGCCAGCTCGTTGATAATGTTAGGGCGGACCGAAAACACGAACCGCCGATAATAATCCGCGTGCTCATGTTCCGCGTTTTCCGCAAGCAAATGGAGCATACCCGAAAGGAACATCTCCTCGGTTAAGGTCTCGGGGTTAAACTTTCGGTCTTCATCGGACAATTCTATGGGAATAGGAATATCTGGCTGGATGAATTCGCGCAAACGAGGGTAGTTACGCGCAATGTCTGCGGGAAGCCTTATGAGAATTATGTTTCCACTACTAGGCATTGGGATCCGGCGGGGGCGGCACTTCCAGATGTACCGACTCCAAGTATTCGTTGATCCGCACCTTGTAACCCATAGGAATAAGATCTTCGATGAACTGTATGGCCAGAGCCACCAATTCCTTTCTACCTTCCACTATTTCCGAGCGAATGAATTTTCCCCGTATCAAGAAACTTTCCCGCGGTTCATCAAAGTCAACACGCAGGGCAACATCCTTGTTCATCAAAAACCTCGCCACACCCATCATAATGAACTTTGCCCCGGAAAAGGAAACGTCCCGCAAGATGCAGTGCCGCGGTACGCCTTCGATAAAAACCGCACATTCTTTGGGCAAGATATGCATCTTACGCTGACTATCCAAACTTATAGCGATACGGTCAGCTCTTCGCTTCGCAAAATTGAAATTCGCCTCCAGAATCCGCCCCATTATCCCAATCAAGTCATCAGGCGGACGCTGGGTAAACTGAAGCGTAAATATCGCCACATCCTTCGACTCTCCATAAGAGGCGTAGCCTACAGATCGAGATGCCACAAAGAAAGTGAAGGGACTGCCTCCGTCAGGACTCCTAAAGCAGAATCTTAGACTCACCGTGTTATTTGCCAATTCTAGCTTCGCAGGTAGATTCGTCTTTATATTAGCTATTACCTTGGCGCCTTGAAAAGAAGTTGAATAGATGATACAGGGCCAAAAATCCCCTCCGCACTTCAGGTAAACATCTGGGGTTATGAGTCCTGTTACCTGAATGATCTCTTTGGTAAAGGTAACATCTATATCCTTAAATCTGTCATAGAAACTAGCTGTCTTTTGCGCTGTTATTATTGCCATTTGTACTAGAATAAGACTATTTTTCAATAATGTCAAGTAATGTTATGATAAAAAATACCGCTACCGAAAGGAGGAGAACGGCAGCGGTATAAAAATAACGTTTAAAAGGAATGTATTTAAGAAACAATAGAAGATATAAATAGTTACGCCTTTTTTATTTTTTATAAGAGTTGTCTCTAAAAAACTAAGGTGTTTAGAGGCAACTCGGGATTTGCGGTATTCCGTCGGCAAGTCCATATTCTGATAGAAATATGGATTATGTCGCGGTATTTACATAAACATTCCTCCATCAACTTGTAGTACCTGTCCTGTGATATAGGACGATTCGGCAAGAAACAGTACGGCTTTGGCCACATCATCCGGGGTTCCGGCGCACTTCAAGGGAATATGATCGAGCATTTTTGACCTGGATTCCTCCGGCATAACGTTTGTCATGTCCGAAGTGATAAATCCGGGCGCGACTGCATTGACCCGTACTCCCCGCGCCGCGACCTCTTGCGCCAGACTTTTGGTAAGCCCGATGAGTCCGGCTTTGCTCGCCGCATAGTTTACTTGCCCTGCGTTTCCGTGAACGCCCACCACGCTGGTCATATTGACGATAGCACCGGTCCGTCTCCGCGCCATATCGCGGGCAATAACACGGCTAACGAGAAATACCGCTGTGAGATTCACGTCAAGTACTCTTTGGAAATCCTCCAATTTCATCCTGAAGGCAAGACCGTCTTTCGTGATGCCCGCGTTGTTTACCAGCACATCGAAACCATCAGTGCTTTTGAGCACTTGTTCAATAACACCTTCGACCGTCTCAATCTTCGACAAATCCGCTATGAGCCAGCTCAGTTTGCCATTTGCCGATTCAAGCCTTTTCGATAAATCGGCAGGCTCTTTTGAGCTTAACCCCCAGACCGTAGCGCCTTCTGCTAAAAACGCTTCAGCTACCGCTCTACCTATGCCTCGCGACGCACCCGTAACGAGGACTTTCTTGTTCTCAAAATTCATTTTCATCTCCATAAGGAATCGGAGTAGAGAGTCGAAATCAAAAAACCTATTCACAGCTTCTATTTCCACTTCTAGACCAAGGTTTATCTTTAGCAGATTTGTTCAACAACCAATCGGGTTGTTGAACAAATCCAATATGTCCTGTACTGTTCCGGCCGCGAGGCAGGGAATGGCGTTACCCATATCTTTCCAGAATCCCGCGAGCGTATGCCCTGGACCCGTTTCAAAAGCTACGTCAAAGCCATCTGCAATGATGGATATCTCCTCGTCAATCCATCGCACCGGACTCGTTATCTGCGGCAACGCGAGCCATTTTGCATCTGCACCGCTTGTTATCCGTTTGCCGGTAACATTTGAATAGAGTGGAAGATGCGGGTCATTGAAGGAAACGCCTTCCAATACCGGTGCGAATCGCTCGACCGCGCTTTGCATAAGCGGCGAATGGAAGGGACCTGCAACAGGGAGCCGAACGAATCGCTTCGCGCCGTTCCTTTTGAAAAGCGGCTCCGCTTCTACGAGGGCGGAAGCAGTACCTGATACTACTGTTTGCCTGCTTGAATTAAAGTTTGCGGTAAAAAGCCCTTCTATGTTCCACTCGGCGAGGAGGGCGGTTATTGTCTGAGGGGCAAGTCCGATCACTGCGGCCATGCCCGCGCCGCCTTCTATAGTATCTATGGCCGCTTGCATTACCTCTCCGCGTACCTTCACGAGTCGGAAGCAATCTTCGACGCCGACCACATCAGCAACCGCCAATGCCGCGTATTCTCCAAGGCTGAACCCAGCGACGCCATCCGGCATCAAGCCTTGCTCTTCCATAAAACGTGAGGCCGAAAGATTTGCCAGAGTAACGGTGGTTTGCGAAATATCAGCGCGTTTTAGGATTTCCGCGTCAGCCTCCGTGAGTAAAGCCTTTATGTTTATGCCATTGATGTCCGAGGCAAGGGCGAATAGCTCTTTCACTGCGCTAGACTTCTCCCAAAAATCCAGGGTCATGCCTGGGTACTGGGTCCCTTGTCCGGGAAACAGAAAAATTTTCTTTGTTTGTAAAGCCATTATTCTCACCATACAATCAAATTTCCGCCATAGGTCAGGCCCGCGCCAAAACCCACGCACAGAATTATGTCCCCTTTCTTGAGATGTCCTTCGCGATTCAGTTCGTCTAATGCAATGGGTATGGACGCGGCTGAAGTGTTGGCGTATTCGTCGATATTGAGGAAAAATTTTTCACGTGGGAAGCCGAGCCGTTTCGTTGCCGCCTGCACGATACGGGCATTGGCCTGATGCGGTACTATCCACCGCAGTTCGTCAACGGTGAGACGCTCGGCTTCGAGCAAGTCTTTTATGATTTCCGTTACGGCATGGACAGCGAAATTGTAGACTGCATGTCCGTTCATCTCGATGAGCGGGGCGAATTCAAATACATCTCCGGCACGGTAGGCATTGCGCGAACCGCCTTTTTTGATAATGAGGTTTTTCGAACCAGCGCCATCGGCGCGAAGTAAGGTCCGTAATAGTCCGCGGCGTTCAGCGCCTTCACGCGGCGCGTCCGTTTTTTCCAAGAGAACCGCGCCCGCTCCATCTCCGAAAAGCACGCAGGTTCCCCGGTCATTCCAGTCGATAAACCTCGACAGAATTTCACATCCAATGACCAAACACCGTTTACGTCCTTTTCCGGCGCTCAAGAGACCTGCCGCCGTCTCCAATCCATAAATAAAACCAGAACATGCGGCGGAAATGTCCATAGCTCCAGCGTTTTTTGCACCGAGCTTGTTCTGAATCAGACATGCGGTCGAAGGACAACCGTAGAAATCTGGCGTGGTGGTGGCAACAATAATCATATCGAGGGTGAAGGCAAGCTCTTCCACCGTTTTTTCCGCATATGCGCCTCGTTCAACCGCCATTTCAAGAGCGTTCCATGCGGCTTTAACGCCTAAATCGCTGGACGCGGTCTCCGCGTCCGCGATATGTCGTGCCTTGATACCCGTATGGGACCATATCCATTCGTCACTCGTGTCTATCTTTTGCGCCAACTCCTCATTGCTTACGCGCCTTTGAGGAACGGCTCTACCCGTAGCTTTTATCTCAAATGTCAATGCAACTCCTATTATGACAATATTCATTATTTTGTCATAATGATACTATATTTTTTTTCAAAAAATGTCAAGAAGATTTGCATCTTTATTTACGCTTTGCGCGGAAATGAAAACAGTTATTGCTTTTTTCTTATTCTTAACTATAATGGGGCAATGACTGTAGGGTTTATTTTAAATGGAGAGGATGTTTCCGTGCGGGTTGATGCTGAGGTCAGACTCATCGACATTCTTCGCAAGAATTTCTCGATGACTGGTGCGAAGGTGGGCTGTCTGGGTGGAAGATGCGGTGCTTGTGCGGTTATATTCAACGGAGTGGTGACTAAGTCTTGTCTCATACCTGCGTTTCGTGTGCATGGTAGTGAAATTGTTACTATAGAAGGTTTTTCTCAAAATGATGAGTATCAGGACATTGTGCAAGGCTTTGAGAAAGCCGGTGTTGAAATGTGTGGATACTGCGATACCGGTAAAATTCTGGCGGTTGAGGCGCTATTGTCGAAAAAACCTCGTCCCTCGCGGTATGACGTACTTGTCGATTTCAAGGGCGTGAAATGTCGTTGTACCGAGCCTGAGAGCCTGGTAAACGGTGTTTTTGCTACTGCGGACATTCGGCAGAGGAGGCGGTATGGACGTTCCTCTTAATCAGGTATTTTTTCCATCGACCTTTCAGGAACTGTTTTCTATATGGGAGAAATTTCCTGACGCGGCGCCTTTCGCAGGCGGTACGGAAATTATGCGGAATCAGGGGCGTAGAATCCCAAAATTACCCCGAAACATCCTGTGTCTTGACAAATTGGATGAACTGAGGCGAATAACCCGTACAGAACGCTACCTTGAAATCGGGGCGATGGTCCCGATAAACGACATCATCTACCTGGGCAAGGTGGTGCCGGAGGCGCTCGCTCGTTGTCTTGAAGGGATCGCCGGTCCCCATGTGAGGAACCTTGCGACCATAGGCGGCAATCTCTGCTATAAACACAGGCGGCTCAACGCGTTTGCCCCTATGGTCGCGCTTGACGCCTTGTTCGAACTTCGCTCTCAGTCGTCGGCGCGATGGATTTCCGCATCCCGCTTTTCCCTTCTCGTTGACCACTGGAACGCTCATGAAATCGTAAGTCGAATCCGCGTTCCATTAGAACAATGGGATTATTCCGTGTACAAAGAATTCAACCATCAAGAAACCGAAGATAGCCATGGTGCGGCCGTCCTGATTCTCCGCAACGAAAAAAACATATTGACAGATCTCCGTGTCGTTTTTGCAGGAAGAACCATCCTCCGCGACAAAAATTTGGAGAGTCTGCTCATCGGAAGGAGACTCCCCCTTACAAAAAAAGACGCGGTCAGTTTCGTCAGTCACTGGGACACCTACCTTTCGAATATTGATGAGATGCCGTCCTTACTCAGGTCCGGCATCTTGAGTTTCATAAAATCAGGCGTCTCTGTCTTGACCGATGTGTAATAGAGCATGGCATAGCAAGTTTTTTGTGTTACTAGCTAATAAACAAAAAATCTACAATTCGTCTCATTTTCCCTTGTTTTTTTTCTTTTTATTTCCTATAATAAGGCATGAACAAGGTACTACAAGAGAAAATTATGGAGGCGTTCGCCTCAGTGCTTCCCATAACAGTCATAGTAATAATCGCTAGTATCATCTTCGTGCCGATGTCGGCAGGGGTCATCATCATGTTTATCGCCGGCGCGGCGCTCCTCGTCATTGGTATGGGCTTTTTTACTCTCGGTGCGGATATGGCGATGATGCCTTTAGGCGAAGGCATAGGTGCGCAACTCTCCAAAACGACGAACCTGTTCATCGCATTCGGTGTCAGTTTCGTAATGGGCGTTATCATCACCATCGCGGAGCCGGACCTGCAAGTACTTGCAAGGCAACTCGCCGAATCGCTCAACACCTGGACGCTTATCGTTACCGTTGGCATTGGCGTGGGAATTTTCCTCGTGTTCGCGGTTCTCCGTGTGCTTTTCGGTGTACCGCTTATGGTGTTGTTGCTTATTTTCTACGCGATAACCTTCAGCATAGCGGGTTATATGCTCAACACGCCGGATGGGGCTATCATTCCGGTCGCCTTTGATTCAGGCGGTGTTACCACGGGTCCAATCACCGTGCCGTTCATGTTGGCAATGAGCTTCGGTGTGGCGTCCCTCCGCGGCGACAAAAACTCCAAGGACGACAGTTTCGGATTCGTGTCCCTGTGCAGCATTGGTCCTATTATATCGGTACTTGTCCTCGGTTTGGTGAAGCATATCACCAAAGTCAGTGGCGGTGAAAAGATCGATACCGAATCAATAGCGGCTTATACGAATCGTGACGTGGTGATGAGTTTCTTACATGCATTCCCGGAAACCATCAAAGATGTGGCTATTGCGCTTGCCGCGATATTCATCTTTTTCGTTATTTTTCAAATCATCTCCAAGCGTTTCAAAAAACGGCAGGTAGGACGCATCCTCATTGGTTTCGTCTACACGTTTATTGGACTTGTCGTGTTTCTAACCGGCGTGGAAGTCGGATTCATTCCGGTGGGACATCTTTTTGGAAGCGAGCTTGCCAGTTCGGAACTCAAGTGGATACTTGTGCCGTTGAGCATGGTTATTGGTTACTTCATTGTGGCGGCCGAGCCGGCCGTTCACGTCTTGAACAAACAAGTTGAAGATGTATCCCAAGGCGCAATCACGCAAAAGGTGATGAACACCGGGCTTTCGGTGGGTATGTCTATTGCGCTCGGTATCACGATGGTCCGTATTCTTATGGGCATTTCTATTATGTGGATACTGATTCCTGGCTACGCCTTTGCCCTGATTCTCATGTTTTTTGTGCCGCGCATATTCACAGGTATTGCCTTTGACTCAGGCGGCGTGTGCTCTGGTCCTATGACGTCAACTTTTCTTCTACCGCTTGCCATAGGAACATGTGAAGGAGTGGGTGGAAACATGATGAAGGATGCTTTCGGCATCGTTGCTATGGTCGCTATGATTCCCCTCGTGGTGATTCAACTGTTAGGACTGATATATGGACGTGCCGAAACCGTTTCGTCAGAGGAAGCCTTGAGCAGGGAAAAAGCAAGCGAAATCGTCGTATTCGATGAGAATTTCGTGTACGGGTAACAGAAAATAGAGAACGGTACATCACACTTTCATCTCAACTTCGGTGCGCCCCGCGCCGCCGAATTCTGGGCGGGAGAAGTGAAAATTAGCCACGAGCGGCTCGCTTTTAAGGAATTCGTGAATACCTTGACGCAGGATACCATTGCCCTTGCCGTGAACCACCGCGAAATGCTCTAATCCGGAGAGAATTGCGCCGTCAATCTGTCGTCGCAGAGTGGACAGCGCCTCCTCAAGTCGCAGCCCCAAAAGGTTCACTTCAAGCCGCGCCTCGCTTTCCGCCGCAAGATCGGTCAGCACAGCAGGTTTCTGTGGCTTGAAAGGGTAGTCAGTCGGAACAAGGGCGTCCGCCGAAAACGTCAGCTTGACAGAGCCGATTTCCACCAAAAACGAACCGTTCTTCTCCTGACGCACGATTTTTCCTCGTTGTCCGTGATCTCCAATTAACACCTCGGTCCCTGCTTCTAAGTCAATTTTTGACTTTTTCTCCCGCTTTTCCACTTCTTGCTTAAAAGAATTCACTTCTTCTACGGATTTTTCCTTATATTCAGTGGCTTCGGAGACCGAATTCTCAAAATCGCGCAAGAATTCCTTCACTTTCAGAGTCTTTTCCCGCGAGATTTCACCTTCTTTCAGCTCCCGCACCAGATTTTCGAGTGTTTTCCTACTTTTTTCAAGTAATTTTTTCAATGCTACAAGACCGGACTCGGCAAGGATAGCTTCTTTTTGCTTGAGACATAACTCTTTAAGGGCGATTTCACGCCTTTCTTCCGCAAGGCGGACAGTTTCCGATTCTCGCGCTGTGGCTTCCTCATCTAATTCTGCCTGTTTTTTCTTGAGTCCCGCGATGAGCGCCGAAACATCCGAGCGTTTTTCATTAAGGTAGGAGCGGGCAGTAGCGATGATCGCTGGCGGCAGTCCATTGCGGGACGCGATGTCAAGGGCGCGACTCTCGCCTGGTATGCCCATGACGATACGATAAAGCGGCGATAAAGTGCCGATGTCAAACTCCATTGAAGCGTTTTCTACGCCTGCCCGCGTGTAGCCGTAGTTTTTTAGCATACCGTGGTGCGTTGTAACGACGAGATAGACTTTTTTTTCGATGAAAAAGTCCAGAATCGCCATTGCGAGCGCGGCTCCTTCTTCCGGATCGGTACCGGAGCCGAGTTCGTCAAGGAGGACGAGCGAGTTTCCAGTTGCGGACGCGGCGATTTTCGCTATATTGGCAATATGCCCCGAAAAGGTGGAAAGAGACTGACTGATGGACTGTTCATCTCCGATGTCCGCGAAAACACTATCGAAAAAAGGCATTGTCGTACCTTCGGCCGCGGGCAAGGCAAGCCCCCACTGATTCATCAGCGCGAAAAGTCCTGCTATCTTCAAAGCGACTGTCTTACCGCCGGTATTTGGTCCAGTGATGATGACCGCACGGATGCCGTCTTCCATTGCAAAATCAATCGGCACGGCTGACGCGCCTAAAAGCGGATGTAGAGCTTGTTTCAGAACGAATTCGCTTTTTTTCTGCTCTTCACGGCCGTTGTTGGCAAAAACGCCCTTTGTTTCAAAAGAATATCGGGCCTTTGCCCGTAAAATCTCAATTTTTATGATGCCTTTATGAAAATCCGATAGAATATCGCGGTTCTCGGCGATTCTAGCGGTCATTTCACGGAGAACGCGCAAAATTTCCGCGTCAAGCCGCCGTGTTTCAATGAGGATTTGGTTGTTTTTCTCTACTACTTCTTCTGGCTCGATGAAAATGGTCTGTCCAGTGGAAGAAACCTCGTGGACAATACCCCGGATGCGCCCACGGAAGTTAGCCTTGACGGCCAAAACGAGGCGCCCATCCCGCTGTGACGGCACAGTTGACTGTAGCATTCGCGCTTCGTCGCCGACTGTGTAACGGGAGACCACGCCGTCTAACTCGCGGCGCAGTCTCCATATTCGGCGGTTGATTTCCTGAAATTCGGGCAGATCTTTCATCGCGCCATCGCGGTTAACCACGCGGAACACTTCGTGAGCAATCGCGGAACAATCCGGGATTTCGTCTAATTTTAGAAAACGTGAAACAGTACAGAAATTTTCTTTTGATTTTTTCTCTGAACCTTCCTGGGCTTTTCCCATACCCAGCCAATGTTTCAGTCTACCGCCGCGCTCCACGAAAAGCCCTATGGCCAGGGCTTCATCAGCATAGAGGGCAGTTCCGCTGACCGAGAGTTTGGGCAACACGCCACCGATGTCGGGCAAGTCTTCGCGAGGTTCCACATCGACGGAATTCATACGCCTAACAATAATCGAAACCGCCTGCTTCAACTCGGCGGCTTTTTCCACATCAAAAAGCCGTGTTTCCTCTTCTTCCTCAAGCAGGAACGCCTTTGCTTCGACACTCACCGAACATTCGGCAACCCGTCGGCGTATTTCATCAAATTCTAATTTTGTTAGGTAACTTCTCATATACTAATCAAAACAACTACAAAGGCGACAAACAGACTACCATCGACAACGATTTATCATCATTCCTGTTTGAGAGTAGTGGTTATGTGAAGAACAAGAGTTGAAAGATATTGTATCTTGAATCTCGTTTTCTGTTCACAGGTCACAACTCCCTCGCACAATCTATTGGTTATGCTCTGTCGCGCCCTGTTTTTTCAGTTTGATAATGTAACTATGGTATTTCTGGTCAGACATGGCAATATGAGTGAGTATCCAATCTTTAAGAAAGCGGACAAAAGTGTTCGGCACAAATAGTTTACCGCTTTCAAAGCCTTCCACGTCTGCGAGGACGCGTCTAACAAAACTCTCATGCTCTTTCTTGTGTTCCACGATTTCAGGAAATTTGATTCTTTTCATAATTTGTTCCTCAGCAGAAAAGTGAAACTTCACATATTCCACGGCTTTATGAATGATATCTCTGAAATGGCTGCGCGCCACTTCATCCCCAAGTTGGCATGCATCGTAAAGCTCATTGGTCAGGTTAAGCAACTCTTTGTGCTGACTATCAATGGCGGGAATTCCCACAGAATAACGATCATCCCATCTAACAAAAAGTTCATCAGGCATATAAAACTCCTTTGAATGATATTGGAATTAGTATACCATTCTTTTATAAAAAAGAAAATCCTCTTAAAAAGACATGCTCCATCGGTGATTATGTGAAAAACGAGAGTTGAGAGACATTATCTTGAATCTCGTTTTCTGTTCTCAAGTCACAATCGCGCCCTGTTTTTTCAGTTTGATAATGTAACTATGGTATTTCTGGTCAGACATGGCAACATGAGTGAGTATCCAATCTTTAAGAAAGCGGACAAAAGTATTCGGCACAAATAGTTTACCGCTTTCAAAACTTTCCACGTCTGCGAGGACGCGTCTAACAAAACTCCTATGCTCTTTCTTGTGTTCCGCGATTTCAGGAAATTTGATTCTTTTCATAATTTGTTCCTCAGCAGAAAAGTGAAACTTCGCATATTCCACGGCTTTATGAATGATATCTCTGAAATAGCTACGCGCCGCTTCATCCCCAAGTTGGCATGCATCGTAAAGCTCATTGGTCAGGTTAAGCAACTCTTTGTGCTGACTATCAATGGCGGGAATTCCCACAGAATAATGGTCATCCCATCTAACAAAAAGTTCATCAGGCATATAAAACTCCTTTAAATGATATTGGAATTAGTATACCATTCTTTTATAAAAAAGAAAATCCTCTTAAAAAGATATGCCCCATCGGTGATTATGTGAAAAACTGGAGTTCTAGAAGGGCAGCATAAGGCGTATGCCTGCTTTGAAAACTGGTAACTCGAAATACACGGAGTCACCGACTATTTCTTGAATAAAACCGCTGTCTTCCAGTCCTTTGGACTCGGATTTTTCATAATAACTCGTTAAAATATAGGCGGAAACACCTATTTCGACAAAGAATTTGAGACGTAGAGGCGTTTCCCACTCGTAACCCACGGCAAGGGCGAAGCTGAATGGACTAAAGTCGTCAAACCAGCTTGTTTCAAACATTTTCCCCCAGTCTTCCCAGTAACCATTCCACGAATTGTTGAAAGATGGAAGGGACGTGTTGTTTTTGCCGATTCTCTCGAGATTGAGACGCATCATAGCGGTGAACTGAAAGTATAATTGGGGGATATAGGGTTTTTCCAGTGAGAGAGCATGCCACCCGGTGGCAAATCCGGGCATAATGAGCGTTCGATTGTTAAAACTTGTCTTTAACGGCTGACCGTCAGTATCAGCGGCAAACAATCCAATAATCTGCTGTTGAACACCCAAGCTGAAGAACCAGCCGTTTTGCGTATGCCTTGAGATCCAGAATTCCGGGAAACAGCCCTGAAAAAGCCCCGCATCAATACTTGTCGGGAAGAAACGCTGGCGCGGCAAGTCTAAAATGTTGTTGTCTTTATCCACGTAGAAAACGCCTTTACGCTTCGCATATTTTTTATGGCTCATCTCCCACAGGAATGTAGCAGGCATAGATATGTCAAAACCGATGGTTCCCGAGTCTGGTATGGTGAAGGTCCCCGCGAAAATGCCGGAAACTTGGGCGCCGGGTGGGCCTTTGACGATAAATTGCGGTTTTAGGGAGCTTTTGATGATATTCTCCAAATCGACCGCTACAGGCAGCCAAAAATAGACGAGCAAATCATCTTCCCGCGGAGCGCGTTCCACAAAAGTCTTCTCAATCACGTTTAATTCGGAAAAAAGCTCGCGGATCAAGTAACGAACAGTCAGTTTACCGGTGTTAATGTCGCCTGTCACGTAAATATCAATGAAAATCGGTATTTTCCGCTCCGATGCTTCGGCAACGAGGTCTCCGTCCTCGGAATCATCTGTATAACGGAGAACTTGTGCAACATTTTCCACATTACTCAAGAAAAATTCAATGGAATAATTCCAAAATTCCTTGTCGGGAAAGGATCCTGTATAGTTTTGCCACACCATACCGCCTGCGGCTTGCGCCAAAAGGAAAAAATCGCTGTCAATGTTAAATCGAAACAGCACATTCACGCTTACTTTCTGATAATCAAGGAGCTGTTCCTCTTGAGCATGGAGAAATGGAGTGGAAGAGCCAACCGTCAACCACATAAAAACAAATAGTTTGAAGATTGAAGGGGTGAATTTGGAAGTTTGAAGACCCGTTACCATTTTATCATCGCTCCAAAGGAAATGCACATACCGAAATCGGCTCTGTCTTTTCCGAAAGTATCCCTGCCGTACCAAAAGATTTTTGGCAATCTGACTTCGCTCGTCAGGGCCCATCTTGAGAAATGGTATTCAAGTCCGAGCCAAAGCGGGTCCGCTAGAATGTCGTATTGAGTACCTGAAAAGACCAGGGATGCGCCTGTCCCTGCTATGAACCGCAGGGGCCATCTATTTTTCGGGAGCAGAGACAGCCCTGTCCCGAACCGAAGTTCGCTGTGGGCTTTGTCTTTAAATGAAGACAAAGCGGTGCTTGCGGTCCACATCCCATAACCAAGTTTAAGGAACCATCGGTCAGGGAAAATGAAGAGTCGGTAGGCTATATCCGCGGAATACACGGCAATATCGCGGAATTCTGTCGTAAGCGTGAAACTCTGCCTGTTTTTTGCGAGCAAGGGTTTTATGGTGAAAGGCTCATCTGTCACGCCGTTCGGTAGGACAAAACCGCGGGACCAATAGCCTTTCTTCGTTGCTGTGCCGAAAACAGGCGTATTTTTGACAAAGAGGAATATGGTTTCGCTCGTCAGTTGTCCGTCTCTGATGAATCCCGCGCTGGCGCCGTTTTCATCGCCGAAGTGGATTTCAACACCGTCTTGAGCGCAGAGGAACCGCTGGGGCACGCTCACCGCGAAATCTCCGTTAAACTCCATTGCGGGAAAAGACTTGTCGTATTTTTGCAATAGCCGCTCCGCTGAAATTTCAACGGTATTGTCCATAGAAACTCCGCTGCCGCCGTCCACCGTCGATGCGCTCACCATAAGCGGCGTAAAAAACGTTTCGCTTGCCCGTACCTTGTTCTCTACGGCGTCAAACACTCCGAAACGCCAGGAGAGTCTCCCGTTGTCATACATAGTCCACACGGTAACAGCCCATCTAACGTCCCTTTCAGTGCAGAGTCGCGTCAGCTCTCTTGATGAAAAATCTTCCGTCTTATCGTTAATGTATGGTACCTGGACCTGTATGCCTTTGTTCCAAAATACGGCGTCAACGATGGGCATGATCTTTTCAATCTCAGGCTGAAGTTCCGGCGGAGTATTCGCTAACCCGTGATGGCTATAGACGATAATAGCCGAATCGTTATTTAAATCTTGTGTATAAACATCGTACGGGCGCAATGCAACTGTTAATGCAAACACAAAAAACAAAAACTTCTTCATTAATTAGAGTATACTACGATAATGCATTTAAAACAATATCTTTATCGAACTTTAATAAGAAAGCGCCTTTACCCGTACTTTTTTCATCTTAACCGTCCTTTGCCTTATCGTATCCTCAATACCCCATAGACTGCAATCTTTCAAGGTTAGTCCACGCATCAATATCAAAAGGATTTATTTGTAATACTTCCTCCCAATCCGTACGGGCGCGGGTATAGTCCCTCTTGTAATAGTAAGCGGCGCCCCGGTTGTTGTACGCCTCAGTATAATCAGAGCTAAATCTGCGTGTCTGACACCGCCGTTGCGGGCGCAACAAACAGGGTTCGCATACGGTGGAGTTCGATTTAAGTACGGTGGAGTTCGATTTAAGTACGGTGGAGTTCGATTTAGGTACGGTGGAGTCCGATTTAGGTACGGTGGAGTCCGATTTAAGTACGGTGGAGTCTGATTTAGGTACGGTGGAGTCTGATTTAAGTACAGCCGAATCCAAGCTGTGTCCCTCGGCGGGTCCTTCATATCGTATTTATTTTAATAAGTTATGCGGGAATATGCAAGGGGAAAACAAAAAGGAAGAAGGCAAATTGACGAGAAATTGATGGGGCGGATGTTAAAAAATATTGCGATATTCCTCGTTAAGACCATTTTTTAAAGAACATCGTCCGATTCTCGATCGCCGCTTGCGCCCTTCCTCGCGAGGATCATTAGGAGGGCAAGGTCACCTTGACGCACGCCCGGCACCCGCGCCGCCTGCCCCAAGTTCATAGGCTTAACAACCGACAGCTTCTCTTTGGATTCAGCGGAAAGCCCCGCGGCCGCATGGTAGTCAAAATTCGGCGCAAGTTTGATGTTTTCCAGTTTGGCATAACGTTCCGCGATGCGGCGCTCCTTTTCAACATAACCCTCGTACTTCACGTCGAGCGCTGTGCTGTTCACCCATTCCTGGGGAAAATTCTGCAAATCGTCCGCATAACCGCGAATTTCTTCGAGGGCGAAGGTGCCGTCCACCAGTCCTCGATCGAGGGATTTGTTCTCGCGCTTGCTGACGCGTAACAATTCACGTATAGCCTCAAGTCCCCGCGTCTTCTCCTGAAGCCACTCCCATTGCCCTTCGTTTATCAAGCCCAAAGCCCTGCCTTTGGGTGTAAGCCGCATATCAGCCGTGTCGTGGCGGAGCAAAAGGCGATGCTCCGCACGGCTCGTGAACATTCGATACGGCTCTTTCGTGCCGAGCGTGGTCAGGTCGTCAATCAGGACCCCGATATATGCTTCATCCCTCCCAAGCACGAGCGGCGGCTCACCACGCATTTTAAGCGCCGCATTGATACCTGCCATAAGCCCTTGCGCGGCCGCCTCCTCATAGCCGGAACTTCCGTTGGTCTGCCCCGCGGAAAAAAAACCGCGTAGGCGCTTGGATTCGAGTGTAGGGAACAGGTCGAGTGGGTCAAGGTAGTCGTATTCAACCGCGTAAGCGGGGCGTACTATCAGCGCTTTCTCCATCCCCCGGATACTACGGATAAAATCACGCTGAACGTCCTCAGGGAGGGACGAAGACAGCCCGTTTAGATACATTTCATTGGTGGATAAGCCTTCCGGCTCGATAAAAACGTGGTGTCTGTCCCTTTCAGGAAACCGCACCACCTTATCTTCTATGGAGGGGCAGTAACGCGGGCCCACGCCTCGAATCTTGCCCGTGTAAAGCGGTGAACGCCCGATATTGGCGCGGATAATCTCGTGCGTCCGCTCGTTTGTATAGGTAATCCAACATGCGGCTTGAGGCAAGTTGTTTACTTCTTCGCTCCGGTCGCGCCCTTCTCGGTCCGCGTCTTTCGCTCCCTCTAAATCCCCGACCGCGTTCTCAAAACGCCAAAACGAAAATGGTTCACGCGGATCCCCATCCTGCCTTTCCAGAACCGAGTAGTCGATAGAGTGGGCGGCGATGCGTGCCGGCGTGCCGGTCTTGAGCCGTCCCATAGGAAAACCCATTTCACGTAAACGTACGCCCAAGCCTTCGGCAGACGGCTCGCCGAGCCTGCCCTGGGGCGCGTCAAACCCCCCGATGAAAACCCTCCCTTCCATGAAGGTGCCGGCCGCCAGCACTACCGTTCTTGCGGAAATACGCTGTCCTCTTTCGGTAACGACTCCTTGAACCGTGTTGTCCTGAGTCAGGAGGTCAACCACTGTGTCCATAAAGATCTGGACTCCGCATTGGCGCTCCACCGCGGTCCGTGCCCAGGTCTGATAGACCGCCTTATCCGCTTGAGCGCGGGGCGCTTGCACCGCAGGCCCCCGAGATCTGTTCAATACACGGTATTGTATCATACTTTTGTCGATGAGGCGTCCCATTTCTCCACCGAGCGCGTCAATTTCGCGTGCGAGGTTGCCTTTTGCCAGTCCACCGACTGCCGGATTGCAGGACATCGCACCAATGCGGTCAGGGTTCTGCGTCACAAGGATCACGCGGAACCCGAGGCGGCTTATGGCGAGAGCGGCTTCGACACCCGCGTGTCCTCCGCCAATCACAATGCTATCATAGTCCATTTGGGAAATTATACACCGAATGGGGAAATGTTCAACTACCCCGACGACGGGTGTACGAAAGCGTCTGCCCTTGCCAATTCTGTGCCGCAACATGACGACGATAACCGGAATCTCGATGGGTGAATATTCGTTTAAGGATTAATATTAACTGTTTCTCCTTGCATTTCTTCTCAAATTATCATAGAATATAAAACAAACCATAAATTTTGATTATGTGTGAATGAAACCTGAAAATTTTATTAAAATTCACGCAGGCATGGTGGTTTATAAAAACAAAAGGATACAAAGCATGAAAGCAGTTTTAGAAAAAATCGGGAAAATCGGCATAGTGCCGGTGGTTGTCATTGATGACGCGGAAAAAGCTGTACCTTTAGCGCGGGCGCTTGAAGAAGGCGGGCTTCTGTGTGCGGAAATCACGTTCCGTACAGCGCGGGCGCTTGAAGCCTTACAGCGTATTCACCGAGAAATGCCAGATTTTCTCATAGGCGCGGGAACAGTTCTCAGCGTACAGCAGGCTGACGAAGCTATATCAGCGGGAGCATCCTTCATCGTGAGTCCGGGTTTCAACCCATTGGTGGTGAAACATTGTATAGATAAAGGTGTTCCCGTTGTCCCGGGATGCGCCACTCCCTCTGACATGGAAAAGGCGCTGGAATTAGGGCTTGAAACAGTGAAATTCTTTCCCGCGGAACAAGCCGGCGGCCTGGCTTATTTGAAAGCTGTGTCCGCACCCTACACGTCTCTGACGTTTATACCTACCGGCGGCATAGATACGACAAATCTCCCGGGTTACGCCACATTCGATAAAGTACTTGCTTGCGGCGGCTCGTGGATGGCGAATAAAGCCTTCATACAGGCGGGCGACTTTGATCGCGTGAAGAAAAGCTGTAGAGACGCGGTGTCCGTATTACTTGGCTTATCTATGGTTCATATTGGAGTCAACACGAACAACGACTCAAAGTCAGCGGCGAAATTTTTCGCTGAGGCTTTCGACTTTTCGTTGCGCGAAACATCGGCATCCATATTCGCAAGTGAAAGTATAGAATTGATGAACAACACAGGCAAGGGAACGCATGGACACATCGCCATCGGTGCAAACAACGTCGAACGGGCAAAATTCCATCTCGAAAACCGCGGGGTCGCCTTTGACGAAACGACGGCAAAGTACAACGATAGGGGAAAGCTCATCTTCATTTACCTTAAGGAAGAAATCGCCGGTTTCGCGGTACATCTGACGGTAAAAGCCTCATCGTAACCATGGACCGGGTATGGGTGAACGCTTTTATGCAGAAGAAGGAAGACCTGTCAGAAAGTTCTTACCGTTCGTTCGGCGCATGGAGCCAGCCCATCATAGAACGCAATTCTTTGCCCACCTTCTCGATGGGGTGGGCAGCCTCCAGTACCCGCAACCGATTGAAGAAGGGACGCCCCACCGCATTTTCCAGAATCCACTCGCGGGCGAACTTGCCAGTCTGTATGTCTTTCAGTACCTCGCGCATAGCGTTTTTGGTTTCTTCAGTGATGATTTTGGGACCCGTCACATAGTCGCCGTATTCGGCAGTGTCGGAAATTGAATAGCGCATAAATTCCAATCCTCCACGATTCACCAAATCAATAATAAGCTTCATCTCATGCATGACCTCGAAATAGGCGCTTTCTGGTTGATAGCCTGCTTCGGTCAGCACTTCGTACCCTGCCTTCATCAGCGCAGAAACGCCTCCGCACAGTACAGCTTGCTCCCCGAACAGGTCGGTTTCGGTTTCCTCTTTGAAAGTGGTTTCCAGCACACCCGCTCGCGCTCCACCTATAGCGGCCGCGTAAGCCAGAGCGAGTCGTTTCGCTCCGCCGGTCGCGTCATGGTGAACCGCAATGAGCATCGGCACACCTGCACCGGTCTGATATTGTTCCCGTACCGTGTGTCCAGGTCCCTTGGGTGCAATCATTACGACGTTGACATCCGGTGGCGGCACGATTTGTCCAAAGTGAATGTTGAACCCATGCGCGAAGGCGAGCGTCTTACCTGCTGTGAGCACGGGTTCGATAGACTCATGGTAGAGTTGCGATTGTTTCTCATCGTTGATGAGGATCATGATGAAGTCCGCTTTTTCGGCGGCTTCCCTCGCTATTTTGACCTCGAAGCCGGCGGTTGCCGCCTTTTGCCATGACTTCGAGCCTTCGTAAAGTCCGACTATCACCTTTACGCCGGACTCCTTCGCGTTAAGCGCGTGGGCATGTCCTTGCGATCCATACCCAATGATCGCGATGGTTTTGCCTTTAAGAGCGCCGATGTCGCAATCCTTTTCATAATACATGGTTGCCATATTTACTCCTTGTATCTCAAATTTTATTCGTTCCCATCCAGTACGGATGCGCCGCGTTCAAGCGCTACGAGTCCGGTACGGGCGACTTCCAAAATCCCATGCGGGCGAAGCAGGAGTAGCAAGCTGTTCAGTTTACCTCTGCCGCCGGTGGCTTCAAGCGTAACGGTTTCCGGCGCGACGTCAATGACGTTTGCACGGAATATGCCTGCGATTTGTATGATAGACGGGCGGCTTTGCTCATTTGCGTTCACCTTGACGAGCATAATTTCGCGGCGCACACAGTCATCCATATCGAGTTCCCGCACCGCAATCACATCAACGAGTTTGCCCAACTGTTTGGCTATTTGCTCCACCACTGCATCAT
Source organism: Treponema sp. (assembly GCA_031258305.1). GTDB lineage: Bacteria > Spirochaetota > Spirochaetia > Treponematales > Breznakiellaceae > JAIRKH01. The sequence goes on along the minus strand of JAIRNA010000047.1, from coordinate 2,633 downwards.
CCCCTTTAACTGCTATAGTCATACGGGAGACGGCCGCGTCGTTGGTTTCCCCAACCGTGAGACTATCTATGTTGAATCCACGCCTGCTGAACAAGCCGGACACACGACTCAACGTTCCGGCGCGGTTCTCCACCAGCGCCGACACGATATGGTCTTTCTTTGTTTCTTCATTTCCCATTATAGTCTATCCTAACTTAAAACTGCTTTCCGTTCGCCTTATCGAATATCGTTTCCATATCCGCACAGAGAAATTCACCCAGGCGGTACCCTATAAGACAATTTTAGCAAATTGGTCAAAAGATCACAAGCGGGTATGGATTCACAAACAACCACGGGCTTCTAAAAGCCCGTGTGTCTGTGAATTTGGGTATAAAGTCTGGCGTTACCTAAAACTTGTCTTAATGGACAAATATCTTCTTAAGTAATTCCAAGTCAAGCTCTGGGTACACCGGGAAACGGGAAAGGAGTTTCCGTACCCGTTCAAACGCCTCATACTTGGCGGCAGGCGCGATCGCATATTTGGCACGGCTTTTCTTTGCCGGGTCATTGGGGTCAGCCATTTGAGACGTGTTATTCAAAACGAGCGCGATTATAGAGCCGATTTCGTCCATTTCCATAGGACCCATACCCAGAGTCGTGACGGCCGCAGTGCCGATACGCAAACCAGAGGTGTACCAGGGGCCGTTCGGGTCAAAAGGGATACTGTTACGGTTCAGGGTAAGGTGACATTCGTGGAGAGCGCTCTCGGCCTGTCTACCGGTGAGTCCGAGACTGCGGACGTTGACCAGAAAAAGGTGGTTGTCCGTGCCGCCGGTAAGCACATTAAGCCCCTTTTTAGCGCATGTGGCTGCGAGAGTTTGGGTATTTTTCACGATATTCGCTGCGTATTCGCGGAATTCGGGACGTCCGGCTTCGAGAAACGCCACGGCTTTTGCCGCGATGACGTGCGGCAGGGGACCGCCCATAGTGAGCGGACAACCTTTGTCCAGGGCTTCGGCAAATTCCGCCGTAGAAAGCACGAGTCCTGCCCGTGGTCCTCGCAGGGTCTTGTGCGTCGTTGTGGTTACGATATGGGCGTGAGGAATAGGATCGTAGTCTCCGGTAAAGACCTTACCTGCCACGAGACCCGCAAAATGCGCCATATCGATCATCAGCACAGCTCCTGACTTATCCGCAATCTCCCTCATTCGTCTGAAGTTGATTTTACGAGGATATGCCGAATAGCCGGCGAGGAGAATCAGCGGCTTGATTTCCATCGCTTGTCTTTCGATGTCGTCATAATCCAAAAGACCGGTTTCTTTTGATACCGAATAGGAAGAAACGTCAAACATACGTCCCGACACATTATGCCGGTACCCGTGGGTGAGATGACCGCCGGAATAGTAATCGAGCCCTAAAAGCTTTTGATTGCCGAGACTCTGCCGTAATTCCCGCCATTGTGCCTCTGTAAGCTTGGAGGGGTTTGTTTCGCCGAATTTTGCAAGCGCGGGAACTTCCACGCGGGTTGAAAGAACAGCCCAGAAAGCGAGGATATTTGCATCCGCGCCGCAGTGGGGCTGTACATTGGCGTATTCCGCGCCGAAAAGCTTGCAGGCTTCTGCGGCCGCGAGGCTCTCAATCGCGTCAATGTTCTCATTTCCCGCATAGAAACGATGATTCGGCATCCCTTCGGCGTATTTATCCGTCAAAAGATTACCCATAGCGAGCTGAACGGAAAGGGAACAGTAGTTTTCGCTTGCAATAAGTTTGATTCGTTTGCGCTGATTTTCTAGTTCTTTGATAATTGATACGGTTATTTCCGGGGCAACCTTGGCGGTTTCCCACAAATTACACACATAAGCTAGAAAGCCTGTATTGATCTTATCTACCGGGGTAGCCGACAAGTATTCGGCAACCGGATTCTTTTCCATAAAAATCTCCTGTATAAAACGCTATCAGTTTAACCGTTTTGACGTTTTGTAACAAGGGGGGAGGGGAGGGGGCGGAACGTCGGCAAGGTGTCAGACACGCCCCGAGTCCGTCTTTCAAAAAGTTGCTCTGTATGCTATACTAAACGTTATGGAGGATGAAACATGGAAGCAATGACAGCGGAACAGGCGGCGGAATGGGGAAAGACCCTGAGTTTTGAGAAAGTGTGGGCGGCACTGGTGAGAACCGATGAGCAAATCGCCAGAATGTCCAAAGAGGTGGCCGAATTATCCACTAGCGGGCGGAGAACCGATGAGCAACAGCGGAGAACTGATGAGCAAATCGCCAGAATGTCCAAAGAGGTGGCCGAATTATCCACTAGCGGGCGGAGAACCGATGAGCAAATCGCCAAAACGTCCAAAGAGGTAGCCGCACTATCCATTAGCGGGCGGAGAACCGATGAGCAAATCGCCAAAACGTCCAAAGAGGTGGCCGAACTATCCATTAGTGGGCGGAGAACCGATGAACAAATCGCCAGAATGTCCAAAGAGGTAGCCGCACTATCAAAAAATATCGGCGGTGTGAGCAGGTCTCTGGGCAGATGGGCGGAAGAGATGGTTGCCGCCAGGCTGTGGGAAAAGTTTGACGCCTTTGAGTATGAGTTCACCAAAGGCAGCCGGAATGTCAAGTTCCGTGACGGAAGGCAAATCATCGCGGAAGCGGAC
>JAIRNA010000035.1 GCA_031258305.1 Treponema sp. | reverse complement strand
ACCCATTATAACTCCTCCTCTCATATCTTTCAGCTTCCCGCGCCGTGATCAGGCGCGTTTCTTCCCCGCGTTCCGTATAGACAACAAACAAAAGACTGCCGACTCTGCCGATTGTCTGCCATCGTATCTCGCCGGATGTGTTGTTTTCGTCTATGCGCTCAATGCGATCTAGATCGGCGAACACGTATTGAGCGTCTTCAAAGCCGATTTTGTGTTTCAGCTTGTTTGCCGTGTTCTTGTTTTCGTCCCAGACGATCCTGCGCTCTTCCATGGTTTTAGTGTATTGCTTTTTGCCTTACATGTCAAGAGACAACTATTATTTTTTATCGTCTTCTCCATATGTGTTTCGGGTAAATCGCGCCATTCGAGTCTACCCAATGCGTTTCTTTTCAATAAAGTCGGACGGGTCGCTGTCGGGGCGTATCGGCTCAAGCGGAAAGCCGACAGGCGGACTGGCGGGCTTGCTCCCTTTTTCAGGCAGGGACTCTTCGCCAATAAGAGCTTGTTGTTCACTGAAAAACCAGCGGACATAGTTTAACACCACGTGCCGTTGCGGCTCGTCCATTTTTTCTACAAGCTCCATAATTTCTTGCAGTATCGGATCGTCTTTCGCATTGAAAACTTCACCCACACCGTAGCGCAACCAGTCTTCATTAACCTTAAAAATATGACAGATTAGTATGATGTTCTTGTCATTAAGCGGAGTAATGCCCACTTCCCACTGGGATACAACACTTTGTTTTAAGCCAATTCTTACGGCGAATTCAGTCTGGTTTAACCCTAGCACTTTCTTTCTTAGAAAAGCGACTCTCTGTTCTATAGTTTCCATAGTAAACAAATGGCAATCATCAACAACGAAAACGAGGTTTTACACCGTGTCCGGGTAAAACTCTATCCCAACTACCTGCCCAAAGTGGAAGGCGCGTATATCGCCCGCACGGACAACGAGGCGACCCTTGCCGTCGAGGAGGTCTGCGCGGCCCTCAAGAACCGGGGCGGCTTCACCGGCAGCTACGACGACCTCGTGGAACACGTCCATCAGTTTTTCGGCGAGGCCGCCTATCAGCTCTGCGACGGCTTCGCGGTGAACATGGGTTACTTCTCTGTGCATCCCAACGTGGGCGGCACCTTCGACAAAGTTACCGAGGGCCACGACACCGGCAAACACCCGGTAACCTTCCGCTTCCGCACCCGCGCCCCCCTCCGCGCCCTGGCCGAACACATCGTCGTGGAGGTAGAGGGCCTGGCCGACTCCTCCGGCTACATCGACGAGTTCATCGACGTAAGCACCGAAGCCGTCAACGAAACCCTGAGCCCCGGCGGGATGTTTAACGTGTCGGGCCACAAGATCAAGGTGGAAGGGGACAAGCCGGAAGTGGGCGTGTACTTTGTGTCCGCCGCTGATCCCTCCCAGCGGATCAAAGTCGCCGGGCATCTCGCGGAGAACGCGGCCTCCAAAGTCATCGGCATCATCCCCGCCCTTACCCCCGGAGCATACACGCTGGAAATCGTTACCCAGTACACCCACGGCGGTTCCTCCTTAAAGGAACCCCGTACTATCGTCTTCTCTGCGTCGCTTACCGTCCCCTCGCCATAACACACCCCTGCGGGGTTCAAGCCAGACCCCTGCGGGGGGCATACGCGGACGCATAGAGCGGCGCTTGAAACGCCCGCCCCCAACCCGCCTTGGAGAGTCGGCGGTTTGCTAACGAAGGGGCAAAAACTTTAAATTTATGGTTTGTCATTAAAAAAGACTTGACATTATTCTTTTAATATGTAAAACTAGAAAAATCTCAAGATTGCTTTGAGAAGATGGTAGGATGTTCTTTAAAAAAGAGGCGGTAGTCATGCGGAATTACAAACGTTTTGAAAATAACGCTGTACAAAGGATGAAGCGAGGAGTTATTCTCGTTATCAGAGGTATTGGCAGTTTCTGTAAGTTCCTTTTCAGAGGGCTGACAAAACAATATACGGTGGTTCTTGTTCCTCATTCTGAAAAAAAGGTTTATAATTTTCATATAAATATATTAACGATACTATGCTTTGTTGTCATGGTTGCGGGGCTAGGGGTGGGAGTTTTTTATCAGGGGTCTTTACGGTTAGGGAGTGTGAATACCTTTTCTGACAAAGACAGCCGTCTACAGGCGACCCAGGCAAGCCTTGACCAGATACGCGATGAAACAAAGCAACTTATGTTAAAGGCAAAAAGTTTCGAGTCGGCTCTTTCCGGCACGCTTTCTTCGCTTGGTGTGGATGTGGCAGACTCTGACGGCGCGTCCTCTCAAAATGGCGACCTTTCTTCGTTTTTTAATATCCAGGAAATGCCGGAAGGTTCGCTTCGGGAGATAAACGACCTACAGCGGCTCAGGAGTTACCTTGAGAATGCAGTAAAACCGATAACGGAAATCGGCGCCTTGCTTAATTCGCAAAGCGCCCTCCTCACGGAGATTCCCAGTATTTGGCCCATAAAAGGGGGTATAGGCCATATTTCCTTTCGATTTGGACAGCAGAAAAACCCTTTCACAGGTCAATACTACATTCATAAAGGCATAGACCTCTCCACTTACCGTCAAGGCGATCCTATTGTCGCGTCCGCTGACGGTCAAGTTGTTACCGTTGATTACGATGCAGGTGGATTTGGCAATTATATTATCATAAAACACAAACATGGCTTCTATACCCGTTATGGACACTTGCTCAGTGTGCGGGTCAGAATGGGTCAGCGTGTTCAGCAAAACGAAGTTATTGGATACATCGGCAATACAGGTCTTTCAACAGGGCCCCATCTACATTACGAAATCCACATCGGTTCCGATGTCGTGGATCCTCAGAGATATCTTAACATCCGTTCCTCATTGGCAAGAACGGCAAAATAGATAACTAATGAAGGAATAAAAATGTCCAAAGAATTCGTTCTAAACACAATAATAGGAGACGGCTCAAGCGTTGTGGGCAATGTTGAAACGCGGGGGTTTACCCGTGTGGACGGTAGTCTGTTGGGTAATCTCCACTCAAAAGGCAGAATCATCATTAGCGAAAAGGCGCGTATGAAGAGCGATGTATCTGGAACAACGATAACCATAGGTGGAGTTGTCTATGGCAATGTTATTGCCAGTGAAAGACTCATCGTACTTGCGAGCGGCCTTGTGATGGGTGACATCATCACAAGGCGCATACAAGCGGACGACGGCTGTATGATTCACGGCAAAGTCGCGGTCTGCGCAACCAACGAAGAATGGGATGCGACCATCGCCAAGTACCAGGACGCTAAAGGCATCCATCTGGCGCTTTCTAGTCTGAAAGAATCTAAAAAATGGAAAAAATAGATGGGTTTTCAGCGGCTTATATAGCTCCTTCGTTCTTTCAATCGACTCTCGCTCAAAATTCCGATACAAAAAAAACGAAGCCTATCCGTACAAAGTTTCCATTCTTTAACTTGCTTAAAAAGATGGAACAGGACGCCGAAATTGCCGATATGGAGAATCTTGAGGTCACGCAGGAAACCATCGACAAATTGATGAATGAAATTCACAGTAAGGGAGATGAATTGAGAAACCATCCGCTTCCTCAAGAAATTCTCCGTTACAAGAAGGCTGTGCGTGATTTTCTCAATTTTATGGTAAAAAATACTTACGACATAGAGAAAAAAACTGGTATCCGTAGAAAACGCGAAGAAGGACAGCATGTTTTTTTTCAAGTGAAGGTCATCGATCAAAAGCTCGAACAGCTTGTTATGGTACTACTCGCGGGGCAAGCAGACCAAATGAAGATACTCACCCGTCTTGAAGAAATCAACGGACTTCTCGTTAATTTACTATGGGGATAAGAGAAAATCCCCTGTTATCGGGAAAGGGAGAATTATTTTCAAATAAAGGTATAATGAGGGAGGCTTTCCCAAAACTAACCGAGTTTTTGGAAAAGTTCAGCGTTGTTCAATAATTGAAGTTATTGAACAACTTCCGTTAAAAAACAATGGCAAATTCGATGAATTCCTGTAAGAAATTTGGCAAATGAAGGACTCCGTTATGAATGATTTCGATGAAGACATTTTAGAATTAGAAGACAATGTTGGTTTAACGACAGGAGAACCAGACATCATTCTGACAAACAGGGAAATAACTCCCGATACGCTCATCTACAGACTACGGTTGTCTTATTCTAAGGAGACATTTCTCGCGGCTTATAGGGGGAAAATTGAAGATCGGAGTATGGTAGTTGTTCCTACGCGCTATGGTAAAGATTTGGCGCAGGTTTTAGGACAAGTGAAAAATATTCCGCTTTACTTTGAATTCTCGCTCATAGAGCGGGTTGCCACAATTGTCGACATAGAGAGGTCCCGGTTCAATAAGGATTTGGAAAGGGATGCTTTTGACGTAGCCAAAGAAAAAATAGCCGCGCATAATCTCGAAATGAAACTTGTTTCCGTGCATTACCTGTTGGAGGACCCGAAAATTTTATTCTTTTTCACAGCCGATAGTCGAGTCGATTTTCGAGAGCTGGTCAAAGACCTGGTGAGCGTGTTCAAGGCGCGCATAGAGCTTCGGCAAATTGGTATACGGGACGAGGCGCGCTTTCTGGGGGGTCTCGGTATCTGTGGGAGACGCTTCTGTTGCCACGCTATTTCCGACAAACTCAAGCCGGTATCAATAAGAATGGCCAAGGAACAAGGAATGTCTTTGAATTCCAATAAGATATCCGGGCAGTGCGAGCGTCTTTTATGCTGTCTCGCCTATGAATCCATCTTCTACAATGAACAGCGCCGCAATAGTCTACAGGAAGGCGCAGAAATCTTCTATAACGACGAGACGTGGCACGTAACGGAAATCAACATCGTAACGGGAAGTGTAAGAATCACATCTGAAGACGCGGTGCAAGTAGATATTCCTTTGACATTCTTCGAAAAAATAGACGGCAGATGGCAAGTGAAGTAAAACAGCGATACCGGCCCTGCGGCTAACCGTTTTCCTTTGCCTTCTTCTTTATTTCTTTTACGATGCAGGACAGCGTGTAAAACAGAAAAGCCAGAAGGGAGGGCAATCCTAACAGCGCGGTTGTCGGCAAGATGCTCGAACCCTGCGCCATTATACCCGCACGCTCGGCAATGGTGAACAATAGCGCCGCGAGTGCGGTTCCCCATACGCGCCTGAATCCCAAAAACACCGCAGCGAGCGATATCCAGCCTCGTCCGCCGGCGCCGCCGGGCGTGTAAGCGCCTACTCTGAACGTGAGGCACAGTCCGGCGAGTGCGGCAAACAGAGCGCCGACCGCCCATGCGCCTGCTATGATGCTTGCCGTATCAATGCCCCGTTCCTCCGCAAACCGCGTCGAAACCCCAACCGCGCGAAGCCGTAGTCCCAGCTTCGTACGATAGACGGTGAACCATGCGAGCGCAAAACACCCGATAGCCGCGCACGTGAAAATTGGCAGGAATCGAGCAGTATCCAAGCCCGTCGTCGTCCTCAATACCCCCCGCGTCCCGAACCACGCCTGTGATAAAGCCGACGTCAGCCCTTCTGCCAGAAGATTCACCCCAAGCCCTACGATGAAAGGATTTGCTCCGCTAACCGAGACAAAGCGCGCCAAGCCCCAGCCCGCGCCCATGCAGAGAACAGCCGTTAAACAGCTTGCCATACGCGCGGAACCTGTTTTCACTGTGAAGAAATAGGCGAGAAACGCCCCAATATTCATGAAGCCTTCGATGAATATACCCAGAACACCGGCAAGTTCTGTTATGAGCGCCCCAAACGACGCAAAGAGAAGAGGGGTCGACGAAACGACAATGCCGATAATAGCGGTCATTTTTAAAAATGTCCGCGTACAAAGGTAATACTTCGGAATCGTACTGTTATGCTGTTTATTATTCTCTGATCCATTACTTATTACTCATTATCTTTTCCAGTATTTCCGCTTGTTTTACCCGGACAGTTTCACTTACCGTGTTGATGTAATTGGGGTCGTCCCGCACGAATTCTACGTATCCGTCTTTCATACCAACCGTTTCCGCCATGCCAAAGGGCAGTTTGTCTTCCAAGAAGAGACTGGTTTTTTCATAAGCCGCTTTATCTTGATGGATAACGGAACTTCCTACAACTACCCCCGGTCGGATGCCGTACCCATTGGTGTCCGACCAGACCACCTTTGCGCCGTGTTCCGCGGCTGCCTGAACGATGCCTTCGTTTGCGCCGCCTGCTATGCAGAGGATGACGTAAACTCCACGGTTAAACATATCCGCCGCAATTTCAGCCGCTTTTCCTGCGTCGAACCAGTTACCCAGCACGCGGAAGTCAACGCTGAAATCAGGGGCAAGGGCCCTTGCCCCTTCAAGGTAGGCGGGGAGAATAGTTTCATTCATTGCCGGATACTCTTGGCCGGCCAAGAGTCCGACTTTATATTCTCCGCCGTGTTCCATTGTTACCAGCCCCGCGATGGAGCCGGCCGTGAAGAACTGTTCGTGCTGGTCGTAGCGCAAAGTATAGATGGATGGATTACCGACAAGCTCTCCATCAAACAGGAGGAATTTCTGTTTGGGGAATTTTGCGGAAACAGATACCGCGATAGCAGGGAGAGAAGGGTTTGATGATACGATGAGCGCGTATGTACCGGATGCGGCCATTGATGTCAGGGTCCACTCCCATTCCGCCTGATTGTAACCGGCTTCGACAACCGTAACGGGCATATTCTTTTCGGCGCAGGCCCTTTGGACGCCTTGCGCCATCATTTCGTAGATGGGACTTCCCGCCATAACGCCCGGCACAAATACGCCGATAGCGGTATGTTTTTCCGCCTTGCAAGCCATAAAAAGAACCGCAAATACTAAAAAAAACCGCAAATTTTTCAAGATTTTCTCCTTATCCTTCTATTTCGTTTCTGTTCAAAATCCGGTTGGTTTCGGAACAGACTCAAATATAACAAATATTGCCGTAAAATCCAAGTGGAAAATATATTTTGAGAATTCCATACATATATTCGCCAAAATTCCATTGCAAATTTTGCATGATTATACCATGTAGGGGCAAGGTGCGCTTGGTGTTCGTGCGCCTTGCCTTACTATGGGATTTATTTTGTCCGGGTAGTGAGCCATGTAGGACTCTGCGAATGCCACACGAGCGTATGCCCGTGCATCAATAATCCCGCGTCTTTTACCGCGTTCACCAACGTATCCGCTTGAGTAAAGTTAAATCCTTTGTTTGAAGTCCGCAACGCGTCAGGTTTCATGGCGTTCTCCGCGGTAACTACATTGAAGTGTTTTTTTAGATAATTAAAGCGCGTGCCATTGCCAGATAAGTCGCTTGGCGAAGCAATATTGCCGATGAGAAATCTATTCGTATAACGAGTATGCAGGGGCATCAAAGCCATAAGAGCGCCGCCGTCCGCAAAATTTGCCGCGTTTGGATCTTCCACCGCGTAGAACGCGGGTTTCGCGGTAAAATTCGCGTTGAAAAGCGTGGGCTTTGTTGAAGATAGCCAGCTCGTTTCATCGTCAAGCCCCCAAAATGTAACGCGTGCGATTGATTCCGCATGCGTGATAAAAATCTTGAACATCGCCGCATATTGCCGCGCCTGTTCCTCCTGCCAATGCTCAGAAAATTGCGGCGTTCCGTTAACGTAAGTGACGGCTTGTATGTCCAGTTCGCTTATGCCGATCTTCACGCCGAGCGATTCGAATAGTTGAATAGAAGCCTCCACGGTTGCGGGGTCGGTCTCTAGGTGGTGGTGGGATTGCATACCAATGCCGTCAATCAGGGGTCTGCCGCCGTAATCTGAAAACCGCGTGTTTATGTCCCTAACCATGTTGTAAACCGCCCGCGCTTTGTTCGCGTCGTTGAGATTGAAGTCGTTGTAGTAGAGTTTCACATTCGGGTCAGCGTCTCGCGCGGCCTTGAATGCTATCTCAACATATTCAGGACCGATGGCGTCGTACCATGAAATCTGTCCGCTACCTATGTCTCCGCTCCTGTTCTTTCTGCGGAGGCAGTCTTTCCAGTCATTCGGGTTGCTAAGTGCGGGCGATATGGCTTCGTTCACCACATCCCATGAGAGGACCTTGTCTTTGTAATGGGTAACGATAGTCGTAACATGCTCTTTTAAGCGTGTAGCAATTTCGTCTTCATCGTGGGGAACGGTATCGCCGCTGTTTCCAAAGGAAAAATTACACGCCCCTAACACAAAAGCTATAATAACTGCGGCTAGGGGGAATGAAGGGAAAATTTTCATTGATCCTCTCTTTTACTATTTTACTATTGCGTCAAACGCGGGCTTGCGCTTGAGCTTCGAGTCGAACAATAACGGCGCGTCCGTACGTCCCGGCACAGGGAAGTCGTTTTTCCAACTCAAGTTATCGCTTGTCCCCCAGATAACCACCGCGTCGAGGTTTTTCTTTTGGTACTCCTCTTTGAACACGTCAAAAATAGCGCGGTAGCGGGTCGCCTGCTCCTGAAGAATGGTAGTCGTAACCGTTTTTTTCGACTCCGTATCGCTCGTATAGATGGACATATCCATTTCCGTAACAAGTACTTTGATGCCCAAAGAGGCGAACAATTCAATAGTTTCTTTTATTGCGCTCACAGACGGATTCCTTATGTCTATGTGCATTTGCATTCCGATAGCATCAACCGGAACGCCGCGGGCTTTCAAATCTTTCACCAAGTCGTACATACCTTGCCGTTTTCTGGGATTGGATGCCAAATTGTAGTCGTTTATGACCAGTTGCGCCTTGGGGTCAGCTTCTCTCGCGTAACGGAAAGCGTTGTCTATGTATTCAGTCCCGATGATTTTGAGCCATTCGGAATTGCGGAGCCTGCCGTTTTCGTCCAAAACCTCGTTTACCACGTCGTAGGAGTCCACATCGCCTCTGTATTTTCTCATAACGGTCTGGATGTAGGTCTTCATCCGCTGGTCAAGCCCGGCTTTGGTTGCGCCCGCTCCTTTGAAAAGCCAGTCTGGATTTTGGCTGTGCCACACGAGGGGGTGCCATCTCACGCGCATGCCGGTATTCATGGCAAAATCAACAATCTTGTCGGCTGGAATCCAGTTGTACTTGCCTTCCGATGGCTCCACCGTGTCCCGTTTCATTTCATTGCCCGCCACGATGATAGAAAAATGCTTCATAAGCAATTGCGCCCACTCGGAGGAAAAGTCAACATCGTCCACACTGACCGCAGCGCCTATGTCAAACGGTACCTTGTCGCGGAGGTTCGGGATGTTCACCTCAGCTTTGGGGCGCAATGATGGATCGAGTTTCACGAATTTAATGTCGTCGATATAGAATTCAACCGTATCGTTCTTGGGCGTCTCAAAGTAGACCTGCACATCGGTGATAGTCGGATCTTTAGCAATCGTGAATTCACCCTTTATCTGTACCCATTCGCCCTTATTCGCTTGTACTTGCAGGACGTTTTGATATGCCTGTCCTTGTGCCGATGTTTTCTGGGTGCTGAAAACAAAGGTTACCTTTGCAGGACCATCTTTGTAGTAGAGCCACGCTTCCATACCGAACATATCGCCTACCGCGTTTGCGGCGAGCTTGCATGTCGCGCCTTGCCACTCGTGAGTACGGTTGAACACGCGCAGGGATGATGAGCCGCTGTGTTTCACCGCGGTGGTAACTTCAAGTTTTTCCAAGCCTTGTCTGTTATCCCCACGGGGACCCCAGCCGGCTATGCCGTTCTCGAAATTGGTATCAATTACGGTAACGTTACCCGCTTGGGCAAACACCGGTACCGTTACCAGCGCCATAACAATGGCTAAAAATTGTTTCATATTTTTCTCCTCTTTAATAAAAATAGAAAGTTATCGTGAAAGCGCATAGGCTGACCCTATTCATTCACCCCGCCTACGTTCAAGCCCACGACGAAGTAACGCTGTAGGAAAGGGTAGACCACTAAAATCGGTAAAGCCGCGACCACTGTGATTGCCGCGCGTATGCTTACCGGCGTTACCATACTGCTTGCCGCGTCCTGATTCATGCCCATTGCGCCGATGGCCGCCGCGCTTTTTGCCTGACTCTGGCTCGATTGTAGGTATTCCATCAGTTTGTACTGCAAGGTATGAAGATTTACACGCCCGGAGTTGTAAATCATCGTATCGAACCAGGAGTTCCACGCTCCAACTGCCACAAAGAGGGCTATGGTTGCCAGAACCGGCAGACAGAGGGGCAGAATTATTCGTATGAAGATAACGAAGTCCCCGTATCCGTCAATGCGCGCTGACTCGATGATGCTTTCCGGTAGACTGTTCATATAAGTTCTGATAACCACAAAATTGAACGCGCTTATCATGCCTGGGACCACATAAATCCAAAATGTGTTGATGAGATGCAGGGATCGCATCAGAAAGTACGCGGGGATCAACCCCGCGTTGATGTACATGGACACGATGATGAGGACGGTAAAGGGCTTACGTAGAACGAACTCCTTGCGGCTCAAGGCAAAGGCAAGCATACTCGTAAAGAACACGCCCGTAATGGTCTGTATGACGGTACGAAGTACCGATATGTAGAAGGCACGGTAGATGGTGCCCGACGAGAAAACCGCTCTGTAGTTTTGCATACTGAATATGCGGGGCCACAGCGTGATACCACCTCGCGTGGTATCGGTTGCGTTATTGAACGAAACCGCAATGGTGTTCCAAAATGGATAGAGGGTTATCATCCCGATGATAAGCATGATGAGAATATTGATTGTGTTAAAGATTTTTCCCTCAAGTCTGGATGTCATGTAATAGTTCATTTTTCCTCCTGTATTTGGAGAGTAAAGGACAGATAGTTGTATAACTTTCAAATGTAAATCCGTTTCCTGTTCCCTTAAATCAGCCTATCTTCCCCGAAACGCTTGGCGAGATTGTTCGCTATGAATATGAGGCTTATGTTGACCACATTCTTGAACATACCCGCGGCCGTGGCAAGTGAATAGTTGAAGTTCTCGATGCCGTACTTTATAACGTAGATGTCTATGGTTTCGGCAACGTCCTGAATAAGCCCGTTTTTAAGGAGGTATTGCAACTCGAAGCCCGCATCAAGGATATGTCCTATACTCATTATCATCATAATGATGATGGTTGACCGTATGCCCGGCAGGGTAATGAACCACATCTTTTGATACCGATTGCACCCGTCTATCTGGGCGGCCTCATAGAGTGATGGGGCTATACCCGCAATTGCCGCGAGGTAGATGATGGTGTTCCATCCGACTTCTTTCCACACATAGGTGAAGCCCACGATGCCCCAGAAGTATTTTGGCTCGCTGAGAAACAGAATAGGCTCTTTAATAAGGTGGAGCGCCATAAGGAAGTCGTTGATAGCGCCATTTTCAACGGAAAGCATAGTGGCCACCAATCCGGTAACGATAATCCATGACAGAAAGTGAGGCAGATAGGAAATGGTCTGAATGATCCGTTTGACCCCGATGTTTTTCAACTCGTTGAGCAAAAGGGCGAATACAATAGCGGTAATGTAGCCAAGCGCCATGTTGATAAAACTCATTGCCACGGTATTTCTTAGTACCCGCAGGAAACCTTTGTCGGTGAAGAGGAATGCAAACCACTTTAGGCCCACCCATTGCTGATTGAAAAAGCCGCGGGCAGGCTTATAGTTCTGAAACGCCATGGTCCAGCCCCAAACCGGCACATAGGAAAACAGAAGCACATAAAGAATCAGGGGCAGAGACATAGCGAGAAGTTGTTTCTGGGAGAACAGTTTCCCACCGAAGGTCTTTTTGGGATTAACGAGTTTTTCTTTCGTCAATTTTTCGGACTCCACTTTCTAATACGTTCGTTGACTGCATTCTGATAAAAGGCTTCGTACTTTTCAAGCCCTACTTGGCTCAATTCGTCGATATATTCCTGCCACAAGTCTTCGAACCTATTCGGTCTTCCGAGTATGATACGGGGGAGGTATTTGCGGTAGAGTTCCTCGGCTTTTTGCCAGGCCATTTGCGCTTCGGATCCGTCAGGCGTATTGATTTGCCAGGTGGGAAACCACACGGGATTAGGCGGCGGATCTGGGTCCATGAGTTCAGCGTGGCTCTCGACTCCGTAGGCGGTCCACAACTCTTTGTCTTCGGATTTTATGAGCGCTTCGCGTTCCCCGAATATGTCCGCGATATTAGAGGGAAGCCCATCCTCATAGGAGCCTTCGATTTTAGGCGCGTGATTACGCCATAGCGCGGCTTGATTGTGGAGTATCCACACCGCGTCCTCCTGCTGAAGCCGTTGGGTTTCCGTGCGGTACGGCGTTCCGGTTTCGTCCAGTTGATAATCCTCGCCCAAGATACCATAGTACCCAATGATTTTTTGCACATCGTCCGCGAGCTGGGCGTCCAGAAATCTGATGATACGCACCGGGTCCTTTGCCTTGACGCTAATACCGATGCCCTGCCCCACATTGGGAAGTTTACGGTTGCGGTAGCGCGGGCGGATGGATTCGTCAAACACGATGGGAAGCGGAGCGTAGGTACGGTTGTACATCCCTTGGTTGGCGAGAGTGGCTTCCGCGTTTTGGAACTGCCATGCTTGGTCGTGGAAGCCCAGTACCCGCCCTGAGGAAATCTTCGCCAAATACTGGTCGTAGTTATCCACGAAACAGGCTCGGTCTATGAGACCAATCGCGTTCATTTCGTTCAATTTCCTGAACCAGCGTTCGGAAATATCTTGATACAGGAAAACCTTGTACTCGTGGGTAACGGGGTCTACCGTGCCGTTGCCGTCGTTGGGATAGCCTGCGAGGAAATTCGGCGGGTTTATGAGGCAGAATGAGTGCCAGTCATAGGTTAAAATGGAAAACCCGATAGTCGGCGCGCCGTCTACTGTGGGATACTTTTCCTTATATTTGATGAGAAGGTCGAAGTATTCGTCCATTGTTTTGATTTTCGGGTACCCGAATTCTTTTAAGACTTCCTTTTGCACCCAGAGCGCCGAATCTCCGTACCACACGTTGTGGTCAATACCGCTCATAACGCCCCAGACTGGCAGGACATAGACCTTGCCGTCTTCGGCTTTCATCTTTTCCCAGGCTTCCGCATAATGCTTCTTGAGACGAGGCGCATATTTGTCGATAAGATTGTCAAGCGGGATGAGTGCGCCTGCTTCGTAGAACTTGTCGCTGTCAACGTCGAGGATGTCAGGATAATCACCGCTTGCTATCATGACGCCGATTTTCTGGTCCTTTTCACCGACGAGAATGTCCCATGTAAAGGTAACATGAAGATTGTCCGCTATCCATTGGTAGATTTTATTGTCGGCCGGAGGCTGTTGAGCCGCGGCCATTGAAAAGATAGAAATGTTGATGGGATAATCAGGGTCTCCGCTTGCGGCCGCGTTTTCTCCTTTCTTGGCGCACGAAGCGAACAGCGTAAGCGCTGCTATCACAACAAACAGCGCGCAATCACGCCGTTTAAGGTAAGAATGTCTTGTCATTCATTTCCCCTTTTAAATAAATTATGACAAATAATAAGCATCTGCCCTTGAGTAAATCTATAAGTTATTTTCCCTAAATAAAACGAGGCTGTTTCAGAACCGAGTTTTGAAACAGCCTCTCCTGTGTCTAGACTCATCGCTGGTTTTTTGATATAGTTTTTCCATTATGAAGATTTTAATGGGTATTCCTGTATCCGGCGGTGTCGCGCTTGCTCAATTTTTCATTTACACAGAAGATATTCCTCTCGATATTCCACGTTTCCGTATTCAGGAAGAGACTGTCCAAGCGGAATGGAGCAGATTCTGTTCGGCTGTGGAGACAGCGCGGGTGGAGCTTGAAGACGCTCGGAATGATTCTTTAAAAGAGAACAGGGAAATTCTCGATGCTCATCTCTTGATGTTGGAAGACCCCGTGTTCCACAAGCAGGTAAGGAGCAGGCTTGAGACAGAGCTTTTGAACATCGAATGTGTGGTATCTGACGTTTCCCGTGAAATAACTCAAAAATTGATAACATCTCCTGTGGAGTATTTCCGCGAGCGGGCTGTGGACATTGCGGATGTGGCGCGACGTATCCTGCATATACTTTTATCGCTTAAGAAAGCGTCTCTCGCGGACCTGGCTGAGGATGTCGTCGTGATTGCCCGTGATATTCTGCCTTCGGATATGCTTGCTATGAACAAAGAACGGGTCAAGGGTATCGCCCTTGACGCTGGTTCAAAGACGAGTCATACGGCGATTCTCGCGAAGGCTTTTGGAATTCCTGCTGTTATGGGGCTTTCACGGGTAACGCGGGAGGCGTTGAACAGGCAGAAAGCGGAAAAAGCTGGAGAAAACAGTGAATTGGTCTTTGTAAATGGCGAGACAGGTGAAGTTGTCTTTGATTTGAACGAGAAAATCGCCATATATAAAACATTTGTCCGCAATTTTAGGAACTATAGGCAAACGATGGAGCTTATGGCGAATCTGCCTGCGGAAACCCTTGACGGTTGCCGTATAACCTTGAACGCCAACATAGAGATTCCCTATGAAGCGGAGCAAGCCTTGAGTTACGGGGCTGAAGGCATAGGGCTTTACAGATCCGAGTTCTTGTTTTTGACATCCGGACAGCCTGCGGAGGAAGAAGCGCAGTTCAGCGCCTATTGTACGGTCATCAATGCGATGAAGGGCAAACCTGTTACCATTCGGACTGTTGACATAGGCGGTGACAAGATATTCCCGAATATGGGCGGCGCGGTTGAGAAGAATCCCTTGTTGGGAGCGCGGGCTATTCGATTTTCGCTGGCGTTTCCTGAAATTTTCAA
This sequence comes from Treponema sp., assembly GCA_031258305.1. Taxonomy (GTDB): domain Bacteria; phylum Spirochaetota; class Spirochaetia; order Treponematales; family Breznakiellaceae; genus JAIRKH01. Next base: position 31,030 of record JAIRNA010000035.1, on the reverse strand, counting down.
GACTCAATTACGCGCTATTCTCCGCGCTGGTGTTTTCGGAGACGTGAGAATTATGTTTCCTATGGTTTCCTGCGCGGTTGAATTGGAGAGGGCGCTTTCCTTTTTGGAAGAGGCAAAGCACCAATGCCGTAAGAAAGGGCACCCTTTTGCGGAAAACATACCGGTCGGCTGTATGATAGAAATACCGGCGGCCGCGGAAATAGCGGATATTCTCGCGGAAAAGGCGGCATTCTTCTCCATAGGTACAAACGACCTCATCCAATATTCCCTTGCCGTTGACCGCAATAACGAACTGGTAAACTACTTGGCGCAACCGTTTCATCCGGGGGTTCTCCGTTTCATCAAGAAGACGATAGACGCGGCTCATTGTGCGGGTATAAAAGCGGCTATGTGCGGCGAGCTTGCCGGTGATGCGAGCGCTACGGCGTTGCTTTTGGGGATGGGTTTGGACGAATTCAGTATGACCGCCTCGTCGATACCCCGCATCAAGAAAATCATTCGCACGGTCTCCATGAAAGATTGTCGTATCCTTGCGGAGAGAGTCCGTCAATGCAAGAGCGCGCAGGAAGTGAAGAACGTCTTGGAAGAGCATAAAGCTTAACGCGCCTATGTCGAGAATTAGTTCCCGTGTCATACGAAATGCGCTCTACTATAAATTTTGCGTGTCGTTGTTAAGCTTCAGGGTGATAAGGCGCTGTAAGACAACACAGCCATACTATAGAAAGCGCTTTGTCTTGACAAAAATGAAAAAATTTTTGTATAATCAGATTATGAAAACTAAGAAAGCCGTTGAATTTTACGAGAATAAGAAAGATGATTTTGTTAAGAATTTAGGAAAAAGTACTACACCGTTATATTTTTATAACAAAGATATTTTGCTATACCGCGGCGATGTCTTATATCAATATACTTTTCTGGAAGAATTTATTGACTTGATAATAACTTCCCCGCCATATAATGTAGATATTCAATATAATTCAAATAAAGACGATTTATCTTATGAAGAATATTTAAATTTTACCAAACAATGGATGATAAATTGTTTTTCGTGGACAAAGAATCAAGGACGGTTTTTACTGAATATCCCGCTAGATAAAAACAAGGGGGGACAAAAGAGCGTTGGCGCTGATATTACAAAAATAGCGCAAGAGGTTGGATGGAAATATCATTCTACTATTATTTGGAATGAAGGAAATATTTCTCGCCGTACCGCATGGGGATCGTGGCTTTCCGCTTCTAGTCCGTATGTTATCGCGCCTGTGGAATTGATTGTCGTTTTATATAAAGGTGAATGGAAGAAAACCGGAGGAACTCGGCAATCTGATATTTCAAAAGAAGATTTTATGGCGTGGACAAACGGGGTTTGGACCTTTTGCGGTGAAAGTAAAAAAAGAATTGGCCATCCGGCCCCATTTCCTGTTCAACTACCGCATCGCGCTATAAAATTATTTAGTTTTGTGCAAGACGTTGTGTTTGACCCTTTTTGTGGAAGTGGAACCACGCTTATTGCGGCCGCAAAAAACAACCGTATAGGAATAGGGTTAGAAATTGATTCCAAGTATTGCGAATTGGCAGCAAATCGTATTCGTAACGAAATTGATATACTGGAAACGAAAGATGCCTGAAGAATTAACTCAAAAAAAACTTGTTATGGAATTTTTTGAAAGGAAGCCTCGCCAAGACATAAAGCATCCTGAAGTCGTTGATTGGCTTACAAAAGAGTGGCTTGAACGAAAAGGAAAGGTTTTCCGCGACCCGGACCGGGCCGTACGGATGCTCTTTCAAGAAGGATTCTTACAAAAGGTCGCGAAAGGTGTTTACAGATACGACCCCGATTATGTTAAAACTCGTGAACTTGAAGATTTTACTCAGGCCCAAAAAGAAAAAATATTGAAAAGAGATAACTATAGATGTGTGATATGTGGACTAGGACTGGCAGACGGGGTGGAGTTGCAAGTTGACCATATCAAAGCAAAAGATTACGGAGGGAAAGCGACTATTGAAAACGGTCAAACGCTTTGTGCCCAACATAATTTTAAGAAGAAAAATTATAAACAGACAGAAACGGGAAAAAAGATGTTTATTCGTTTATATGAAGCATCGAAAGCTATTGGTGATACCGACACTCAAAAATTTTGCGCGGAAGTATTAGAAGTTTTTGAGCGGAATAAGGTCAATGGTCATATTGTATGGAAAAAATAGCGGAAACGTTACTTTGTTATCCGCGGAGATTTTTGGCGTGCAAAACAATGCATTTTCAATAAAATTAAATAGAGGAGAAAATTATGGATGAAGAGAAGTATGTCGAAAATGGAGAATATCCCATTGCTACAACTCAGATGATGGAGAAATTGTGGATATAGAGAAAGACATTTTTATCCCCGTCGCTATGATACATTCTGTTTTCAAAGACTACTGCGAAGACATGAATGAATCTGGTATTTATGATGAAAAATATGAATATTCTGATGAAAAATTCAAAGAATTTCTGGCTTATCTCGATGTAGATATTTATGATTGGATAGAGAGTAATTTACATACTTTTGATTGGGATAAATATGAAAATGATGATGAATAAACTACCGCCATTAGACCCTACCGCGTAAGGAACGCGCCCTCTCTGGGCGCGCAAACCGTAATAAACTTATGGGATAATCGCCTTCACGATTTCACCCATCGGTCCTTTTTCCCCCTTTGTTATTTTCCCATCGGGGGCAACGGTAATCTGCCTTATAATCGAGCTGTCCAATTCCGGCATTGTGGCAGGCGCGAGAACAGGAGAACGAGTCGAGGCGTGCAACGGCAAGCCGCATCCGAAACCGCAGGATTGTACCTTAATGAAGGGGCGCAGTGTGGATTTGAGCGCATCCAGCGTCTCATTTTTGGTTAAAATATCCACCTTTCCCCTATTAGGATTTTGCGCGGCGTCAAAAGCCGTTTGATACGCGGCAAATTTACCATGAAAAATGAGGCGCTCATGCTCAAGACGTTTTTAAGAACCCTCTTGATTATTTCCCATAGTATGGTATAATGGATTTGTTATCGGTTGGTTTTAGCGGGCGAGAGTCCGCTTCAAGTCCTTCTTGCGGTGTATTTTCAAACGCTTCTGTAAAAATTATCCCGAAGAAAATTCAAAAAGTCTTGTAAAACGCCCCGCATTTGACTGTTTTATAGCGGACGTGTTCAACAACCCGATTGATTGTTGAACAACGCTATTAAAGGAATTATATTTTGGAACAATTTGACGTCAATAAAAAATACGCTGGTTTGCCTGTGGTGGTTTTGGCTGGCAGACCCAACGTAGGCAAATCTACGCTGTTCAACAGGCTTTTGCAGACGCGGCGGGCCATTACCGACCCCACACCGGGAGTAACACGGGACGCGGTGGCAAAAGACGCCTTCATTCTCGGTAAACCCCTGCGCCTCGTGGATACCGGCGGTTTCAAGCTCGACAAAGAAGGTCTCGATTCACTCGTGGTCGAGAGAACCCTCGAAACGCTGAAAACCGCGGACCTCATCGTTTTATTGCTCGAAGCTGGAGCGATTATGCCCGAAGACGAGGAGTTCATTGAATTCTTGCGGCAGTTTTACCGTAAACTTCTGGTCGCGGTCAATAAAACCGAAGGCGGACGCCGCGAGAACGAGTCCTTCAACCTCTTCTCCTACGGTTTTGACAAAATTCTGATGATTTCCGCGGAACACGGGGACCATATAGGTGAATTGGAAGAGTCGATTGTCGAAAGGCTGGACTTTTCCCGCGTAACTGAGGATATCGAACAGGAAAAACAGCCCATCCGCATTGCCCTGTTGGGTAAACCGAACACCGGCAAGTCAACTCTGTCAAACTGGCTCACCGCTTCGCAGTCCTCTCTCGTCAGTCCCGTGCCCGGAACCACCCGTGATGTCGTGGAAGGCGCCTTCTCGTTCAAAAACCGCGATTTTGTCATTCTTGACACAGCGGGCATCCGCCGAAAATCCAAGGTTACGGAAAATATCGAGTACTATTCGGTGAATAGGGCAATCAAGGCGATTGATGATGCAGACGTCGTGTTTCTCCTGATTGACGCGCAAGAGGGACTTGCCGACCAAGACAAGAAAATCGCAGGACTTGCCCACGATAAGGGCAGGGGCGTCATTTTTGTCCTGAACAAATGGGACGCGATGCTTGATATGAAAAACACGTTTGAAGCCGTGAGGGACCGCGTTCGGTTCTTGTTTGGACAAATGGAATATGCGCCGATTCTGCCATTGTGCGCCTTGAACGGCGAAGGCGCGGATACGCTCCTCAATGCGGCGATCCGCCTCAACGCGCAACTCTACCGCCGCGTGGACACGTCAGCGCTGAATCAGGCGCTGGCAGGTTGGTTGAGAGAAAACCCGCCGCCTCAAGGTCCCCAGACGCGGTTCAAGGTCAGATATGCGGTACAAGTTTCAAACAATCCGGTGAAATTCATCTTTTTCGTATCCCGTCCTCGCGCTGTCCGCGAGGCGTATACCGCTTATATCCGTAACAAAATCCGTAAAGAGCTTGGCTTTTCCGAAATTCCGATTAAAATAGAAATAAAAGGGTCAAGAAATGAGCGTAATTCTTTAATCCCTTTGTAAAGATGGGAGAAAGTATGAGATACACAGTAGGAGATGTGGAAAAAACAGTTGGAGAGCATATAAGCGTCATTCAAGAATGGGAACGCGAGATGCCGATGGTGCGTCCTAAACGGGATAAGGCGGGGCGGATGGTGTATTCTGACAGAGATGTCCGTATACTACGGCGGCTGAAGTACTTGCTCTACGACGGCCGTCTTTCGCTAAAAGAAGCGCGACGGCGGCTTTTCATGGAATTTTCCGCCGAAAAACAGGGCCCGCACGCCCAAATCGCACTGATTCGGCAGGAACTGCTTGAAGTTCATGAAATGGTAAAAAATATGGGAAGCCGACGTATCCTCCGCCCTTGAGTAAAATAAAAACGTATAGTATAATTAAGATATGAAAACAATTTTAAACATTGAAGGCATGACCTGCGAACACTGCGTCAAGCACGTTATGCAGGCGCTCAAGGCGGTGAACGGCGTCAAGTCCGCGAAAGTAAGCCTTAAAGACAAGAAAGCCACGGTTGACCATAAAGACGGCGCTTCTGTCGAAGCGCTCAAGGCGGCCGTCATTACTGCCGGCTATGAGGTTCTTCAACAAGACTCCTCATGCTAATCGTAGCGATACGGGTTTTTATTAAGAACAGCGGCGCTTTTTCCTTTAAATTTAAAAGTAAATGAGAGGCGATTATGAAAAAACCGAAAGGCAAAATGGAAATTATCCGTAACCAAGGCTTACTTGCGGCAACGCTTTTGGTTCTTGTTCCCGTTTATGTGTTCGCTTCCTTGTTCATACTTCAGTTCCTGTGTTTGTTCTTTTTGTTCATCGTGATCGGGTCCAGACTCTACGCGGAACACCTCGTTCGTTCCATAAAAATTATCAGGCGGGATGCGGAACTGAGAGAGTTTAGACAGCAATGGGTGCGTGTGGAATTGGTCGTGGAGAATCACGGTTTGCTGCCGGTGTTCCTGCTCGCACTCAGAGACGGAACCGGTATGCTATCTCTCTCCAAAGACAGCAAAATGCTTTGTTCCCTGCCTGCACGCTCGGTGCTTGCATTTGAATGGCAGGGTTACTGTTCCGATAGAGGCGTGTTTCTGCTGGGACCCGTGACCGTGCGGGGCGCGGACCCGCTCGGTCTTTTCCCCTTTCAGTTTGCATTTTCCGAACAGACCAAGCTCTTCGTGTACCCGACCCCACGTTCCGTTCTTCTCCCCTTCAGAGACGGCGTTCCCCTCGGTAGACTGCTCTCACAAAACATCCTCCACGAAGACCTCTCCCGTCCGCGCTCACTCCGTCCCTACCAAATGGGGGATGAACAGCGCCGCATCAACTGGAAGGCAAGCGCCCGTTCGCCAGGGCGTTTCGGTATGAACCTTATGGTCAATGAATACGAAGCCACCGTGTCCTTCCCTATGTCTGTTTTCTTGAATCTGGACATAGACGCCTATCCTGTCAAGAAAGCTTTAAGTTTTATGGAAAGGGCAATAGAAGTCGGCGCCGCACTCTGTCTCTTGTCAGCACGAAAACAGCAGGATATGGGACTCCTCATTTTCTCACAACGAAAAACCTTTGTCATACATCCATCTCGTTTCACGCTCATTCCCATCCTCGAAACGCTCGCCCTCTTCGAATTGGAGGGGCGTACGGGGGAAAAAGGCGATTGCGTGAATATCCTGTTCGAAAGGATGAGACAGTTCTCGGCAGGCACGAAAATATTCTACGTGGGACCCGCTCTGGCAAACGGCGATTACATCCGACTGAATATTTTAAAGAAATTCCACCTGAACATAGAGTACTTCATCATTGACGAGAAAACCGTGTCTCAATTCGGTTACGGCAACACCCGGCAGTATCAGGTCAAAGAATTCGGGGATGATATTTTTTAGGAATTTTCAATTGACCGTGAAGGATACCACGTACACGATATTTTAAGGAAGGATACTAATGCGTAGAAAGGACCGGGAAATGCCGCGTGATTTTGCGGAAAAAGTGATAGACAGCGCGAAATTCGCCACTATGGGTACGGTAGACGTGAATGGGAAGCCCTATTGCGTTACTCTTTCGATGGTCCGCGATGGCGGCTGCCTCTATTTCCACTGCGCCCAGACGGGTAAGAAGCTGGACTGTATACGGCGAAACGATGATGTGTGCGTTACCTTTATTGGAGAAACGCAGATTCCAGACGGAAAGTTTACGATATACTACGAATCCGCGGTTGTTTTCGGTACGGCGGAAGAGGTTGTTGACGAAGGTGAAAAGATTCGCGCTTTGCGGATCCTCTGCGAAAAGTTTACGCCGAACAACATGAGCAGCTTTGACGGCGCGATAGCCCAATCACTAGGAATCACCAGCGTTTGGAAAATAGGTATCGACAGAATCACGAGCAAGAGAAACGGGTGAGGGGGATACGTTCATTCGCATAGAATCTATTCTCTTTAGAGAAAGGCGGCTAAAGTGCGCAGTTCATCAATGACAAAGACGTTGCGGACAGCGATACTGGGCGGAGTTTTCAGAACAACCGGCGCGAAATTCACGATGCCGCATATACCCGACCGTATGAGTTTCTCGGCCGCGGATTGGGCTTGAGCTTCGGGGACACAGAGAAGCCCTATATTGATAGAGAGACGTTCGATGATTTCCGACATTTTGTAAGCCGGGTAGAGCGGAACCGGAGACGACAGTATTTCAACGCGATTTACGTTTGTGTCGAACCCCGCGGCGAGTTCGAATTCCGAGCTGTTAAGGGCGCCGAAGTTCAGGTAGGCGGAGCCGAGCCGCCCGAGTCCCACGATACAGAGTCGGCGTCTCTTGTCGAGTCCAAGCGCCTTCCTTATCGCGGAACTAAGATGTTCGGTTTCATAGCCGTTTGCACTCCCAAGTCCGCCGAGAGCGGAAATATCCTTCCGTACCGTGTCCCGCGACCAACCGGTTTCTTCCTCAATCCTGGATGAGGTTATGGAGATTGATTCGCTCTTTTCGAGAATCTTTAAAAGATACAGGAGTCTCTTCTTTGTCGGAGCGGAAATCTCAAGGTTCTTCATAGTAAATGACTTCTTTGAAACCGGCTTTTCCTATTTTTTCAATAGCGGAACCGAAATCGTCAGCCTTGATTCCAGAAAGCACCACGCGGTAGAGTTTGTCTTTGTCGTTTCTCTCGTAAGATGGGGTTAAACCGATGGTTTTCAACTTATTGAACGCGGCGATAGCGTTGTTCGGGACGCCGAAAGCCCCGACTTGAATGCGGTACTTTTTATTAGTGCCGGTAGGAGGCAAAGTAGGCGGCTTCATTTTCACCGCTGTTGCGGGCGTAGATATCGTTGTAACCGGAGCAGTAATCGGCTCTGTTGCGGGCGTGGAAGCCGTTGTCGTCGGTGCGGGCGTAGACGTCGTTGTAACCGGAGCAGTAATCGGCTCTGTTGCGGGCGTGGAAGCCGTTGTCGTCGGTGCGGGCGTAGACGTCGTTGTAACCGGAGCAGTTGTAATCGGCTCTGTTGCGGGCGTGGAAGCCGTTGCAACAGGGGTGAAAACGGGGCCAAGGGGTGTGCCTTTGGGCGCAAGGTCAACGGTAACCGAAGTCGTTCCCGCGGCTATCATATCTATCTGTTCCGCAGCCGCTTTTGACAAGTCTATGATACGGGTGGAAACAAAGGGTCCCCTATCGTTCACCCGAACCGTTACTTGCTTGCGGTTATATTGGTTGGTAATAGTGAGCAGAGTACCGAAGGGCAACGAGGGATGAGCCGCAGTGAACTGAGAAGAATCAAACCGTTCACCGGACGCGGTGTTTTGTCCGTCAAATTCATCTCCATACCAAGAAGCAAGTCCCTCTTCATGAAAAGGCTCTTCCGCGAAACAAAATGCCGTGACAGCAAAACCAATGATTATTATAGCATACTTCTTCATACCTTTTTATCGGCGTAATTCATGGCGCTCTTTATAGCTTAAACGACAGTAAACCGAGAGAAATGTGTTACAAATGGCGCTAATCGGCGAAAATCGATTCTTTTACCATATTTTTATCGGCTATTTTTCTATGCGTGAAGAGCGCACGGTTTTAGCTATCCGTCAGATATTCTTGTCCGAGTGCGGCGATCTCTTTCATGACTATAATTGAGTCTTTTATGGCGAGGAACATATTTTTGACATGCTGTAAATCAGCGATACCCAGAACGACCGCATCTTTCGCGCGGTATTTGAGCCACTTCTCCACCGGCTTGTAAGAGCCGATTTCAAAGTCGTAGACTTCGGCGGAAACGCCGTCAAAAATGATGCTCGCGTTTGAAGGCGAACCGACTGACGGGACGGTCCCAAGCGAGAGCTTGCCGTTTGCAAAAACGATTCTCTTAACGCGGAATCCGTTCTTGACACCGTCGAGCGACACCCGGATGGACGAGTCGTCAGGTATGTCTTTCAAGAGATGGCGATTGATTAAACGTTGCCCCAACGCTGCGTATTTCTTGAATACAGCCTCATTGCTTGTCATGGGGATAGCGGGGAAATCTGTCTTCAAGAACTCGATATAGGTTTCGCGGTAAACTGGCGAGTGTAGAACCGCGTAAATGTAGGCGAGGATTTCTTCTGGGGACGGCGTGAAGGCAAGCGTTGACAGGTAGCCGCTATTCTCAAAATGCTCAGAGAAATTCGCCTTCTTCATTACCTCACCGTTGTTCTCTACAAAAGTATAAAGCGGGGTGAGATAATTATGCCCACTGATAATATGTCCATCTATTGGTTTTGTGGTAATAAAAATATCGGTAAAATTTGATTTTTCAACGGTGCGGGTAAAACATAAACCGACATTACCTTTCTCAAAATGCCGAGACGTTTCATAACGGGGACGCGCCAAGAATCCGGGCCTTTCATGGAGAAAAGTCCATCGCTCATCAAAGGGGCGGTATTGTATTTGCCGAATGTATTTCTTATCAAAATTAACTGATTTTAAACTGTTATACGCCTTTAAGATAGTCCAATGCCCATCTGTGATATGGTATTTTTCTTTTATCATATATAACTTGTCGTACGAAACTGCTTGGAAATCTTCGACAATAGTTTCAATTTTGTCTTTATTATATCCGAATACAAACTCGTCTTTCTTTGTTTCAAATCCACTGTTATACAGAGAAAAGATATCGGTAATTTTCCAAAATTTCTTGTATATTTTCTCCTGAGATAGATTTTTGGGTACGAACCAGAAGTATTCGGTTTCGCAGGGGTTTACTTCCTGCCAGTTTATAGCGGTTAATTCCGCTCTTTTAAGAAAGTCAAATTTCTCCCGCCGTGTCATAATCCTGTCTTCTATCATTGAGAAATAAAATACTCGCTTGTCCTTGTTTTTAAGCGGCGTCTTTTGCTTCACAAAAAAAGCGATGCATACCCCGACCATGATGTCGAAGATGTTCTTATCTACTTCACCTTTGCGAGAATTGCCATGCAAGTTCACGATGTATATCCCGTCAAAGGTCTCGTATAGATGTTTTCTCATCTGACGGTAATTCACGCCATAAAGATAGCTGTTATTCGTTATAATACCGACTATCCCCTGTTTGCTTTTCTCTATCTTCCATTCCGCAAAACGGATAAACTTAATATACATATCATCGAGGTTTAGTTTCTTTTCGTTTAACCCCTTCTTGTATTCCATAAGCTCGTCGTCTATGACACCTTTTCCCGCCCGACTCTTACCGTTGAAATACGGCGGGTTCCCCACGATGGCGAGAATGCTCTCCTCTCCTTTTATCCCCATCGCCTTGTCATGTTCCTGTTTCAGTTGCGGCAATAGAGCACTCACCGAATGTTGACTTATGTCCAGCGTGTTTGTCAAATACACGCCGAGCCGCTCTTTGTCTTCAAGCCCCACCCCCTTATCCGCCAGAAACCGCGTGAGCAAGGTGTGCGCGATGATGTAGGGCGTCCACAAAACCTCAAACCCGTAAATATCCCGCACTATCTTTTCTTTTACCATTTGCCTCTTTAATTCGTCCGTGTCGCCGTACAACATACGCTCTAGGATAGAATGAAGAAAAGTCCCAGTGCCGCACGCAAAATCTAACACCTTCACCTTGGACCCCATATAACCAGCAGACATTCCGAACCTCTCCCGAATGAGAAATTCTACAGAGCGTGTTATGAAATCCGTCACTTCGGACGGCGTATAATACACCCCGCCTTCCTTGCGGTCTTCCCTGCCGCGCCATCTATCGTATTCCCCAAGGAAATCCTCGTAGAGATATACCGCGATGTTCGCCTTCCCCGCGCCGCTCTTCAAGAACTCTAACCGAATCGCCTCCACATTCACCATGTTGATATTCTTCCCGATGTTCACGAGCGCCGTCTTTATGGATAACGGCATATCTCTCCTCTCGTAGCCTTGCGATAAGAATTCGTATAACAGTTTGTACCCAGTTGGTATACTTTTTAGATAATCCAAGTCTTTCTCATCGAACCTCCGCTCCGCGTCCAGCCGGGCGAGCAATAGTCCGTAAACCAAACTTTGCGAATAGATGTCGCAGAAATCAGCCAGTTCATAGTGATAGCTTATCGATTGTTGGAACTCACTGAAAAGCCCGTCGAATCTGATGTAAAAACTTTCGGCGGCATTGGCCGCGTCCGCTATAAACTCTCGCAGAGCCACCGCGTAATAAAAGCTTTGTGCCGCAAGCGACGACGCCAGCGATTTCTTCGTATTAATATATGGGTATTCGTATTGGTAGAATGCAAAAAGCAAGTTCGCAAACTCGATAACCGCTTTTCTTTCGCCTGTCAACACGATATCCTGGAGTACCTCGCCGCGCTGGAGCAAGATAAAACGCCGATAGTTCGTGAGGATAAGATTCTCGCTCGTATGAGCGTATCTCTTCACCTGCTCGCTGTTTATAAGCCTTTCTAATTGATACGACGGCTGTTTGCACTCTATGAAACCGACCAGGCGCTTGAACAGTGTCCGCTCGTCTTCATAGACGAAGAAATCTGGCGTGCCGTCCACCGCGATGCCGCTGCGTCTGTCTTCCTGGAGCGCGGTGATTCTCCGATGGGGGAGTTGTGCCGCGTTGATGAGCGTCTCAAGCGGCGTGCGGTAGAGAATCTCTTTGCCGTCCGGATGGCTTTCCAAGAAGTCAAGGTACGGCTGTACCGCCGCCCGGACGACCGTCTGGAAATCACTGCTCGTGTCTGTCATAGCATCATTGTAACATACTTTCAAAACGCTTACAAGGCTAGTCGCTGTATAAACACGGACGGACAAAAAGCGTCCGTGAACCGTAGCAACAGTAAGCCCCTCATAATGGCTAAAAAATAGAATCATCATCCGCTTCCGGACTGTGTTCTCCACAGTCATTTTCCTTTGCGGAAGAATAAATTTTTATAGCGTTGAATAAGTTTTAATCTTGTCATAAATCAGATTGAATGAAATAGGCGGCTAGTGATAGACAGCCAAGACGGGGAATCGAACCCCGGACCTGCGCATTACGAGTGCGCCGCTCTACCGACTGAGCCATCTTGGCATAATTTATCTTACAAAAAATTTTAAAAAATGTCAAGCTCTCAATTTAGCCTCTTCACGAAATAAAATTTTTATGGTAGAATAAAAATATGTCTAATAATGCACTTATGCATATTAAAAGACTCTTAACAGACAGCTATCCCCCTTCTCTTGAGGGCGAGTTTACGGGGAACGCCGAATTAGTGGAGATCCACAATGACATTCAGGCAATACGGGAGATTCTCGCGGCTTTTGCTGATGATAATTTTTCGGTGAAGATTAAGGAAAGCGGCGTTGTGTTTGATAGTTTGAGAACTGTACAAGAACATGTAAATTCTGTTTTTATACTGATGCGACTCGTTGAACAGGGAAATTTTTCGCGGGGGTATCCTCTTACCAACTCGTTTGCCATTGCGTTTAACCGCATGATGAGTCAGTTTGATTCTGTGCTTTCGAGCATAAAGGATGAGAAAAAGGCGTTGCAGGCGCGAGAGTCCCGTCTTAAATATTTGGCTGACTATGACCCGCTTACCGGTCTCATGAACCGTAGGGCGTTTATGGAACAGGCGCTCGCTAAGTTGAGGATGGCGGCATTGAATGGTGAATCGTGTGGTATTGTGATGATAGATATTGATTATTTTAAGAAATTCAACGATACTTACGGACATCTAGCGGGAGACGCGGCTCTGAAGCATTTTGTCAAAGTGATAAGCCAGGCCATGCGTAAGGACGATTTTCTGGGGCGTTACGGCGGCGAGGAATTTATGTTTTTCTTCTGTAAGGCGGATAAGCAGACCGGCGTAGCTATTGCGGAACGTCTACGAGAAAAGCTTGTCAATTCACCGGTTCCGATGGAGGGTGGTCCCGTATCTTTAGCCGCGAGTTTCGGCGTGGCAATGGCTTCTGATATGGAAGCCACCGTCATTGACGAGAAATTCATCGAGAATCTCATCCACAATGCGGATATTGCGCTTTACCATGCGAAGAATACAGGGAGGAACAAGGTGGTTGTGTTTTAATCCCCTTTCCCGCAGGGGCGGGAGGAATTTTTAAAATAACGGTTTAAATTATTTTACTTTTAATAAAAAAACGTTTGCCATTTGTAAGAAAGATGATATACTTTTAATAAGCAAGATAAAGAGGAGGTCTTATGGCAATAGACTTAACCGTTCTGATTGTTGACGATTCACGCATCATGAGGAACACAGTGAAAGGAATGTTCTCCGAAATGCAGATGGTCTGTACTTTTGTGGAGGCAAGTAATGGAGAGGAAGCACTGGAGCAACTTGGCATGACTAAGATTGATCTGGTACTTCTGGATTGGAATATGCCTAAGTTATCGGGCATTGATTTTCTTAAGAGCGTACGGGCTATGGAGAAGTACAAAGGGTTACCTATTATTATGGTAACCAGCGAATCCGCGAAGTACAACGTCATTGAAGCTTTGAAGAACGGGGCGACAGATTACATTACGAAGCCTGTTAATTCAAAGCTTTTTATCGAAAAATTAGCCAAAATACTTAATAAATAAGGAAATATTTATGGAGCAATACATTAAACCGTTCGTTGACGTATGTATGGATGTCTTCAAGCAATTCATCGGATGTGAGATAGTCGTAAAGACCCCTTATTTTTCGGAAAAGGATTCTATTGAAGGAGGCGATATTTCAGCGGTTATTGGATTTACCGGCGAAGCCCGCGGCGCGGTCATCGTCTCTATGCAGAAGGAAGTCGCCATCAAGCTCACAGACATACTCACCGGAAGCCAGCATTTGGTCGTAGATGACGATGTCCTAGATGCCGTCGGTGAAATTGTGAACATTATAGCCGGCAATGTGAAGCAGAAACTAGAAGAGGCAATGAAGATGGTTATATCCCTGCCGACCATTGTGGAAGGTGCCGGGCATGTCATCAGGTGGCCAGGAAATCAGGCGCGTCTACTTTGCATACCATTTAAAATCTTCGAAGATGATGTGTTTACTTTGCTGGTTGCCATCGAAGTTGTCCATCAAGCTCTCTAAACAGGCTAATAAACATGAAACATGTTTTTGTTTTTAACCCCAAGTCATTTGTCGACAAGGGAGCGATAGATTTCATTATTGATAGTATAGGACAGCATTTCAGAAAACAAGAGCTTCCGCATTTTTCCATACAAATCTCACACTTCTCCCGTGATGCCATAAGTTGTGTGCGGCGGGAAGTGAAAAATGCGGAAGAAGGCGAAACGGTGCGAGTCTATGCCATCGGTGGAGACGGTATTCTCTTTGACTGCCTCAACGCCATCATGGACTTTCCCAACACCCAGCTCGCGTCCATCCCCTATGGGAATTCTAATGATTTTATTCGTTCTTTCGGCGAAGGTTTGAAAGAGCAATTCAAAGATATTTCCAAAATAACAGAGGGAGACGCTATTCCTACAGATGTCATCGTAGCGGGATTCAACTACGCTCTCAATTCCTGTACTATTGGGCTTGAAGCCGCAACTGTCGTGAAAACCAACATTGCCACTCATCGCTATGGGAATGTCTTCAGACGGTTTCCTTTTCTCTACGCTCCATTCACGACCCTGTGCGGCATAGACGGAGTTTTTGATTCTGACTTGCTTAATCAGGAGTACGAGATAACCATTGATGGCGTTGATTTCAGTGGACATTACGCTTCAATCAATATCGCTAACGGTCCATGTTACGGAGGTAATAAGACTCCGTTTCCGACAGCTCGTCCGGACGATGGTTTCTTAAATGTGGTACTATTTAAAAGTATGGGCGCTATTCGGACGCGGTTGCGGATTAATGATTTTTTGAGCGGTAAGACTCCGGGAGGGTGTAAAATTCTCCGTGCTCAAAAAATTGAAGTGCAATCTAAAGCGGCGCTTCAGATTCAGCTGGACGGTGAAGTGTTTTTCGACACGAGCCTTACCATTCAGGTGAAACCAGCGGCCGTCCAAATCGTAACCTTGAAAGGGTTGACCTACGACAGACGTGTGGTGAAAAAAGGAGGGAAGGCTTAAAAATGGAAAAAGTTGGTGTAAATAGAAAAAATTTTTCCTTTAAGTTTGCCAACGTAGGCGCTTTCCTGGGAATCGCCATTTTGGGTTTTTTCCATATCGCCCAAGGATTACAGAACGAAGTTGACGTTATGTCCTTAGGACTCATGGGTTTTCTCTGCATCGTTGTTCCGCTGGGAATGCTGGCTATAATTTTTGCGTCCGTTAAGAATTACCAAAATCTTGCCTTCCTTGTACCGCTGGTTTTTTTCGCGAGTATAACCAGCATTCAGGTGATGATAAAGATGCCTTGGGATTTGTTCTATCTGTCGCTCTGCATTGCCGCGTGTGTGTTGAGTTGTCTCTACGACAATTTCAAGCAAACCCTAGTCTACAACGTGTTCCAGAACATTCTATTGGGCATTATGGCTTTTAGGAGCGTGCCTTTTCTAGGACAAGACTCAGATAAGCTCATAATGAACCTATTCGGTGAAGACTACGTAGGAATGCCCGTGCTGATAGTAGGATGGATGGTCTCCATCATCGTTTCACTCTCGATCATTATCGCTTTCTACAGTTTGAAGCAAAAAGCGGATTTGGCGATGAAGAGCAGAGACTCCTTCAGAACTCTCATGGCCACAACCCCGAACTACATCGCTATGGTCGATAAGCAGAATCGCGTCATCTACATAAGCAATAACTTGGCGAAACTAGGGCATATTACTAATTCCGAGTTGGTTATTGGACGACCTGTGCTTGATCTTTTCCCCACCGTGGAACTCAAAGAGTTTGCCGGAGCGCTCCTGCGGAAAACATCCGACCTCTATGAGGAAATGTGGGAATACACCTTGAATGGCGAGCGTAGGTACTTCAAGGCATTGGGTAATGACCTCCCCGGTGACATAGGCGGTACGCTTATCAATCTGATGGATATGACCCACTTGGCGGAACGTGATGAAATCGCGGCGATGAAGGACAGCCTGGACATAGGAATTTTCTTTATGAACAAGGAATACATCATCCAAGACAATCATTCTAAAGCTCTGTTCAAGATAATGGGAGTGAGCGATTTCCATGCCGTCAGATTCGTTGACCTTCTGGAGAAGTCGGTTACGCCCAGCGAGTTGCATGCTATTTGCGACTATTTCGAGATGGTATTCCTCAAGCAGTTCGACCAGGATATGCTCAACGACATCAATCCATTGAACGAATTTCAGTACGTGAGCCCAGAAACCCGCGAAAAGAAAATATTCCACACAGAATTTGTCACGGTGGACCGGGGGCGTGGCGAAACCATGCTTATGGTTTCCATCTACGACATTACTGCTAGTATGGAATTAAAGAAACGCCTCGCCGAAGAGAAAAAGCATCAGGAAGAGGAAATGCGAGCTATGTTCGAGCTTATCAACGTGGAGTTGAGCGTTTTCAATGCTTTCATGGATGATGCCAATTATGAATTCGGACAAATCGACCGGCACCTGAAAAACGACCATCTGACTTCACACGAGAAATTAGTCGCGGTCTACCAGTCTGTTCACGCGGTAAAATCCAACGCGGTTATTCTGGGACTCAGCGTATTCGGAGAGAAGGTTCATAGCTTAGAAACCATTATCAAAAGTATGCGAGAGAAAGAAGAGGTGACTTTTGACGATATGCTCCATCTGACATTGCAGATTGAAGATATCGCCAAAGAAAAAGAAGGGTTCAAGGACATTATCGCGAAGATAGACTCTATGCGGAGCGGCGGCGGCGCACAGAAAACTAACGATGATGTGCTTATCGAATCTCTCTCGAAGGTGACAAGCCGCGCTTCGGAGGATCTTAACAAAAAGGTGAAGTTCGTAGTAGATTATTTGGATAAAGGTATTATGACTCACGGACCGCGGCGGCTTATGAAAGAAATTCTTGTGCAATTCGTCCGCAATTCGGTAGTCCATGGAATAGAAACACCGGAAGAAAGACTTGCCAAAGGGAAAGACGAAATCGGCTCAATACGCTTGTCAGTCAAAGCAGAAAATGGTATGATTCATATCAGGCTCAAAGATGATGGATCCGGCATTAACTTCGAGAAAATCAAGCGAAAAGGATTGGCAATCGGTTTATTCAAAAGCGAAGCCGAAGCGTCCAACAAAAATGTTCTGCTCAACGCCTTGTTCTCGCCGGGTTTCAGCACCGCGGAAGCGGAGACCATTCACGGTGGACGGGGTATCGGTCTCAACCTTGTACGCGATCGCCTGAAAGAGATAGGCGGCAACCTCAAGGTGCAGACGGAGCTTAATAAAGGAACGGCATTCCATGTCTATATACCTTTGCCTTCGGAAGCCGTTCAAGCCTCTGATAAGGAAAAGGCGTCTTAGTCGAGGTATAGGTTCTGCTTTTTTCAAATGCCGAGTCTATGTCTTGCTAAAGAGGAGAAAAGGTTCATATTGAAGATAGAAATCTTCACATTTTGTGATTTCGCTCAGGAAAACGGCGGGAAGCTTACTGTTATTGGTACGTTTGACACTATAATTGCCCGCTCTTTTCCCTGCATTCATCCGCAACTGTTCGTTGTCATCCGAATACGTTTTAACATTTGGGAATTTTCGAAGCACACATTCCGCATTGAGACTTGCGACCTCAACGGCGATATGTGCATGGAAGCCATAAACGGCAATATGGTCGTCAATGGCGCGGGTAACGCGACCGCCGTTTCCCATCTTATCTTTACCGTTTCTAATCTGCACTTCAAAGACAGCGGTATGATAAGTTTTGCGTTTTATATGGACGACCGAGAAATCGCCTCCATTCCTCTATACATCAGAAAAGGTTAATTGACGACCGTTACTTTTATTTCATTGCCATCGGCGTTTGCGGCAAAGACGCTCCCCCTGTCCACGCCGCTCAGAATCAGTCGGGAAATTGGATCTTCCAGCTCGGACTGGACGGCGCGGCGAAGCGGGCGTCCTCCGAATTTTTGGTCCCACGCTTTCTTGACGAGCAGGGCCCTTGCCGTGTCAGTTACGCTAAACCCGAAATTTTGGACTTTGAGTCGCTTGGCAAGTTCGGCAAGGT
The DNA here is from genome assembly GCA_031258305.1 of Treponema sp. GTDB lineage: Bacteria > Spirochaetota > Spirochaetia > Treponematales > Breznakiellaceae > JAIRKH01. The sequence continues at coordinate 12,923 of JAIRNA010000035.1, read as the reverse complement.
GAATGTCCAAGACGCGGGCGATTTGATCTTCGTTGAGCTGGTGAAATACGATGATGTCGTCGATACGGTTAAGGAATTCCGGACTGAAAATACGGCGCAGTTCTTCTTTGGCGGTTGCTTCGATATCATCCTGTTTTAGAAATCCATCTCCGGTGCTGAAGCCGACTTTGGAACCATTCACTTCACGGCCGCCTGCATTGCTGGTCATAACGATGATGCTGTTTCTGAAGTTGACGGTGTGTCCCATGCCGTCTTTGAGTTCCCCTTCTTCAAGTACTTGGAGAAGGAGGTTAAACACGTCGTGGTGGGCTTTTTCTATTTCATCAAACAGAATTACACAGTAAGGCGATCGTCTGACCGCTTCTGTCAGAATACCGCCTTCGCCATAGCCAATGTAGCCCGGTGGAGCGCCCACAAGCCGAGCCGTGTTATGTTTTTCCATAAAGTCCGACATATCAATACGAATGAGAGCGCTTTCCACACCGAAGAGGAATGTCGCGAGTTTCTTGGCGAGCAGGGTCTTGCCTACACCGGTGGGGCCCAAGAATATGAACGAGCCAACCGGACGGTTTGGGGAAGAAATACCTGCACGTGCGCGATGAATCCCGTGCGCGATGCGGCTTACAGCTTCCTCTTGTCCTATGACGCTTTTGCAAAGCTCGGCTTCAATCATCAGAAGACGCTTTGCTTCTTCCGCGTCGATTTCGGTGAGCGGAATGCCGGTTGCGTCTGCCGCGGCCTGGCGTACGTGCGCCTCGGTCACGATAGGTTTTTCCGCATAACGCTCCCATACGATGCGGGCGTTTGCCACCCGGTCCCGCAGATCTTTGGCTTTGTCTCGAATCAAAACACTGCTTTCGTAATCCCTGTTTGTCATGACGAGGTTTTTTTCTTCAATGAGATGGAGCATCTCGGCTTCAAAAATTCCTATTTCTGGCGGTGGAGTGACCGTTTCGAGTTTCCGTAATGCGCCAGCTTCGTCGAGCATGTCTATTGCCTTATCGGGCATGAAACGTTCCGGTAAGTAACGTCCGCTCAATTTTACAGCCGCATTGATTGCCTCATCAGTGTAATGCACTTTATGGAAAGTTTCGTAATGCGACTTTATACCTTTCAGTATCTCTATCGTCTCGTTGATACTTGGTTCCTTCACCGTGACGACTTGAAATCGGCGTTCCAGGGCCGCGTCTCGCTCGAAGTACTTGCGGTATTCCCCGGATGTGGTTGCGCCGATGCAGTGGAAATCGCCGCGGGCAAGCCCCGGCTTCAGCATGTTGGAGACATCAACCGAACCTTCAAAATTGCCTGCTCCTATAATGGTATGGATTTCATCAATAAATAGGATGATATTACCGGCACGGACGATCTCTTGCATAATTTTCTGGAAACGTTCCTCGAATTCACCGCGATATTTTGTGCCGGCAACGATGGACCCCATATTCAGAGAGACGACACGCCGTCCTTCGAGCGGTTCCGGTGCAGAGTTGGATGCCAGAACCTGGGCCAGTCCTTCTACGATGGCCGTCTTACCTACACCCGGCTCGCCGACAAGTACCGGATTGTTTTTGGTTTTGCGTGAAAGTATACGGATAAGCCGTTCTATCTCCTGCTTCCGGCCGACGACTGGTTCGAGCCGTCCAGCTTTAGCAAGAGCGGAGAGGTCTCTTGCGGTGAACATATCTAAAATCGGGGTGAGCTGTTGATAAACAGCGGGCTTGTAATTGGTTCTGCGGCTGTTTTGGTTGACGATGACAGTCTGGATTGCCACGCGCAAAAGGTCAACGCCAAGCCCTCTTTCGTTGAGGTAATTCTGAAAAACCGAGTCTTGTTCCATCACGCATGCAAGCAGAATATGCTCGGTACCAATTTCCGAACTTTTCAAGGAGACGGCTTCAAGCGTGGCAACTTCAAACATATTCTTTGCCCGCGAAGATAAGGGCAATTCTTTGTTCAAAGCAGCCCCACCTATATGTAGGAGACTATTTTCGATAACCTGCCTGAAGTCAAGCATATCAACATGCAAGAAAAGAAGGGCTTTACACGCAATTCCGCCTGCGTCCTTTAACATAGCTATAATAATGTGTTCGGGCAGTATTTCATCGCCATTAAAACGAGCGCCTTCTTCTTGAGCGCCCGACGAGATAATCCTCTGCATCCGATGCGTTAATCCTCGGAACATATTTTCTCCTTTCAACAACCATGTAAATTCTAACAACGAAAAGTCACCGAATCACGCTACTTGTAGCAGTACCGACAATTGCGCTTTTGAGGAATTCGAGCTATGCGTTACCAATCGTTAATGACCGTTATGTCACCTGGTATTATTTTTTAAGATGTTTCATCGCTCTCTTAATTCACTTTTATGCGCCATTTATTTCTCTAACAAATAGAGATATTCTTTAACATAAATATCCCGATTTGATAAATTTCGGCAACCGCGAAATGTGTTATAAGTTGTTTCTAAAACTTCTATTTTACCGATTTTTAGAAGTATTTCTTTCATTTCTTCAAGAGGTATAAATCCATCAGAATTAAAAGATATAAGCATATATTTTGCTTTTATATTTGCAACTAATTCAGAGAGCGCCTTGGCTGCAAATTGTTTTTTATTATACGCGGAACGGTTCCAATTATCTGGAATACCTGAAACTTTACTAGCGCTCTTGGGATATTTATTTTCAAGTATCAAATTAAGCATAAAATAATTAGAACCATAAGGATGCTGATTATACGGCGGATCTAAATATGCTAAATCAACTTCCGGCGCTTCATTTATAATTGCATTTGAATCGCCGTTATAAACAAGATAATCACAATTAAAATTACTAAAAACAGGAAACGGCAACACAATATCGTCTTTTATCCGTAAAAGTGCATCTTGATTATCTCCGCCGAATTGACCAATACCTGTCGCTTTGTTTTTATGAAAACCCTTAAACACTCCAGAAGTATTTGAATGAACTGAAGCTTCCGAAAGCAAGGGCGCAAGAAAATATTTTCTATATTTCTGATCAATCTTTTCAATTAGATTACGCATTGTGTCGATATACATCGCATTTCTATGGGTATAAAAGACACGTTCTCCTATTTTGATGTTATCGTCATCTTTTGGGGAATATAATTCTGTAATAATACCGGCGCTTAAAGGATTTTTCATTATTTTCTCTAAAAGTTCGTTATAGATGCCTTTTAATATAGGAATATTCAAATTATTTTTATTCGATAAATAACATTCGTTTGTGATTTGCGAATATTTTTCTAAGTCATTGACCACTAATAATTTTGAGAATTGTTTAAAATAACGCGCCACAATACCAGAACCGCTAAATACATCAAATATATCCAGTTTGCTTTTATTTAAGCGAGTTTGCGCTATACGGATTCCTTGGGTAATAAACGGGAGGAGAGAGCGTTTATTACCAATATAAGTAATGATTTGCTTGGTTAGATAATCTTTCTCTTCACACGATACCTCAATTACTTGTCTTGGATGAAATTTTGTCCTTTTTGAGACAGTCGAATCTATATCAAATAATGTAGATGGTATACCCATAAGGATTATTTACAAAAACTCCTTGCATCTCTTTTTATGCGCTCTTCTGGACTTTTTCCATACGGATAATGTCGGGTGGAGAGGCTTTTTCGACCGTATCCTGGGTGACGACGACCTTCATATTTTCCCTGTCGCGCATAGAAGGAATTTCGTACATGATATCGGTCATCAGCTTTTCCACAATGGAGCGGATGCCTCGCGCTCCTGTCTTCTGTTTGAGAGCGGTACCGGCTATTGCGTCAATAGCGCCTTCACTGAATTCGAGGCGTACATCATCAATCGCCATTGACGCCTGATACTGCTTCACAATGGCGTTGCGCGGTTCGGTGATGATGCGCTTCAAGTCTTCGAGCTTGAGTTCTTCTAGGCACACGGAGATGGGCAGGCGCCCGATAAATTCCGGTATCATACCGAAATGGATGAGGTCATCAGGGTGAAGCGCTTCGAACAGCTCCTTACGGTTCTTCGAGGATTTATCGTCAAAGTCCGCGCCAAAACCGAGCGGATGCTGAACGACCCTCTGTTCGATGAATTTTTCAAGCCCGACGAACGCCCCGCCACATATGAACAGGATGTTCGTCGTGTCGATACGGAGCATTTCTTGATTCGGGTGCTTGCGTCCGCCTTGAGGCGGCACAGACGCGACCGACCCCTCGATGATTTTCAGCAGAGCCTGCTGAACGCCTTCACCGGACACATCCCGCGTGATGGACACATTTTCACCCTTGCGGGCTATCTTGTCGATTTCGTCAATATAAACGATACCTCGTTCTGCGGCCGCGACGTTGTTACCCGCGTTCTGAATGAGCTTAAGCAAGATATTTTCCACATCCTCACCCACGTAGCCTGCTTCGGTCAGAGTAGTGGCGTCAGCTATGGCGTAGGGAACTTTGAGCTTACTCGCCAAAGTCTTAGCAAGTAAAGTCTTACCCGTACCAGTGGGACCAATCAACAACACATTGGATTTTTCAATTTCAACGTAATTCGCGCCTTTATGAATGTTTTTCGGACTGCTTATGCGCTTATAGTGGTTATAGACAGCTACAGATAGGGCTTTTTTCGCATTTTCCTGTCCAATCACGAATTCGTCGAGGTACTCTTTGATTTCCCGCGGTGTAGGTATTTCTTCAGTGAATTGTGAGGATATCTCTTGTGACTCATTGGAAAGAATCTTTATGCACACATCAATACATTCATCACAGATAAAAACGTTACGGGGACCTGAGATGAGTTTTCGTGTAATGTCACTACTTTTTCCGCAAAATGAGCAAACCTGCTCTTCATGCATGGAGTTACGAAGTCTTGCCATAATTCTCCCTTCTCAATATGGAATCCGCGATGCCGTAGGAGACCGCGTCTTCCGCAGACATAAAGAAATCCCGTTCCATATCGGCGGCTACTTTTTCAACGTCTTTACCAGCGCATTGGGCGAAAATATCAATGGTTAGTTTCTTCAGTCGGATGATTTCCTTTGATTGTATGCCGATGTCTCGTGCCTGCCCCTGTGCTCCGCCCCATGGTTGATGAATCAGCACACGAGAAGACGGCAAGACCATACGCTTACCTTTTTCACCCGCGGTCAAAATCAGCGCGGCCATGCTCGCCGCTTGCCCCAGACAAATGGTCTGCACATCGCTCTTTACATATTGCATGGTGTCGTAGATGGCAAGCCCCGCGGTAACCGCGCCGCCCGGTGAGTTAATGTAGAGATTGATGTCTTTGTCTGTATCCTGCCCGTCCAAGAAAAGCAGTTGCGCCACGACCAAGTCTGCGGTCAGATCGTTGATTTCCCCGTCAATAAAAACGATGCGATCTTTGAGAAGACGCGAGTATATATCGTAGGATCGCTCGCCCATACCGGTCTGCTCAATAACCATCGGCACAAGGTTATTTCCCATAGGAATTTCTTTATGGAAAAGTATTTCCGCTTGCTTTTTTTTTGAAAAACTAAACATCGGCAACCACCTTTTCTTCCGTTTTTTGGTTAATAAACGACAGGAATTCCTCTTTAGCGCCGATCTTTACGGTATTTTCCGCAATCAATATATCAAAAAGTTTCATCTCGCGCATCTCGTCCTTCAAGTAATCTTTTATATCTTGTTTCTTATAATAATCAGTGAATTCTTCAACGCTCATACCATATTCTTTAGCTCTCTTTTCTACAAACTTGTTGAATTCATCGTCCGTTATCTCGAGGTTCAAGTCTTTGATGATGGTTTGAATGACGAGTTGAGTCATAATAGCCCGCGACGCCTCCGGTCTCCAGAGGTCTTCAAAAGAAGCAAGTCCCTCTGGAGATTTCACTATTCCCTCTTTAAGTTTGTAAACAGGCATATTAAATTGGCGTGCAAAATTTCGCCATTGCGCGTCAAGCTGAACGCGCATCATAGATTCGGGAATATCAATCGGGGTCTGTTCTAAGATTTTTCCGATAATCCTGTTGATTTTTACCTCTTTGAGTCGCTCGTCAAGCCGTTTCGTGAGTTTTTCCTTGATGTCGTCTTTGAGGTCGTCCAAGGTCTTGAATTTCTCATCGACATCCTGTGCAAAGTCGTCATCCGCGATAGGGATATTTTTCTTTTTAAGGCTGGTGATTTTAATACGGATTTTCTTTGTTTTGCCGGCCAGGTCTTTTTCAGCAAAATCTTCGCTGTAGGTTTTAACGATGTCTCTGGTCTCGCCTTTCTTCATACCAATAATGTCTTCATCAAACTTGAAGACATTATATCCGGAACCGATAGTAAACACGAAATCTTCCCGTTCCGTGCCAGAAATGACCGCCCCGTTTTCGTCTAGCTCACTATAGCTTACCGTTGCCACGTCATTAGACATGGCTTCCGCGTCTTCCGGTTTGTCCAAAACAAAGGCATTACGCTCACGTACATCCTCTAATTCGCGGTTCACATCATCCTCAGTGATGGAAACATCGGGAATCTCTACTTCAAGCCCTTTCCATTGCCCCACAGTGAAGCGGGGGAACACGTCGTAGACCATTGTGTAGGACAAATCCTTGCCCAAATCGAGGCATGGCAACTCGCCCTCCAAGGATGGCTGTGAATACGCAAGAGGCAAGTTTTCTTTCGGGGAATTTTCATCCTCAAAAAATTCGGTCATAGAATGTTCGATAATATGACCGACAACCTCTTTCTTCAAGGCTTCTCCCAGTTTTCTAACGATAACCTCTTTTGGCACTTTGCCTTTGCGAAAACCGGGTATCTGTAAATTTTTACTATAATCAGTTAAAATTTTGTCATATTCGGCGCTGACATCGTCCTTGCCGATCACAACTGTTATCTTAACCCGCGAATGTTCCAGATTAGTAATCTCTTTCGATATAATCACAATTATTCCCTTAAGGTGTGAATAGAATTAGTTTTGGATACGGCTCAGGAAGTATAATAACCTTGAATAAAATTAACCGCAAAGGCGTATAAGGATGGACCTTAACAAAAACTGTGTGAACCGCGCCAACAATGTTGGCACAATTTACAATGCCGTCTTCATAGTTTTAAATCAGATTTATGAAATCAGTAAATCATGCTCTTTAAAACACTATCCGTCATAGTTCTGCTATTATGAACCACCATACAATGAACGCCGGTGCCAAAACTTTCTTTAATATACCGTATTTTAAGGGAAAAGTCAAGAGGGTAACGGTAATTCCACACGGCAAACGTGCAAAAATATGGCAATGTGAGCTATACTATTATTGGAAAAAATTTCCAATTTCTTTTATATTTGTTGAAAAAACTTTTGTTTTCATATATGATAAAAGCGCGTCATTAAATGGCGTAATTGTCGTTACTCTATAAATGGCATTGCTAGAAACCAAAAAACGTTTTTAGCGATACCGCAAAAGGTGAATTCTTATATGAAAGTATGGTTCAAACTTTTAGCCGGCGCGGTCCTTGGCATAGCGTTGGGGTCCTTTTTACCTATTGGCAATCAGGCGATAAGCGATATCATAGAATGGATCGCAAATTTCGCTGTTAGCGCCGGACGATACACAGTTGTGCCGATGATGGTTTTTTCTCTGTGCATCGCGGTTTACGAATTGCGGCGGGAGGGTGGTTTCTGGTCTATGCTGTTAAAACCCTTCATCTTCATGGTAATAAGCGCAACGTTGGTGGTCGGCATAGGACTCGTGGCGACTATACTCTTCCCACCAGCTCGGATTCCTATTACCCAAGACGGGCAGGTCGAAAATATTTCTCTTTCTACCCTTCAAAACATAGCGGATATCTTCCCCCAGAATATGTTCTCCGCGCTGGTAAGTGATGGCGTTTATTTGCTTCCTGTATACGTATTCGCCTTCTTCGTGGGGTTGGGACTGTCCTACGACCGGAATTTCACGAAGCCGGTCATATCCCTCATCGACGCCCTTTCTCGTATATTCTACTACATCGCTTCCTTCTTTTCTGAAGTTTTAGGCGTTGCCCTTATCGCATTGAGTGCGTATTGGGCTTTCCACTGGCGCGGTATTGGCAAAGTATTGTCTGAATTCTGGTCTCTAATCGTTCTTTTAGCCGTAACGAGCGCTCTGTTGGGCTTCATCGTATTCCCTCTCTTGTTGTACTTCATCGTGAAAAATAAACCACGCCCGTGGGCTTTGGTCTATAGTTCCATTTCTTCAGCGCTGTGTGCCTTCTTCTCTGGGGATGTCAACTTTACCTTACCGGTACTATTCAGGCATATGAAGGAAAGTCTCGGCGTACGCAGGCGTGTAACTGCGGTTACCGTGCCGTTATTAACCGCCTTTAGCAGGGCAGGGAGCGCTATGGTTGCGGCGATTTCTTTCATCGTCATTATCAAATCCTATTCAAGCCTTGGTATCACCACTGTCGACATCATCTCGATAGGATTACGCGCCCTTAGTATCTCCTTTCTGCTTGCCCGACACCCAGGAGATGGGGCGTGGATCGCGCTTGCGGTGCTTTGTACGGACTACAGTCAAGGCTTTGAGGCGGGTTACCTCATCTTAAAACCCATCGCTTTCTACCTCATCGCCATTGGCACGTTTCTAGACATCATGCTCACTAATTTTGCGGTCTACGCCATCGCAAAAATCAGCGAGCTTCAAGAAGACAAAGCAATGCGGCAGTTTATATAGCAAGAGGAGGTTTAAAAAATGAAGAAAGATTATGTTATCGGCATAGGAGTTATTGTTGTCATAGCAACGCTTATAATTGGCGGGACTGCTATCCGAGAGGCGCAACTTCGTGGGCAGGAGGCGGAACGTATTGCGGACATCAGTAACAGCAAGTCGCCACAGACTATAGACGACCTGAAGAAAACCATTGCGGCTTACGAAAAACAGCTCGACCAATGCCTCAAAGCAAGCTCGAAGACCGCCACATATTGGAAGATTCTTGCCATACGCCTACAAGACAAAGGACAACACGCGGAGGCGTTGGAGTCTTTGCAAAATGCGGTTAAACACGCTCCTGAGGACCCGGCTCTCTTCTATATGACAGGTATGTCCGCGGCGGTTATGGCGAAATCCAGCGTGGCTTTTCCGGGCGCGGAAAACAGCAGACAAGCTTATTTCACGCTCGCCGAAGAAAGCTATCTTCGTTCTATAGAACTCAAGCTTAATTATGATAAGCCGCTTTATGGCATTAGTATTCTTTACGTCTTCGAGATGGACAAATCTGCGGAGGCGATTCCCTACCTTGAGCGCTACATCGCATTGAATGAGAAAAATCCCGAAGGCGCGGCAGACGCTATGTTTGTTCTTGCACGGGCTTACTATGTTACGGGTAATAACGTAAAAGCGGCGGAACAATACGACCTTATTCTTAGCACGAGCAAGAATAAGGATAAACATACGCAAGCCGCTCTCTTGCGTCAACAAGTGTTTTAATAGAGTATTCATAGGTTCGCGAGTATTGATGTATGGATGCCCCCAATTTAATTGCAACAGACGCCATCCGTGACGCCTTAAATTTACTCAAAATTGTGCAATGGTCTATTGACAGTTTAATTTAGTATATGTTATTATAAATATAGGTTTAGTAGGATATATAGGGATACTTGACGTAAATATACAAGTACATTTAACATATCTACATTAACCTAATTCAAGGAGTGCTTATGTTGAAAATCAGTCTTACAGTGGGCGTTTTATCGCTTAAGAACCTAAAGGCAAAGCCGGTACGTACCGCCTGTCTTGTGGTGGTCGTGGCAATTCTTGCCTTTACCCTTTTTGGCGGGTCAATTCTCGCCTTAAATCTTCAGCAGGGTTTGACTGCTATGACACAGCGTTTTGGAGCGGATATTATGGTTGTTCCCCAGGGAACGGCTGAGAAGGCCCAGTCCTTATTGCTTCGAGGAGGGGCTAACTATTTTTACTTTGACGCGGGTATCGTCAATAAGGTATCTCAAATGGAGGGCGTGGTCTGCGCTTCTCCTCAGTTTTTTCTTACATCACTTTCGGAATCCTGCTGTGATGACATGGTGCAGCTTATCGCCTATGATCCTGAAACTGATTTTGTGATTCAGCCGTGGATCGCGGAAAAGTTTCGAGGGCAGGTCGAGGACGGGCAGCTTGTCGTCGGGAGTGGGATTACGATACGCAATGATAATACCGTAATGCTCTTGAACCATAAGTATCCGGTAGCGGCGCGGCTTTCAAGAAGCGCAAGCGGACTGGATACTTCAGTTTTTATGACAATGAATACTATGCAAAACCTTATGAGGCAGGCGCGCACGGAAGGTTACGGCTTTCTGGCCGAGCAAGAAAAGAAAGGAGTGCGCGGACTTGTCTCCGCCGTTCTGGCCAAAATCGACCCGGCGGCGAACCCTTCATGGCTCGCGTCTGATATACGAAAACAAAATGAAGGGGTTGATGTGCTTGTATCCCAGAGTATTTTCACGCGAATTTCCGAGTCCCTTTCCGGTGTCATACGTTATATCCGCTTTTTTTCTCTTATCACATGGGTATTGGCTGTTGTGATACTCGCGGCGGTATTTTCAGGCGCCATACATGAACGCAAGAAGGAATTCGCTACATTGCGTATACTCGGAGCTACAAGAAAGAAACTTATCGGTCTTGTTCTAAGCGAATCCTCACTTGCGGCAATAATAGGCGGCATTGCGGGCATTGTTCTTGCCAGCCTTGCGGTATTCCCCTTCAGCGCGCTCATAAGCGAGAAACTGGAATTACCCTATTTTGACGCGCCGTTTTTACATATTGTTTTAATTGCTTTGGGAAGCCTTTTTCTTTCAGCTATGGCTGGGGCTTTGTCCGCCCTCTATACGGCATTGCATATCAGTAAAGCTGAAACATACTTTACCTTGCGGGAGGGAGAATAAATGAGGCTTTTGGAATTAAACGGCGTAAGCAAAGAATACAAGCGGGGTGGGCGGGTGTTTAACGCCGTTGACAACGTGAATCTGACTATCGCGGCAGGTGACTTTATCAGTATTACCGGCAGGAGCGGAAGCGGGAAAAGCACCCTGCTTAATATGGCGGCAGGACTGCTTAAACCCACTAAAGGGAACATACTATTTAGCGGGAGCGACATTGCCGGTTATAACGACAATGATATTTCTCTTTTCCGCAACGAAAAAATAGGCTATGTTCCTCAGGGGCAGAGCCTCCTCTCAAACCTTACCGTGATCGACAATGTTTGTATCCCCTGGTTTCTTTTCAAGCGGGAGGGTGATGTGGAAGGGAGGGCTTTTATCTTACTCGAAAAGGTGGGCATAAGCCACCTGACGGCATCGTACCCCAAGGAACTCTCCGGCGGCGAGATGCGGCGGGTGGCCATTGCCCGCGCCTTGATCAACGAGCCACGGATCCTCATTGCCGATGAGCCTACCGGCGACCTTGACGCCGAAACTACAGCGGAGATTATGCGGCTTTTCAGCCGTATCGCGGAAGAGGGAACAGCGGTACTCATCGTTACCCACGAGCTTGATACGCTGAATTACGGCAACAAAACTTATTCGATGGATGCGGGGAACCTTTCGCCCCACGCCGCCTGACCACAGGATGCTATGGAACCCAGCGCCGAACAGGAAGCCGCGTTTAACGGCATAGTAAACCATCACTACGAAAAGAAACTCAAATTCTGCTGTTACGCACTGGGCGGCGATGTGAGTTCCGCCGAGGATTGTACCCAGGATATTTTTCTTATCCTATACGAGAATATGGACAAGCTCCACGACTATGACAAGCTCGGCGGCTGGCTGTATAAAACTGCGGGAAATATTTCCAAACGGTACGCAACTTCCCGCCGAAAGGAACGCGAAAAATTTGCCCTCCCTTCCGCGGGCTTTGCGGCAGGGTGGGATGGGGCATTGCCGCTTGACCGTCTCGTTGCCAAAAACATACAGACCGAGGAAGATCGGATTGCCGAAGAAAAGTCCATAGACTGCGTCGCCGCTGCGATTGAGAAGCGTCTCAAGCCCAAGGACGAACAAATTCTAGAACTTGTCTTCCGTCAAAGAAAGCCCCTCAAAGATGCCGCCGCACAGCTCAACCTTACCCTGAGCGCTGTGAAGTCCCAGTCGAGCCGCTTACGGCACAAGATAACTGCCCTTGCACGAGAATTGCTGGCTGGTTATGAATTGTAATGCAACTTTTCACAAAAACGGTGAGTTATACTATGAAGGACGGATAATGGCAAAACAAGATATGAGAAATTCCCTTATCGCGCATATCGAATTGGAATTAAAGAAAGACGCGGAGGATATAGACCCCGATTGTATTGACCGACGGATAGACGAGTTGTACGCGCTGGATGGCCGTTCCCCGCCAAAGCTAAACGGTGAAGCGTTGGACGCCGCCGCCCGGACGATTCGCGCCCGCGCCGCATGGAGGTGCCGGAACTCTCAAGCTAACCATGCGTGGCAACACCGGTTTACCCGCCGGGTGGTGCGTGGGGCAGTAGCGGCCTGCTACGCGTTCCTGTTTCTCTTTTCCGCCAACTACTTAACTACCCTGGCAACCGGTTCTTGCCTTCTCTCCAAAGTAGGCATAAAGGTCTGCTGTGGGACGCAATTCTGCCATTGCGAAACAAGCACAACAGACGAAGAAAACCCATCCCATTCTGGATAACTTTAGGAGACTGTATGTTCCAAAGCCCGGTGCGCAATTCTACCGGACCCGCGGGACGAGGTTTAAGCACTGTGGGTGTCGATTAATAAGTGTAATATGCGACAACGAGTTTTATTTTAAAAAAAGAAAGGGTTTAATACCCCGCCCCTTGGGGCGGGGATTTTTTATTGAGATTAATGGTAAGCAATCAAGCTCAACCGCAGGAATTCAACGTATCACCCATCGGGTTCATCTTCCTAGACGTAATGGGCAATGGGCGTCTTACGTGTCTGACACCCTTCACCAAGCCCATTCAACGACCGCGCC
>JAIRNA010000024.1 GCA_031258305.1 Treponema sp. | reverse complement strand
ATGATTTTATACACTCTGATCAGTTTAAACTCAACTTGTCTTGAGAAAACGGCTTGCCCAATGCAAGAATTGATATTACAAACGCATTAGTTGAAAAAGTATATGATGAAATTTACGAGAAGTTTTTCAAACTGATAACAAAATATGATTTTGTACACAACGACCCTTATTGGGAGACGAAAGCGCTATTTGCCGAAGCGTCGCACTTTTGTTCGGTTGCGACTTTTCATATCGGCAAAACAGGTACTGCTGAAAGAGCGATTGTTTTATATTTAGTAGTCAGTAGCTTGTTTATTGGGAACATCGACCGATTACTCATCCTTTGTCTTCAGCACCGCAAGAAAAGCGCTCTGGGGCAATTCCACATCACCTACCATACGCATACGTTTCTTACCTTCTTTCTGTTTTTCGATTAGTTTGCGCTTACGGGTGATATCTCCGCCGTAACACTTGGCAAGTACGTCCTTGCGGAGAGGGTTGACCGTCTCCCTCGCGATGATTTGACTACCGATGGCGCCTTGAATGGGAATTTTGAACTGCTGTCTGGGGATTTCATCCCGAAGACGCTCACATACCACACGGGCGCGGTCGTAAGCATTATCCTTGAACACAAGCTGGGACAGCGCGTCAACCGGTTTACCATTGAGAATAATGTCGAGTTTCACCAGCTTCGTCGGTTTGTAGTCCGTGATATTGTAATCGAAAGAGGCGTATCCCCGACTTATGCTTTTGAGCCTGTCGTAAAAGTCAAAAAGCACCTCGGCAAGCGGCATATCGAACATTAGTTCTACTCGTTTCTCGTCCAAGTAGCTCATATTGGTTTGGGTCCCGCGTTTTTCTATACAAAGCGTTATGATATTGCCCAAAAAAGTTACGGGCGTAATGATAGATGAGCGAATATACGGCTCTTCCGCACCCTCCACCCGTCCTTCTTCAGGGTAATCCAGAGGGTTGTCAACGAAGATATCTTGTCCATCGCGCAGATGCACACGGTATTTGACGGATGGGGCAGTAAAAATCACGGACTGGTTGAATTCGCGCTCAAGTCGCTCTTCAATCACTTCCACGTGCAACATCCCTAGAAACCCGCATCGGAAACCGAAGCCGAGAGCGGCGGACGAATCTTTTTCGTAGATGAGGGAAGCATCGTTCAGTTTAAGCTTTTCGAGGCTTATTTTTAATTCTTCGTAGTCGTTACTATCAACCGGATAGATAGACGAAAATACGACGGGTTTAACATCGCGGAATCCAGGCAGAGGCTTTGTACAAGGGGTATCCGCGCAGGTAACAGTGTCGCCGACACGCACGTCGCTTACGGTTTTCACGCCTGCGAGAAAGTACCCGACGTCTCCGGCCGACAACTCATCCGTTTCAACGAGGGCGAGCTTGAATACACCCACAGTTTCTACCTCGTAAACCGCACCATTGGACATAAATTGCACCTTCATACCTCGTTTTATGCGCCCATCGAACACACGCATATGTACTACTACGCCACGGTAAGAGTCGTAGTGGCAGTCGAAGATGAGAGCTTGAAGTGGAGCGTTCGTGCCCCCTTGAGGCGATGGAATCCTGTTGACGATAGCCTCGAAGAGAGCGTCAATGCCTATGCCTTGACGGGCTGAAACCAGGAGAGCGCTGTCCGAATCGAGTCCTAAATCCCTGTCAATCTGCTGTTTTGCGGACGGGATATCCGCAGCTTGCATATCAATCTTGTTTATGACCGGAATAATTTCAAGGTCGTGTTCGAGTGCAAGGTACATATTCGAAAGGGTTTGCGCTTGCACGCCTTGAGTTGCATCAATAAGGAGAAGCGCACCTTCGCATGCGCTTATGGCTCTGCTCACCTCATAGGTGAAGTCCACGTGTCCGGGCGTGTCCACGAGATTGAGTTCATAGACGTTACCGTCTTCGCTCGTGTAAGGAATGGTGACTGCTTGGCTCTTTATGGTGATGCCTCGCTCCCGCTCGATGTCCATGTTGTCGAGTATCTGGTCTTGAAAGTTACGGTCTTCGACAAGGCGTCCCTTCTGTATGAGTCGGTCGGCGAGGGTTGACTTGCCGTGGTCTATGTGCGCTATGATACAAAAATTGCGGATAAACTGTGTTCTCATTGTTTATAGCATAGCATGAAAGATAGTGAAAGGCAAGGGGTCTTCCTGACCAGGTAATAATCGTCCCAAGCGGAGAAAAGAAGTATCGCCTGTTTGTATACTTCCATAAAGAGAGAATTTGTGATATAGTAAGACTATGACGTTGCGAGAAAGAAATCTATTTTTCAAAGCTGGCATAGCAATAGCGGCGTTGGCGATAGTCGGTTTAGCCGCCGCGTCCGCAGTCGTGTTCCATATTCGACCCGGCGTTTTTTCATCATTGATAGACAAAGCATCCGGAAGAGGCGGCGTCATAGGAGCGTATTTCGGACATATATGGGATTATGCGGCTTTCGCGTCAATGATAGGGTCCGTCTGTTACGCTTTATTTGCGCTTATATTCATTTACCGCTTCTTCGAGAAAACCAAAGCTCCCGAAATATTATTCTTCGTTTTTTTTGTCATATCTTTTGCGTTTGAAGCCTGCCGCATCATAATTCCGCTGAAAGAAGCGAACGAACTGCCGAGTATTTATCTCATTATGTCTGGACGGATATTGTTCTTTGGTAGATACTTCGGACTCTTCTCTCTGTTTATGTCGAGTATTTACGCATCCGGATTTAACGTCCAACAGCAAAAGAATAACATACTCATCCTCTTGGCAGTGTCTTTTGTGTTCGCCCTTGAAATGCCCATTGACGGCTTTTCATGGACTAGTAGTTTGAGCATGGCAAATGGATATCCGCGGCTTTTCGGGATGGCGGAATTAGGCATCATCCTCATCACCTTGACAACTTTTTTCATAGCCGCTCTATCGCGGGGAAGCAAAGATTATATCTTTGTAGGATTGGGCGCTGTCGCTGTTTTTATCGGAAGAGGTTTTCTCGTCAACGCGGATACATGGTTTACTCCCTGTGCGGGTCTCTTGCTATTGAGCTTCGGAACATGGCTTATCTGTATAAGGCTCCACAGCGTCTACTTGTGGTTTTAATCACATAAATGACTTGATGAGCTGGTCTGTCAAGAGTCCCCATCCGTCAATGAGGACGAAGAGGACGAGCTTGAACGGCATAGAAATCATCACAGGTGGGAGCATTATCATACCCATAGACATCAGGGCGCTTGCCACGACCATATCAATCACGATGAATGGAATATAGAGTAGGATGCCGATTTTGAATGCTACCGTAAGCTCGTTCAGGATGAACGCCGGAATGAGGATGTACGTCGGCACATCTGCGAGTGTGTTGGGCTTTTCCAGCCCGCGCATTGCCATAAAGAGCCTGATGTTTTCCGGGCGCCCGCCCATTTGCCGATACATAAACATACGTAGAGGCGTTTCGGCCGAGCGGAACGCCTGCTCCACGGAAATTTCACCGTCAGAAAGAGGCTTCACCGAGTTCTGGTAAATGTCGGTAAACGTGGACCACATAATGAAAATCGTTAGAAACAGAGAGATTCCCATAAGCACTTGAGTCGGCGGTACCTGCTGTAGAGAAAGCGCCCGTTTTATGAAGTCGAGGACGATGGAGATACGCAGAAAACTCGTTGTAAGGATGATGATACTCGGCGCGAGGGACAGAACAGTAATGAGGAGGAGCAGTTGCAGGGAAAACGCCACTTCCTTGCCGGATTCCGGGTTTCTCACGGTCAAGTCAATGAAGGGAATGACTGGATTCTGGGGCGGTACCGGAATAGCGGTGGTTGCAGAGACGGCTGTGTCGGGAAATCCCGAATCTTGGGCGTTCAGTGTAAGTGTTCCAAAGAGGAAAAAGAAGAAAAACACGCGGAACCGAGAATGTCTGGAATCAATATAAAACATCACAGCCCTCGAAGTCTTTCACGGGTTTTCCGGACATTTTCCGCTTTCGGCGGCTCTCCGCTACCCGCGGTAGTTTTACTCGTCCACCGCATAAGAGTCGCAAAGCCGGTTGCCTTGGCGGTTTCCGCACTCCGCCGCGACTCTTCGAGCAACAGAGCGTCTACGGTTTCCTTGTCGTTGATTTCTGCGATGAGAGACACGCCACCGTCCGCGGATCCCACAAGCCATGCTTGTTCCCCCACACTGACAATATGAATAAAACGATTTGCGCCGAGCGAAACGCCAGCTAATATTTTCAGGAACGGGTCCTTTTGCTCTTGAACGCGGGAGAATTTCTTTAGGAAGAAGACAAGTCCATAGACTGCAACGGCCGCCAGCGCCAGAACTAGCACAAGGCGCAGTATGACGAAAAAGGTGGACGCCGAAGAGGGACTAGACGTTTGCGTCGGGACTTCTTCGGCCAACACCATAGATTCCTCGACGGCGGATTGGTTTTGAGTAGAAGACTGGGAGGAAACTGGTGTCGCCACGAAAAAAATGAACAGTATGGGGAGAATAGGGAATAAGGGCTTTGTCCGAATGTGTTTTTCGAAAATACCGCTTTTTTTCAGCTTCCCTATTTCCCAATTCTCGAACATACTACTTTCCGCCGTTCACACGAGCCGCGGGAGAGACTATTTCGGTAACGCGGACGCCGAAATTTTCGTCGATGACCACGACTTCGCCTTTGGCGATGAGCTTATGATTTACGAGGATATCAACCGGTTCGCCTGCGAGCTTGTCCAATTCAATAATGGTACCTTCGCCCATGCTCAAGATCTCTTTGATAAGCTTCTTAGTACGACCGAGTTCTACGGTCATCTCCATGAATACGTCCATGATGAGACCGATGTTGCCATGCTCCATTGCCGCGTTTTGCGGCAGGAGGTTAGGGAATTGGACGGACTGCACATTAGGCGGTATATAAGTCGGCCCCCCCATACCGGGCATCGGGTAGCCCATCATAGGGTAGCTTTGCATAGGCATAGATCCCGGCATACCGCCCATGTTAGGCATAGTAGCGGCAGCCGGTTGGGGGGAGGGCGTTTTCTTCGCGGCTGTAGCGCTTTTTATAGCTTTCGTTATGTTAGACAATACCGCGGCTCCGTAAACTTCCCAAAGTTGCCGTTGTATTCCATCGCCGAAGTCGATGTTGTACAAAGCCACTGGAAAAGTCCCGTTAGGGAGCGCTACAACGGCTTTCGGTACATTAGTCGCCTCTGGCGGGACAGACGCGACAGATGTATTGTTTGTCGCCTTTGTCAGGGCGGTTATCTGGGTGCCGACAAGCTGGGAAACTACCTCGCCTATCACAGAGAGAGCCATTTCGTCGAGCGTGATGTTATCTTCTTTATTGAGTAGGCTTGCGATACACTTTGCTGTGTCTTCACCCATAATGAACACGTGCTCGCCAGGAAAACCCGCCGAGAAGTCCACTTTGACAGCAGAAACCTGATCGGGTAGTTGCTCAAGTAAAGAATCGCGGCTGGAAAAGGATACTTCCGGACCATTGAAGGCAACGGTTGTGCCGGTCATAGTGGACAGAGCGCGTCCCTGATTCTCATCGGTTTCGACGAGCAGGTTCTGAAGAGTCTTCCGCTCTTCTTCATTACCGGACAGCGTAGCGGCCGGGGCGTGTCCTCCCATGCTCGAAGAATCTACACCTGATAATAAAGCATCTATTTCTGCTTGTGAAAGAGCGCCATCGCTCATAATGTTTCCTCCTTCTCCGTTGTGAGTTCTTCAAATTCTTCATGTTCAATTTTAGCGGTTTTCTTGATAATCTGCACTGCTATTTTCTTACCCACAACACCCGGTCTACACAAAAATTTCTTTTGGTCGCCCACGTTTAGGGAATAAGTGTCTCCAACCCGTGTGTTGTAGAGACGCACCACGTCTCCGACTTGCAAGGAAAGCACGTCGCGTACGGATACCTGTATAGTTCCGATTTCTGCCACTACATTAACATCAACACTTGAAAGTTTCTCTTTTATTATGTTGAGATTTTCCGCTGTCGTTCCCCTTCGCACCGATGAATACCAGAATTGGGCGGATAGCTTGCTGATAATTGGCTCAATGGTCAAATATGGGATGCAGAAGTTCATCATGCCTTCCACTTCTCCTACCTTTGTTTCAAGGGTAACGAGCACTACCATTTCTGTCGGCGGTACTATCTGGGCGAATTGAGGATTTGTATCAATTTGACCTAGACGTGGACGCAAATCAATCACCGTGGTCCACGCTTCCCGCATATTACCCAGAATCCTGACAATGATGCCTTCCATAACCGAAGTCTCAATATCGGTAAGCTCGTGGTGGGCTTTCGTTCCTTGTCCAGAACCGCCGAAGAGTCGATCTATGATGGAGAAGGTAATCGCCGGATCGATTTCAAGGATAGCATTTCCCTTAAGCGGATCCATGTTGATGATAGCCAGCGTGGTTGGCGTGGGAATTGAACGGATGAACTCTTCGTAGGTGAGCTGGTCAACCGATGCCACGTGTACATGTACCATACTCCGCAACTGGGCAGACAAGCTCGTCGTGGTGAGACGAGCAAAAGTCTCATGCATGATAGAAATTGTACGGATTTGCTCTTTTGAAAACTTATCAGGGCGCTTGAAATCGTAAATCTTAATTTTATGAGTTTCGGCCGGCCTAAAATCCTCCGGTTCCGTCTCTCCAGAGTTTATGGCTGTGAGTAACTGGTCTATTTCATCCTGAGACAAAACTTCGGTCATAACGTCTACATTTCCATTGTTGACAGCTGTCTAAAATAGATAGCCCGAATTTTGGCGGTATTCAAAAGACGGTTCATCTTTTCCATCAAATCATTTTTAAGCATCTCTTCTTTATCCGGCTGTAAGTCCGCATTGAATTTATTGCTGAAATAATTACGGATAAAGTCCTGCAATTCCACGAGACGACTCGTTAATTCGGTCGCGGCGGTCGCGTTGTTGAGGTCATAACCGAGAACCATCTCGACTATTACCGAATAAGGGGGCGTATCCTTCGTATTTGTCCGAATGACAGGGAGAGCGCTAAAATAAGAATAGGTGGGTCTGGTCCCAACATACGCTTCATTTTCAGGAACAGTCGTCTGAGATTTCCCGCTTTGGTTCAAGATTCTATATGTAATCACGCATATGGTGATAACAAGAACAAGCGCTCCCAATCCTATAGCCGCAAACTTGAGCAAATTCGGCAGAAGTATTGCAAATCCCGCACTTTTTTTCTTTTTGGAACCGGCGTCCTCATCTTCGCCAAGGTCGATATTATCATCAGTATCCGACATGACTCACCTCTTACTTATTAAAACCATTTATATTTTTATGACGCTGTTTAAAAACGCGCCCGATTCATAAACCACAAAATATTCAACTTCTATCATATATATTTTTTTTGTATGTGTCAAGGTCGTTTAAAAAAATATTATATAAAACTAATTCCATTTTCTATACAAAATCACCCGGACGTTCAAAAACAGGAACAGAATAGTCGTCAGGATAAAGAACGCCGCATCTCGTGTATCAATGATGCCTTTGGAGAAGGTGTCGAAATGGAAAGACAGAGAAAAGAAGTTGACGAAATCAGCGAGTATCGCAGGCAGACGTACGGACGCCTGATTGACCAACATCATCACGACAAGTACGACAGCGCTCCCCAGAAAGGCCGAAGCCTGATTCTTGGACAGAGCGGAAAGCAATAATCCTAGGCTGACTGCGGATGCGCTCAACAGCACCGCACCGATGTATTCGCCCGCAATGACGCCTCCATCAAAATTGCCCAGCGCAGAGAGTGTGAGCGGCACCGGTATCGTAAGCGCTAGAATGACGCACAAAAGACCGAATGCTGCGAAAAATTTGCCTAAAACCAGGTCCCATTCGGACACGGGCATGGTGAGCAACAATTCTACACTACCGAGCTTGCGCTCCTCTGCCCATCCCTTCATCGTGAGCGCCGGTACAGCCAAAATCATAGCAAGCGGGAATGCGGCGAAAAATGGACGTAGAGTCGCGCTGTCAAGCATAAAATATCTCTGCAAGTAAAACAGCCACACAGACACAAAAACCAGAAAAAACACCGCTACCCCGTAAAAAATCGGCGAATTCAGCGCCGAATACAACTCTTTTTTTATGATGGCTTTCATTGTTACTCCTTCGTCAGTTTGACAAAAATATCTTCCAGGCTTATCTTCTTTTTGTTCATGCCGACTATTTTGAAGCCTGATGACACAACCCAATCGAATATCGCCTCACCATCTATAGGATAAACCGACTGCGCGCTTTGTGCTGAAAACGTCAAATCAACTATTATGCTGCCATTTATTTTTGAGAGATTCACTTTTTTCTCTCTATGTGATTCCGTGCCTTCCATTTCTGTCTGGAGAAACACCGTGGCGGTTTTCATGCGGACGGTTTCTTCATCCATATCTCGCGGCGGAATCAGGCGCAACTCCCAGGTGTCTGTCCCTTTAAGAGAAGCGGCGATTTCAGCGGCGGTACCGTACGCCGCGATTTTGCCTTCGTTTATGATAAGAACTTGAGAACAGACCGCCTCGACTTCCTGCAAGATGTGCGTAGATAGAATGACGGTCTTACTCTTACCGAGTTCTTTTATGAGAGAGCGGATTTCGATAATTTGGTTGGGGTCAAGCCCGGTAGTCGGTTCGTCGAGGATGAGGATTGCCGGGTCGTGGAGAATGGCTTGCGCCAGCCCTACGCGCTGTTTATAGCCCTTGGACAGGGTTTCTATTTTTTTGCCGACAACGTTTCCCAGACCGCACACCTCAACCGCCCGCTGTTTCGCTTTTTTCCGGATGGTTTTTGGAATAAGGCGTACATCAGCGATGAAGGTCAAGTATTCGTCTACCGTGAGGTCCCCATAAACCGGTACGCTCTCAGGCAAATAGCCGATGTGTTTCTTCACCTTGACCGGATCCTCCATCACGGAAACCCCGTCTATGAGCGCGGTTCCGGACGTGGGGAAATGGTAGCCGGTGAGTATCTTCATCACTGTAGTTTTGCCCGCGCCGTTTGGTCCCAGAAAACCCAGCACATGGTCCCGGTCAACCGAAAATGACACGTTATTCACCGCGGTAAACCCGCCGTATTGCTTCGTTATATTCGATACCGTTATCATTGGTTCTCCTTGATTTTTCTATGGAAATTGACGGCGCAAGCGCCTCAAACTCCGAGTCATTGCTAAAAACCCACGCTCTTTTGGCGTATAACTTTTTAACAATCTATTATAGCAATTTTTTTTGTTGACGTCTACAGGGCAATGCAATGATTTTTAGCGTTGGGATATCATATGCATGCCATCAGTCGCCTTTTCGCCCTAGATTTTATCATACTTTCTGGTCGTGCTAATCCTTATATTCAATCGAGAAAACCTGCCGGTCCCGTGCGAGAACAGTGTTCGGAAAAACGGCTTGTGCCTCCTGTAAGAGCTGTTGCAATTCGAAGTCTGTGTAGCGAGGGCTGTAATGAATGAGCGCTAGTTTCTCCACGCGGGCTTCTTTGGCGATGAAGGCGGCCTGTTCCGCAGTCATATGCCGCTTCTCCACAGCGGTTCCAAGCAGGGCGGACTCGAACATGCCCTCGCATACGAACAAGTCTGAATTCGCGGACTCTTCGGCAATGGCGGGAAACGCGAGGGTATCCGTCACGAAGGAAAACTTCCGCCCTGAGCGAGGCGGTCCCAATACCATATCGGGCGTTACCCACGAGCCGTCGTCCATCTCGACTGCGCCGCCGTCCTGTAGTTTCGCCCAAAGGGGCCCCCGCGGTACCCCAAGCGCCACCGCTTTATCCGGGTGAAATTCGCCCGGACGCGGATATTCCTCAAACGCGTAGCCGAAGCAAGGCTTGGTATGCCGCAACTGAAACGCCCGCACATGAAATCCGTTTCCCTCATAGACTATCCCCGGTGCGGTAATTTCCTTAACCACAATTTCGTAATTGATGAACATATCCAGCACTCTGCGGCTCGTTTCGATGTATTCGGCGATGCGCGGCGGACCGATGATGTAGAGAGGGTCGTCACGGTCAACTTGAGACGAAAGCATAAGAAGCCCCGGAATACCGGTAACGTGGTCTGCGTGGGTATGGCTGATGAAAATGACGGAAATCTTTTTCCACCGGAGGTTGAGTCTGCGGAGGGACACTTGCGTACCTTCGCCTCCGTCAAAGAGAAACAGTTCTCCCTCGCGGCGTAACAAAACGGACGTTAAATGACGATTCGGCAAAGGCATCATACCGCCGCATCCTAAAATGAAAGCTTCCATACTCATAAAGCAAGCATAACAAATTCACGAGAAAATGTGAATAGCGATTTTAAACGGAGAATCAGAAAAGAGGAATGGATTTCTGTTGTGGATAATTTTTTAAAAAAGAGCTTGACAACAAATGAAATCTGTACCAGAATTATTTAGTTTGGTAGAAATTTATCAAATGTTAGAAAGCTGAGGGGACTGGGCTTTAGAATGTATAACAATATGATGATGGTAGTTATATTTTCGGGGATTCTCCGAAAATTATCTATAACATAACACCAAATAATTAGGAGGCGGGTTATGAGAAACGCAGTTGCAATTTTTTTACTGTGTATCGGATTCTTCGGTTGTTCCTTTGAAAAACCGGAGGTTGCTGAAACGACTAACGAAAAAATGGATACCAATGTAGAGTCGGGCGCTGAAGAAACGGAGGAGGTATCGCTAATCAATTTTGACAAAGAGACGTTTGACCGGGAGCGGACGGCGTGGGAAGCGCAAAACAGGAACAGCTACCGGTATCAAATAACCTCGATTAGTGATCCGCCGGTAGCCCCGGTTCGAATTACCGTTTTACCTGATGTTGAGCCGTTGATTGAATATGTGTCTGACCATGCATTACTTTTGGGGGATGACGCCGGGGAGGTTGTCCGTCGTCATGGAAATACAATTACAGGGCTTTACGCGGCAATGGAAGCCGACATTACGCGGTTACAGAATGAAGCGGAACGGATACGTGAGAAGGAAGAAATAAAAATATCTATAATTTATAATGAGACCTACCATTATCCTGAATATTTTATTTCCGCGATCTACTATAATGGTGAGCAGTCTACCGGCGGCGCCTATGGATTTAGAATAAACAGCTTTGAAGTATTGACAGAGCCCCATAGTTAGATTTAACGTGGCGTAATTCAGAGCATTGATACGTCGAAAGGAAATAGATAAGGCGGTGAAATTAATTCACCGTCGATAATTGAGATTTAAGACCCCCGTTGAGGTCTTTGCCAAATTGTTAGGGAGAAAATTATTATGCAAAGAGAAGTAGTGCTGGCCGGCGCGTGCCGGACCGCCATAGGAAAATTTCAGGGATCCCTTGCTGGTATTCCGGCGTCTGATCTGGGCGCCCTGGTTATCAGCGAGGCGGTGCGACGGGCCGGTATAAACCCGTTGCAGGTTGAGGAAGTATTGATGGGCTGTGTTATACAGGCGGCGTTGGGCCAGAATGTGGCCCGTCAAGCTATGATCAAGGCTGGATTACCCGTCGAGTCGCCTGCCCTGACGGTCAATGACGTTTGCGGTTCGGGGCTCAAATGCGTTAACCTTGCCGCCAGCCTCGTCGCCGCGGGGGACGCGGATATTATCGTGGCGGGAGGCATGGAAAACATGAGCGCCGCCCCCTACGCTTTACCCCATGCCCGGAGCGGCTACCGTATGGGAGACGGTGTGTTCATTGATACGATGATAAAAGATGCCCTCTGGGATGCGTTCAATGAGTACCACATGGGTATTACCGCGGAAAATATAGCAGCCAGGTACGGTATAAGTCGAGAAGCGCAAGATCAGTTTGCAGCATCAAGTCAGCAGAAGTGTGAAAGCGCCCAAAAAGAAGGCCGATTTACCGAAGAGATAGTACCGGTACACGTAAAAGTAAAAAAGGACACGGTTCTTTTTGCCGTTGACGAATATCCCCGGCAGGGTGTAACCGCCGAAAGTCTGAGCGGGCTCAAACCGGCTTTTAAACCTGATGGGGGTACGGTAACGGCGGCAAACGCCTCGGGTATCAATGACGGCGCCGCCGCGATGGTGGTGATGAGCGCCGGCAAGGCGAAGGAATTGGGGGTGCAGCCCCTAGCCCGGTTTATGGTGGGGTCCTGGGCCGGGGTTGACCCTGCCGTCATGGGTATTGGCCCGGTGGCGGCAGTACAAAAATTGATGAAAAGGGCATCCCTGACCATCAATGATTTCGATCTTATTGAAGCCAATGAAGCCTTCGCCGCCCAGTCCTTGGCGGTGGGTAAGGAACTCCAGTGGGCCCCCGGCAGAGTCAACGTCAACGGCGGCGCCATAGCCCTGGGGCATCCGGTGGGGGCTTCAGGCGCCCGGATCCTCGTAACCCTTTTATATGAATTGAAGAGGCGGAACGCCCAAAAAGGACTTGCCACCCTTTGTGTAGGAGGAGGTATGGGGGTTGCCGCCGCAGTGGAAGCGTTTTAAGGATACGCGCAAAAAGGAATTTTATTATCAGACCAGTTTTTATAAAAATTAACTGAGGCTCTACTTATAATTTTTATTACTGTGGGCAAAAAATATGGTATAATAGGGCAACTAAGGAGTGTTCATTATGAGTGAGCCTTTTAACGTCCCTGTCCCTAATCAAATCTGTCGGAATACACCGCAATTAGACTTGCAGTATTTGTCAAATTGTATGTTATTCCGGGAAAAATCTAAAGAAGAACCGGTAAATCTTTGTCAAATCCTAGAATCTTCTTTTGACGGAATCTATATCACCGATGGCAGCGCCATCACCATTTTCGTGAATCACTCCTATGAAAGTATTACCGGCCTTAATCGAGATGAGGTATTGGGCAAAACTATGCAGGATTTGGTTAAAAATAAGATTATTGATAAGTCCGGCACCCTTCTTGCCTTGAAAAATCACGGCACCGTAACGTTAGAGCAAAAATTTCGCACCGGAAAGCGGGCTATCATTACCAGTACGCCCAGTTATGCCGCCAACGGTAAGCCTGTCATGGTCGTTACTAACGTCCGGGATATTACAGAACTCCACGATCTCAAAGAACAATTAGCGCATGAAAAAGAATTAACACAAAAACAGCTCCTTGAAATTGAAATAATCCGCAAACAGTTTTTCGCTACCAGCAGTACCGTTACCGCTGATCCTATTATGCTTGATAAACTACTTATGGCCACCAAAGTTGCAAAGGTCAACACCGCAGTGCTCCTTCTAGGAGAAACCGGCGTGGGAAAAGAAAAAATAGCCGCCTATATACATCAAAACAGTCCTCGTCGTGATAAACGGTTTATCACCATAAATTGCGGTTCAATTTCAGAGCAGCTTGCGGAAAGTGAATTGTTCGGTTATGAGCCGGGCGCCTTTACCGGCGCGAATATTCGGGGAAAACTGGGGCTTTTTGAGGTTGCCGATCAGGGAACATTGTTTCTTGACGAAATTGGAGAATTGCCTATGGATTTGCAGGTTAAACTGCTTAGGGTAATCCAAGAACAGGAGGTGCTTCGGGTCGGTTCAACTTTGCCTAGAAAAATTGATGTGCGCATAATAGCTGCTACAAATCAGAATTTGGAGGATATGGTGGCGCAAAACCGCTTCCGCCGAGACCTTTTTTACCGTCTCAATGTATTTCCCCTGTATATACCTCCACTGCGGGAACGAACTAAGGATATTTTGCCCCTTTCCCATACAATTCTTGAGGAATTTAACAAACAATACGGACTTGAAAAAGAATTTACCCAAGATGCCGAGTTTGAACTTCAAAATTATTCTTGGCCCGGTAATATCCGAGAGCTTCGCAATATTATAGAACGGGCAATAATCATAAGCACGGGAAATGAAATTTTCCCCGAAGACCTAACCCTCAATCATACCCGTTCCCATAATTCACCGGCCAAGTCCCTGCAAAACGGTCCGGTGAATCTCAAACAGATTTTAGAAGATAAAGAAGCTGAATATATTAGACATGCGTATAAAATGTACAAAAACATACGGCGTGCCGCAACATGCTTGGCTATGAACCCCGCAACGTTTTTGCGGAAGCTAAGAAAATATCAAAAATGAGACAAGTTTCATTTTTGAAACAGTTTAGATAATTTATTGTATTATATAAAATTAATGAGGTATAAAAGGGGCTGTTGCCCCCGTTTTGTTTTAACTTCAACACAAAAAGCCTTGCATCATTAAATTCGGACACGGCTTCTTAGCGTCTGGATAAAGCTCAGGCGCGGTCTAAGACGGAAAATCATCAGCATATATTATTATTCTATAAAGAAATAAACTTATTGTCCCCGCCGTCGGTTTTGTCCCGGTTCCTAACCGAGCTTTTTGGATTTTATGTGGATTGGTATGATATTTGCATACAGCTTTACACCAAAAGAATGGAGGTTAGGTACATGAAACTCATGACCGGTGAAGAATATATTGAAAGCATCCGCAGAATGAGGATTGAAGTTTATATGATGGGTAAAAAAATTGATAATCCCGTTGATGATCCCATTTTAAGGCCGTCCTTAAATTCGGTGCGGATGACTTATGATTTAGCTCAAAAGGCTGAATATGAAGATTTGATGACAGCCTGCGATCCCGACACGGGTGAGAAGATTAACCGTTTTAACCATATCCACCGAAGTACGGAGGACTTGGTCAAAAAAGTTAAGATGCAGCGTTTGCTGGGGCAAAAGACGGCTTCCTGCTTTCAGCGTTGTGTGGGTATGGACGCATTTAATGCGATTTATAGCACCGCCTATGAAACCGATAAAAAATACGGAACCCGTTATTTTGAGAATTTCAAGACCTTTTTAAGGTATGTTCAGGAGAATGACCTTGTGGTTGACGGCGCCATGACGGATCCAAAGGGGGACCGTTCCTTGTCGCCCCACGAACAGGCGGACCCTGATTTGTATCTCCGTGTAGTGGAAC
Organism: Treponema sp.; assembly: GCA_031258305.1. Classification (GTDB taxonomy): domain Bacteria; phylum Spirochaetota; class Spirochaetia; order Treponematales; family Breznakiellaceae; genus JAIRKH01. The sequence continues at coordinate 4,516 of JAIRNA010000024.1, read as the reverse complement.
GCCGTCCCGATGGTATTGTGGTGAGGGGAGCCAAGGCTCACCAGACAGGTATCCTCAATTCTCATGAAGTGTGTATTATGCCCACAGTTGCCATGGGTCCTGAGGACAAAGACTATGCTGTTTCATTTGCAGTACCTGTGGATACTAAGGGTATTTTTCTTATAATCGGACGTCAATCCTGCGATACCCGAAAGCTTGAAGGAGGAACTATTGATGTAGGGAATGCGGAATTTGGGGGTGTAGAAGCGTTGGTTGTATTTGAAGATGTATTTGTTCCCAATGAGCGTATTTTTCTGAATGGAGAGACAGAATTTGCAGGAATGTTGGTGGAACGTTTTGCAGGCTACCATAGGCAGAGTTACGGTGGATGTAAGGTTGGAGTTGGAGATGTGCTTATAGGTGCGGCTGCGGTGGCGGCGGAGTATAACGGGTGCGCCAAGGCTTCGCACATAAAAGACAAACTCATAGAAATGACGCATCTTAATGAAACCCTCTATAGTTGCGGCATAGCATGTTCCTGCGAGGGGAACAAAACCGAATCTGGGAATTATATTATAAATCTACTTTTGGCCAACGTGTGTAAACAGAACGTTACCCGTTTTCCCTATGAGATAGTCCGTTTAGCAGAGGATATTGCCGGAGGGATTCTCGTTACGGCCCCGTCGGAGAAAGATTTAAGGGATCCGGTGTTAGGCAAGGTGGTAGAGAAATATTTAAAGGGAGTTGCGTCGGTTTCCACGGAAGACAGACTAAGGATACTGAGGTTAATAGAAAATCTTGCGTTAGGTAGTGCGGCGGTAGGTTATCGGACAGAATCGATGCATGGAGCAGGTTCACCGCAGGCGCAAAGGATAATGATTGCCCGGCAGGGAAACATGGCGGCAAAGAAAGAACTTGCTAAAACCCTTGCAGGCATAAAAGACCGTAAGAACAGTTAAGGGAGCCGTTGTATGGATGGGCGGCGGAATATGAAAGGCGTTTCCATGCGAAGTTTTAACCGGAGATTCCACGGTAGCCCATATGTGAATGAACCCGGAACGGGATGACGGTTCAAGTAAAGTACTGCGGCGGCTGTAATCCCCGTTACAATCGCAACGAATTAGTAGGGAAGATTCGGGAGGATTTTCCCGGGGCCGCCGTCATATATGAAGCGCCGGCCGGAACTGCGGTCGATTTTGTGCTGGTGGTTTGCGGTTGCCCGGTCCGGTGCGCTTCCCATGAGAGGCTCCGAGGCTTGTTCGGAAAACGGATCGTCTCCTCCCCCGGGGAGTACCCGGGGGTATATAAGGAGTTGTGCGGGATAGAATCGAAAAGCGGGGAAGCGGTGGCGGAACAACTGTGAAATACACAAGTATGGAACTTATGTCTGAGGTATTGCGAAAAAGCGGTGAATACTGTCGTCTGCCTTTGTGATCCGCAGTTTAAGGAATGTTTTGGCAGATTGGATCAGCGGAACGCTATGTCAGCGTTTCTTGAAAAACGAAAACCGACGCCCTTTAGCGGCGTACGGCACGACGCCCGGAATGGTGTCTAATGTGGTGTAAATTTATGATGAAAATAGTAGTGGCAGGATCCGGTACTATGGGGTCCGGCATAGCCCAGGCCTTTGCCCGGTATGAAAATTATGAGGTTGTTCTCTGTGATCAGAGTGATGACATTGTTCAAAACGCCCTTCAGCGTATCAAAGTTCGGGTTCAAAAAGCCCTGGATAAGGGAAAGCTGGAAGCATCCCAAGCTGAGGGCATCATCAAACGCATAAGAGGGGGCGCGCTGAAGGATGCATGGGATGCCGCCCTGGTAGTTGAGGCGGTGATAGAACAAATCGACATAAAACGAGAATTGTTTCTTTCTTTGCATAGCATCTGTAAGCCGGAAACAATTTTTACTACCAATACTTCTTCTCTGTCCATCACCGAAATAGCCAGAGGTATAGGCCGGCCTTTAACAGGGTTTCATTTTTTTAATCCTGCGGAAACAATGAAACTGGTGGAAGTAATAAGCGGGTTATCCACTCCCCCTGAAGTGATAGGGCGAGTCAAGGAAATTGCTTTGTCCATAGGAAAAACCCCAGTGGAAGTTGCCGAAGGACCCGGCTTTGTGGTGAACCGGATGTTGATCCCGTTAATCAACGAAGGAATAGGTATTTTAGCCGAAGGACTTGCAAGCGTGGAAGATATTGATACTGCTATGAAACTGGGGGCAAACCATCCCATGGGGCCCCTTGCTCTGGGGGATTTGATCGGACTGGATGTCTGTCTGGCGATTATGGAGATCCTCCAGCGGGAGACGGGGGATGATAAATACCGCCCTCATCCGCTACTCCGAAAAATGGTACGGGGAGGTTTTCTGGGACAAAAGACGGGGAAGGGATTTTTCGAATATCCGCCCCGGTAGGATTTTTATAGGAGAACTACAGAAGTTTTCTGGTTAGGTTATTATTATTTGGAGGGTCTTTATGAGTGATGAAAAGACAGTTGGAACAAATGGTACTGGCAAAAAAGGAAGGATATTGATAATACTCCTGGGTATATCAATTCTAGCCATGTTCATTGGTTCGGCAATCGCCAGGGGAGGGCAGACTGCCTTTGGGGCGGTCGAGGTTGAGGAGATTCAAATTATCAACGACAACGGCGCAACCCAGCATGCTCTGTTGTATCTCCCCGAAAACATTGGCACCATAGCCCCTGTCCCCGGCGTCGTAGCCATCCACGGTTATTCGGCAAACAACGAGGCAATGGAACTGCACGCCATTGAACTGGCCCGCCGGGGCGTCGCGGTTCTGGCAATAGACGCCTATGACCACGGCGCAAGCGAGCCGCCGGATCCCGGCATTAATCTTCCAGTAGACGATTTGGGCGCCTATTCGGCCCTGCAATACCTGGGCCGCCTTTCCTTTGTGGACAGGAACAACCTGGGTTTCATCGGACACTCCATGGGCTGTCAGGTATCCCAGTCCGCCTCTCTCCGGGCCTATGAGCTGCGAAAAACAGACCCTTCCGTGGTAGTCCCCAGGGCGGTTTTGCTCACTTCCAATTCATTTAAGCTGAATGCCGAAGGCGAGGAGCCCATCAACCAGTACCCGATAAATTACGCGGTGGCCAGCAGCGACTACGATGAGTTCACCATTCTCTTCTGGGGAGTTATAAAAGGCACGGATTTTACCAAAAGCCCCGCCTTTGCCAAAGGCATGGGCTTTGAGGGCGCTCAGGTGGGCAGCTTCTATGCCTACGGAAACAGCACCCCCCTTAACCGGACCGACGCGATTGCCGCCGCGAGGCGGGGCGTTCTGCGGGCGAGTTTTTCGATTCCCCATACCCATTCGATTATGACCTTCAGCAAAAAAGCGGTGCGCATCTCCCTGAATTTCTTTGATATTACCCTTGCAGGAGGAGCCTTGGAAGGCAAGATCCCCTACGATAACCAGCTTTGGCGCTGGAAGAACGTTGGCGGCGGGCTTGCCATAGTGGGATTCTTCGTGTTCGTTATCAGTCTGGCTTTGTTCCTGCTTAAGCTACCCTACTTCAAGACCCTGATACATCCTGAACCGCCGAGCCTGACCACCGTTAAAAGCGTTAAAGACCGGCTTATATACGTCATCTTTTACATTATCATGGTTGGCGCTCCTGCCCTTCTCTATGTCTGGTGCGTCGGGGTAACGATCTACAGTACGCACTTACAATGGGATTTCCAGGGCATTCTGCGGGTAAACAGGTACTTCCAGTTACCTACCCTCAACGGGGTGGTAGCCATGAACCTGATCCTTTCCGTGTTCTACGCGGCTTTTGTCGTGGCGGTCTATTACGTCTTTGCGAAAAAACAGGGCGCCACCTGGGAAAGCGCGGGACTGCGCGTTTCCAGAGGGGAACTTGGGAAATCATTGTTGCTGGCTGTAATAGTGTTTTTTGCCGGATACGTGGCGGTGAGCGTGTTTAACTATTTCTTCAAGGTGGATTTCGGGTTCTGGAAATTCATCGTCAGAGTTATGCCTTCGTACAAGTGGAGCCATTTCCTGCGCTACCTGCCTTTCTACTTTGTGTACTTCGTTGTTACCGGGGTATTGGTAAACGCGGTAACCCGGATCAACAACCAGAAGGAATGGGTCAATTTCGCGCTGATTATCTTCGCCACTGTGGGCGGGCTTTTGATTCATCAAATATACGATTACGCAGTGCTTTCTATTACCGGGTCCCGGGGCGTTTTTTGGGTTCCCGGATCGGGAAAAAGTATGCCGAACATGATCTCAGGGATATTCCTTTACGGTCTGCTCTTTGTCCTGCCCATCATCGCCGTTATCGCCCGCCTGTTTTACAAAAAGACCGGCCGGGTTTGGGTTGGTTCTTTCCTGAACGCGCTGTTGATTACCTTTTACGGCGTCTGTACGGCAATGATCGGTCAGGTGCCGGTGTAAGCACCGGGGAAAACGAGGCTCCCAGGATTAATTTCCGGGCAGCCCCGTTGATATTTTTATATTTTGGAGGTTTTTTATGAGTGATGAAAAGACGGCCGGGACAAACGG
>JAIRNA010000132.1 GCA_031258305.1 Treponema sp. | reverse complement strand
CGCATCTCCCAAAAGAAATTTCCAATCACGGTTAAAAAGAACCGCGTTTCCGTCTTTCATAAACCCTCCTAAAAACCTACCGGTATTTTGTCTTTTGTTCGTCAATGACGGCCTGGGCGCCGGAACTAAGCCAGTCTTGTATGCCCTCGTCCCACACGCGGTCAAACTCCCCGGGCTTGGCGCAGATAAGGTTGACGCAGAGAACCTTCTCCTTGTTCACCAACACTTGCCGCACGGGAGCAAGCGAAAGGATGGTCGCGGAAATGTACGGCTCAACTTTTGCGTTGAGAGAAGCGATGCGGTACGCGGCGGTAACTTCGTCAAGAGGAATGCCGGGATAACCGGCGGCGAGAACCTGTCCGAACTGTTCCGTCGGCACCACGTAGCCGTTGATACTCATGGTGTAGTCAACATTGGCCGCGGAGTTCTGTATCCAAGGACCGGCGGCCGTGAGCGGAATTGCAACCCCGTTCACCGTGGTATGGTTTATCCCCTCGGCACCGAACTGGAGGAAGTGATAGTTTTCGTAGCAGCAGAGCCAGTTGGCGTAGCGGAGCGCGGCCTCCGGGTTTTTGCTCGCCTTTGGAATGAAGAAGATCAGCCCGCCGGCCGCGGGAGAGCCGCGCTTGGGCGTGAGTCCGGCGGCGTTGGTGAACGGGTCAATGGGGATATACTTCGCGCCCGGGATGTTTTTCTCCAGATCCGTCTGGATTTGCAGGTTCTGGCGGTAGGGATGATCCCAGTTGTGCTGGAACGCGCCGACAATGCCGCTCTTCATCACGTTAGCGGGGGCGCTGTCATCAATGTAGAGCGGGAAATCCGGGTCAATGAGCCCTTCCAGATACATCTTGTTGAGGAAACGAAGGGCGTCCTTGACGCCGGGCACCAGAAGCTGGCGTTCCGCCACGGTGTTCACCCATTTGTCCCTGGGGGAAAGATCCGGAGGCATGAAGGACAGGAAGATGTTGTACGCCTGCCAGCGTATATCGGTTGCCATGATGAAGGGAACCACCCGCTCCACGCCGAGTTTTGCCGCATTGTTTTTAAAAGCGAGCAAGCAATCGAAAAACTCCTGGGTGGTTGTAGGTTCGGGGAGTCCGAGTGTATCGAGCCAGTCCTTGCGTATGAAGGTGTTGTGGGACGCGGTATACATGTATTTATTGCTGATGCCGTAGAGGGCGCCCGTGTCTACGTCTTTGCTATGCCAAATCAGGTTTTGTCCGGGGATCGACGGGTCTTCGCCCATCATGTCCTTCATATCCTGCAAGTGGGTATCAACATAGGGCGCCAGATCGTACACCCCGCCCTGGAGCCCCCAGTTTCTCACGTTGTCCATGCTGTAGGTGTAGCAAATATCAGGCGCGTCCTGAGCCGCCATTCTGGTGACTATCTCCTGCTCTTCGTTCCCGCGGTTTACCGGCACAAAGACGACGTTGATATGTTCGTCTTTTAGGAATTTCGCTTGAATCCATTTTGCCCACTCGTTGTTCGTGGGATTGGTCTTGCCGCCGTCGGTTCCCCGGTCAAAGACCTCCACCGTGATTTCAATCGGCGCGGCCGCGGAACCGACGGTTTGCGCGGCCGACTCTGTTTTCTTGGCGCATCCGTTTAACAGGCTGAATGCCAGTAAACCCGTCAATAAAAACAATAGCTTGTTTGTTTTCATACCTTTCTCCTCTCATCCGAATTCAAGCGGCGCCCGCATCGACGCTGCAACGGCGTACCGCGAGCCATCCGCTCTCATAGCGATGCATTGTAAAGATGATACCACCGTTTCGCCCGCGCCCGCAATGGATAAAATAGAGTTAATTAGGTATAAAGTATAGTGGGGCATATTTTTTTGAAACTATTGACTTCTTTTGCCCGTATACTTATATTATACTAGTTATGGCAAAGCGTGATTATTATGAAGTATTGGGCGTACAGAAGAATGCCTCAAAAGATGAAATAAAAAAAGCATACCGCAAACTGGCGGTACAGTACCATCCGGATAGAAACCCCGGCAACAAGGAAGCGGAAGAAAAGTTCAAGGAAGCTACTGAAGCCTACGAAGTGCTGGGCGATGATGAAAAAAAAGCCGCATACGACCAATTCGGGTTTTCAGGAGTTGAAGGTATGAGCGGAGGCCATGACTTCTCTCAGACCTTCCGCGGCTTCGAGGACATATTCGGAGGTGATTTCTCCAATTTCTCTAGTATATTTGATATGTTCACGAGTGGAAGTGGAAAGCGCTACAGCGGCGGCGGCTCTGGGGGGCGCCGTGGGGAAAATCTCCGCTACGACATGGAAATCTCGTTCAAAGACGCGGTCTTCGGTACCAAAGTTGAAATTCAATACACCCACACCGAAACATGTACGGCTTGTAAGGGAAGCGGCTGCGCAAACAGCTCAGGGAAAAAGCTCTGTCCCAACTGCAAAGGCTCCGGTCAAGTGCGGCACAGTCAAGGTTTCTTCACGATGGCGTCTACGTGTCTCACGTGCGGCGGTGAAGGATACATCAACGAACACCCTTGCAAGGAGTGCAGCGGCACGGGCGTCCAGAAAAAACGCCAGAAACTATCCGTAACCATTCCCGCGGGCGTGGAAAACGGCAAAAAAGTCATCATCCCCAAACAAGGCAACGCCGGGGCAAACGGCGGTCCCGCGGGCGATCTCTACGTGTTCATCCACGTCAAGCCCCATGAATACTTCGAGCGCCACGACCGCGACCTCTATTGCGCGGTGCCTATCTCCATAACGCAGGCCGCCCTCGGCGCGGAAATCCGCGTCTCTACCATAGAAGGCAAGACTATCAAGGTGAGAGTCCCTCCCGGAAGCCAAAACGGAAAGATGCTCCGCATACGCGATGAAGGCATCCCTTCGGGAAACTACTGCGGAGACCTTTACATAAAACTTGTCGTCAAAGTGCCGGAAAAACTCTCACGGCAGAGCCGCGAACTATTAGAGGAAATCTCCAGAATAGAAGGTGAAAACGAAACTCCACAGCCTATTCCCCTTTCGAATTTATCATAAAGAGCGTTCTAATGAAGAAAACACCTTCGTTTGTTTCGGCGGTCGTACTGACCTTCGGCGCGGACAGCATGTTCGGCGGTTCCTCCATCAAGGGCGTTGTGGAGGCGGGAGTAGGTCCGCCGCAGCCGTCAATGACGGCAGGATAGCCGATAGGCGGGAATACGCGCTTGTTCCCGAACGTCAGGGAGCCGCTCCCACCTGTCAGGGAGACTCTCCCACAGGTCTGGGAACGGCTTATCGTTTAGCTGGGAACAGCCCTTTGTACGGCTTTCCCCTTCAAAAGGAGACTTTTATGACTCATTATCGCAGTTTTCTTGCATCAGGAGACGCTGTTTTTGACAGCGGTCTTGAAAACCTCGTCGACTATGTGTCCGGCAAGACCAGCGGAGACTCGCCCGCCTGGCCCCTCATCCCCCAAAACGCGGTGGACGCGCTCAGGTCCGCGCGCGCTGACTGGCGTTCGGCCTACGAAAAGACGTTCGGCGTGCATACCACGGTTGATACGGAGGCGAAAAACGACGCCCGTAAAGCCGCAACCGCGGTTATTCGCCCCTTCGTCGCCCAATACCTCATGTTCCCGCCGGTTACCAACGAGGACCGCACCGCAATGGGCCTGCATAACAAGGATTCGCACCCTACGCCCATCGGCGAGCCGTCCACCCGCCCGCTCATCACGGATATCCGCGCGGTCGGCGGATATCAGGTGAAGGTGTGGTTCCGCGACGAAACGACGCCTACAAGCCGCGCCATTCCCTACGGAGACAACGGCTGCCTGCTCTGCTTCACCTGGGGCAAGGAACAGACCCAGGATATAACGGCTCTGACCCAGACGAAATTGTTGACGCACTCCCCGTTCACGCTCACGTTCCCGCCTGAAGCGCAGGCAAACTTCCTCTCCTGCGCGGCGCGTTGGCAAAACGAAAAGGGCGAGCTTGGCCCCTGGAGCGATATTCAACACGTCGTCATCGCGTAACAGGCGGCCGAGGGAGCACAGACCTCGTAGGGGGTACGGGGCGGTTGTTGCACATGACTCGCGGATTTGACGAATTTCTTGCGGAAATTCACCAAATCCGCCTTTTTTTGAGCGGAAGGCGTTCGTAACTTCGGTTAGTGAACGCCGCGCTTCTTTTTTAAAAGAATGGCTTTGCGAACAAGGTCAATCGGAATGATTGACAGCGCCGCGATAAGTACGATGCCCCACTGGACGCCATTCAAACCATTGCATTTGAAAACGCCCCCGCCAATGTAGACGAGAACAACCTGTACCGCCGCAATGAGTAAAAGGATTTTCAGGAAGTCTTTGTTTCCCCTGATGTTGTCAAACAGGTTCAGCTTGTCCGTGCGCGCGTTGAAGGCGTTGAAGACCGCAATGAAAATGAAGAACGCAAAATACGCCGTGTGCAGACTGTCGAGTTCAAAGGGGAAGCGGTCGCTCGCCTGTAGATAGGTGGACAGCAAACTGGTGAAGAGAAAAAGCGCGCTCACAAGGAACGTCCACACCGCGCCGGTCAAAATCGCGCTCCACATAGCCCCGCTTACGATTTTTTCATCCCGCCGCTTCGGCTTCTCCTGCATAAAGCGGTGGAGCGCCGGCT
>JAIRNA010000011.1 GCA_031258305.1 Treponema sp. | reverse complement strand
GCCGCAATCGCTCATAGCCTAGAAAACGCTTACGCGCTGGGGCCGGCTGCCTTTTTATCATAATGGCGTTAGTATACCCTATCCCTGAAAAAAAAGCAAGGGGAGATCCCTCTCTTTTTCTCTTTTTCTTTATCCCTTCGCAGGGAAGTCAGACTTGACCGTTAAACTGCGCCTTGTCGCACGACTCTGTGCATGCGAAAGAAAACTGCCACAGCCCATTTTTCCCATGAAACAAAAGGTATACATCATGGACACCGGTTATTCTTTCTATTGCGCCTTCGGTAAAGCCCCAAAGCGGGCGCCGTTGCGGATTATCTTCTGGAAGCGGATAGGCGCAGACATCGCCCGTGTTAGGGACAAGAACCACACCCGCAAGCCGTCCGTTTGGCGCGTCAAGCCTGATCTCAAGAGTGGAACCGCTCGCCGTTCCTTGAACAACGGCGCGAAAGACTTGCGCCCCGGTCCCAAAATCAGCGTCTCGGTAACACACCCACGCGCCGTCCGTTTGGTTAAAGACTGCAGGTACGCCGCTCCCTCGTTTCTCATGGAGGAAACAGCCCGCGTGCTCGTCAAAATCAGCCGCAGACGTAACGGCAAACATGTTTCGCGGTGGAATCGTTTCCCCGCGGACCGCAAACCCGCCGGTTAGACGAATATCATCCGAATCAGCGCCCACACCGATGGAACAATAGCCTTGTTCTACGCAAAAACGTCCGCGTGTTATGTCCCAAACCGCCAATTCATTCATAGGCAGGTCGAAAACCACCCGTCTCTCCTCCCCCACCTTGAGGAAAAGCCGGGTAAATCCCTTGAGACTCTTGATGGAACGCCGAAAACGGGAGCCGCAAACCCTCGTGTAGAGCTGGGGAACTTCAGCCGCATCTACGGAACCAGTGTTTTTGACGGTGAAAGAAATCCTTATCGTGTCGTTTTCACCCGCGCTTTTCCTGTTTATCCGCAAATCAGAATAGGTAAAATCGGTGTAGGAAAGTCCAAAGCCGAAGGGAAAGAGGACTTTGCCCGGAAAATACTGGTACGTGGAACGCGCCGAGATAAGGTCATATTCCATCAAGGGTGGAAGTTGACTCTCATCCTTGTACCACGTGAGGGTAAGCCTGCCCGACGGCGATACAACGCCGCTCAATATGTCCGCAAGCCCGCGTCCGGTCTCTTGTATTCCGTGGGCAAGCCAAAGCGCCGACCGTACCCGTTCTAGGCTTTCGCCACAGGAGTAGGGATAAGAAGAAATCATTACCAAAACGGTGTTGGGATTGGTGTCTGACACCGCGCGTATGAGCGATTCTTGGCGCAGAGGCAGATTCAAACTGGGGCGATCGACCTCCTCTCGTCCATTAATCATAGGGTCATTTCCCGCAAAGAAGATAACCACACCCGCTTCCGCAGACACCTCCTTTGCAGCGGTCAACCCGTCTTGTTCAAGCTGGAGAACAAACAATTCGTTTTGTGAAATACAGTCCTGTGGTGTAAATCGAGCTGCATGTAACTGTACAGGACCAGCCCTGTCAGTCGCCGCAATTCGGCGGTTATCCCACGTCTTGATGACGCATTTTCCCCCCGGTTGTAGAATGATATTGAACAAGGTTGTAACGAACCAGTTAAGGGATGTCTTTGCCCCTGCTGTAACTGAATGTGCGGCGAATTTTGCGTCGGCGAACTGCTCCTGTTTGCCAAAAGACGTTTCCAACAACAAACCCACGTCTACGCTCGTAAGGGTGACTGCGCCCCATCCCCAATCTTCAAGATAAAAACGCGCAGGCTTATCTCCGATTTTTCCGACACAAAGGGCGCGGGAACCGTCAAGGACAAGGGGTCTACGGTCAGCGGTCATAAACGAAACGATATCGCGGCAGTCCACATAGGCGATATTCTCCGCTCCATAGCGTTCCTTCAATCCGTCCAAAGGCGTAACCACATAAGACGGATATCCCGTATACCAGTCGCGGTAAACCACATCGGCAAGGGGACCCATAACCGCTATGCGTTTATTATTTGGTTTTAAAGGGAGTAAGCCCTCTTTGTTTTTTAAAAGCGTCACGGATTCTCGGACGGCCTGTAGCGCAAGGTTCTGGAATTCCTTTGTCATAGCGTCTTTTTCGTCAATAGCGTCGTAGGGACAACTTCCCGTCGGGTTGAACTGCCCGAGCCGAAAGCGGGTTGACAGAATCCGCGCTAGATGTTCGTCCAACTCGGCTTCTGTGAGTAGTTTTTTGTCAATAGCTGTCAATACGGAGTGAATCACGGTTTGCGGGTCATCGGTCATACTGTCCGCGCCGTTTTTCAGCGCGGAAGCAAGGGTTTCCGTATGCGTTTCAAAGTAATGATGGAGGCTGACGGTCATAAGGAAGTCTCCACCGTCCGTTACTATATGGCCGTCGAAGCCCCATTCCTTTTTCACCACGTCTTTAAGCATGGGGTGGAGCAGCATAGGAACGCCGTTTACTTCGTTGTAAGAGGTCATCAGAGAGGCGGCTTTACCCTTTTCAATAGCGGTCTTGAACGGCGCAAGGTAATATTCGCGCAGAGCGCGAGGGGGAATCGAACAGGAACAAAGCCCTCGATCCTTCTCGTTGTTATTCGCCAGAAAATGCTTGGGGCCGCAACTCACTCGCAAATAGAAGGGGTCGTCTCCCTGCGCTCCTTGAATGTAGGCGGATGCAAGTTCCCCCGTGAGGAAAGGGTCTTCACCGTAGCCTTCTTCGGTGCGCCCCCATCGAGGGTCTCGTTCAAGGTCTATAGTGGGGGACCAGAGCGCGAGTCCACCAGCCTTGTCGTGGGTTTGGTAATAGGCACGAGCTTCTACGCCGACGGCTTTGCCGATTTTGCGGAGGAGATCCACGTCCCAGCTTGAAGCAAGCCCTATGGTTTGGGGAAAGGTCGTGCTTGGCCCTTCACGGTCCACGAAGCCGTGAGCGCCTTCCGCGCCTATGGCATAGGCTGGTATGCCAAGTCGGGGAACCGCCGCATGTTGAGTGGGAACGAGCCCTGCTTTTTCTTCAAGACTCAGCCGCGAAAGTAAATCGCTCACCCTTTCGGCAAGAGAGAGAGACGGGTCAAGAAATGGATATTGGAATAGCATAGCCTATTATAGGCTTTAGAAAGGCTGTTTTGTCAAGGGCTGGTAAGCGATAGAACTTCTCTTGACAGCCCTACAAAAGTATTATACGATTATACAAAAGGGAGAAAATATGATAGGTATTATCGGCGCAATGGAGGAGGAGATCGTTCTTCTCCGCTCGTATCTTGAGGAGCCGCGAAAGGAAACGGTAAGCGGATTTGAATTTCTGACCGGAAGGCTTGAGGGGAAAGCCGTTGTTCTGCTTCGGTGCGGTATAGGGAAGGTCAATGCGGCTGTCGGTAGCGGCCTTCTCCTTGATAGGTTCAAGCCTGATTTTGTGGTGAATACCGGTTCAGCAGGTGGTATTGACCCATCTTTGAGTTTTGGGGACGCGGTTATTTCCACAGGGCTTATTCAGCACGATGTTGATGTTACTGGTTTTAATTATGCGCCCGGACAGGTGCCTGGTATGCCGTTGATATTTCCTGTAGCGAAAAATCTCGTGGAGTTAGCGGAAAAAGCCATAACTGCACTGAAACAGGAAGGAATTCTGCCCTCTGACTTCAATTATACCCATGGCGTCATCGGTACGGGAGACGTATTCATGCACGAGCCTGAACGCATCGCAATCGTGCGGAATCGGTTCCCCTGCATACGAGCCATTGATATGGAGGCGGCCGCTATTGCCCAGACCTGCTATCTCTTCAAGGCGCCCTATCTTATTATCAGGGCGCTTTCCGATATAGTCGGCGTCGAATCGCCTTTTACTTTTGATAAATTCCTCCCTATTGCCGCGAAAAATTCGGCGGAAATCGTCCGTAAGTTGATAGCAATAATGGATGACGTATAGGACGCAAATAGAGGAATTTTGCCTCCCCACGTTGACAAGAAGGGTTAAAATGAAACGCCCTACGTTCTTTCCATATCTAAACAGACTCAAGGTTGACCGTAAATTGTTCGCTGTTTGTATCCTTTCCCTCTTTATCCCCACTATGCTGATTGGCATCTATTTCTCTCTCAGTATGGGAAAACTAATAGGGGAGAATGAGATCAGGCAGGCGCAAGCCAACGTGGACCGTATAGAAAACACCCTTGTTGAAGTTTTCGGCAAGGCGGTGGACATAGCGAACCGCGCTTATGTCAATGGGCAAATCTATCGTGTAGTTGAAAGGGAATACCAGACGTCTCTTGAGGTCTATGCGGCTTATAGCGATGTCAATTTCTTCGATAACTATCTCCGCTCTTATAACGAAATAGCGGGAATCAGACTCTACGTTGAAAACCCGACCATGCTGAACAATTCTTACTTCATATTAGCGGATGCGGACGTGAAAAAGGAAGACTGGTACAACAAAGCAAAAATCCTGGGCGGTAAGATGTTTTGGGCTTATCGCCGCGACAACATCCTCCGTTCCGATTGTCTCTCCCTCATTCGCCAAATACGAAACACCAACACCGGAGCGCGTATCGGCGTGTTTTGTGTCAATCTGGACATAGGTAAACTTAAAAGACTCTGTGAAGAGGCTATCGTATCCAAAGTTAGCGCTTTCGATGGCGGCCATGTCGCGGTTATCGCGCTAGATGGCGAAGTAATTTATGCCTCGACCGGAAACGGCGATTTTGCACTCAAACCTCCCGCGTCGGAAAACTGGGTCTTCACAAACTCCTATGTTCCTTATCAGACAAGGGGTGAGTTCCAGATATTCTATAGCATCCCCAAAAGAACCATCTTTGCGCCAGTTTATTCAATCTTCAGAAAAAGCCTCGTCATCGTATTTGGAGCTCTGGTGCTGGCGCTTGGAGCTATCTTTCATATTATCAATGAAGTCTACATTGAAAAGCTTCAAAAGGAAAAACTCTTCTCACGTCAAAAGGAGATGCAGCTCAAGATTCTCTCGAATCAGATAAATCCCCACTTCTTGTACAACACCCTCGAAACGATACGCATGATGGCTCTGTCCAAAGGGGAAGAAGAAATCTCCGTAACTATTAAGATGCTCTCAAAAATACTACGCCAGAGCTTCGCGTCAGACGAAAAGACCATTCCTCTGAAAACCGAACTTGAACTTGTGCGAAATTACTTGAGCATACAAAAACTGCGTTTCGGGGAAAGGGTAGATTTTTCTATAGAGGTTGCGGATGGGGCAGGCGGTCTCGTGGAACGGCTCCACATTCTGCCTCTACTCATTCAGCCGCTTGTGGAGAATTCATTTGTCCACGGGCTTGAGACGAAAACTGGCCGCGGATGTATATTGATACGGGTATGGGTCCAGGGTGAAACCCTTATCATAGAGGTCGCCGACAATGGCGCGGTACCTGACGCGGAGGAATTAGAGCGCGCACGGGAACGCATACGGAAAAACCTCAATGCACAGTCCGCGCCATGTGAAGAAGAACGGATAGGGCTTGCCAACGTAAACCAACGCATCAAGCTGTTTTACGGTGCGGATTACGGACTGGAATTAGCTTCCACCTCTTCCGCCCCAACCGCGCTTGGGGACCAAACCTTGAGCGTGCGTATGTACATTCCGGCAATAACAACATAAAGTTTCAATTCCGGGGGTGGTTATGCTAAAAGTACTTATTGTGGATGATGAACCTATCATCAGAGCTGGAATCAGGCGGGTCATAGACTGGGAGAAATATGGTTATGAAATCTGCGGTGAAGCGGAAGATGGGATTGGCGCGGTCCAAGCCGTCAGACTACTCCGACCAGACCTGACCCTACTCGACATTCGCCTGCCAGGTATGTCGGGCATTGATGTGATGCGCGAAACAGCGGATTGCCCTACCAAATTCCTTATCCTCTCCGGCTATATGGACTTTGAATACGCGTGTCAGGCGCTCAATATGGGTGCAAAAGGCTATATCGTCAAGCCTCTAGAAGAAGAAATCCTCATTGAGAAAATCACCGATATCGCCGAAGAAATTAGTCGTTTCGCGGAACAGGAGAAATGGAATAACCGTGAAGCCCAGTGCCTTGCGTTTGCGCGAATTATGGAAAACCACGGTAAGACGGCGGACGCGGCAGCAACTATCGTCAAAACCACCGCCGTGGACCTGGATCGCTTACACCTGAACCATACGCTTTGCATCCGTGCGCAAGTCGCGGTACTATCTTATGCAGACTTGGGCGTTCTCGAAAAGGAACTCCGCTCTTTCTTCTCGAACAGCCGCCGTCCCATATTCCCCTACAAGAATCTCATGGTGATTCTCTTCACTGACGTTTCCGAAGATACGGCAAAGCGGTTCCTCGAAAAATTCTACGACAACCTTCTCCTTGAGCGAATCCGCGCCAAGAAGAACACTGGCGCGCTACGTTCCATAGCATATTCCAACGAATCCTTGCTCATAGCTTTAGGAACCAGGCTTCCACCAAAGGACATAGGGGAATCTTTTCTTATAGCGGAACAGCTTTTGTCTCGCGCCTTCTTCTACCGAGGGGTGAAATGCCTCTGCATGGACGCACTATCGCGGAATGAAACAACGCCGTCATATCCCGGTTTGTTCAAGAATGCTGATGCAATGCGTTCCGAAGAACTCGGCGCATTCATTCAGATAATTGATACAGAAAAAATATGCGGTTTCTTCAAAACTTTTGAGGAACAATGCGTCCTGTCAGGGAAAACTTCCCGTGAAATACGGGAGGAGTGCATTAGTCTGATATTAGAAACGCGGAACATCGTTATAAGCAAATTCCCATCATTAAAGGCATCCATAGGAAACAGCAAGAAAATTCTTGATGCGATTATGGAAAGACGCTACCTTGCGGACATTGTGGATGAAATGACGAGAGACTGCCTCAATATGAGCCACCGTCTCGCCTGTCTTTCCGCGGACGGGAGTTTTCGGCGGATAATCAGTTATGTCAAGAATAACTACGCTCAAAACCTTTCCCTCAAGACTCTGGGACAGCTCTTTCACCATAACTATGCGTATCTGGGGAAACGATTCAAGGAATACACTGGCAGAAGTTTCCATACGTATCTCGATATACTCCGCGTTGACGCCGCGAAGGAGATGCTGACTTCCTCGAAAATGAAGGTCTACGAAATATCATCGGCTGTGGGATACGCCAACACGGATTATTTCTACAGCAAATTTAGAAAATATGCAGGAGAAAGCCCGATGGAATACAAGCGGCGCCATGCGAAAACAAAGGACAAAGGTCAATAACTCTGGACAGCCTTATTTTATGGGCTTTTCGTGGAAGGGCAGCACCTCTACGAAAAATGCACGTGTGCGGGGCCCGTCGAATTCGCAGAAATAGACGCCTTGCCATGTACCGAGGAGAAGTCTCCCCTGAGAAATGATAATGGATACGGAACTTCCAACACAGGTGGCTTTCAAGTGAGCGCTAGAGTTGCCTTCCGCGTGTCGGAATTCGGTTCGGTCAGGAAAAGCCTTGCTAAGTCCCAAAAGCAAATCCGCCCTTACGTCTGGATCCGCATTCTCGTTGATAGTGATTCCCGCTGTAGTGTGCGGGCAGAAAACCACGCATAAACCCTCTTGCGCTTCGCTTTCCGCAAGTGCAGCCTCTACCTGAGCGGTGATTGGATAAAGACCCTCTCGTCCTGTCTTAATGGTAAATCGTTTGGTCATATTTCAACCGTAACACGCTTTTACAGAAAAATCAAGAGAATTTACCGTAACCAAGAATCTCAAATATTTAAAAAATAGTGTAAAACTTTAAAAAATACCTTTGACATCGGACAATATATAGAGGATAATATACACTATGAAGATACTTATCCATAAAACCACGAAGGCGCGGACATTTTACGTGACGTACTCCCCCCCCCCCGCGATATAAATTTTTATCTCTTTCTTTTTCCTAAAGATATAGCATACAACATAAGATCGCGGACAAGGCGGTTAGACTCTTTTCAAGTAACGCTTTTAGGGGAACGGAGGGGACGGTTCATCGAACCTGATTGTCCCCTCCCCCGTGTAGAGCGTACTCTTACTCATTCAATCTCTCTCAAACGTGAAAGAGACGTTACGGTTTGATTCTTTCGCTGAAGATCCAGTTATCAAACCGTGCCTCACAGCGATCGGATGTTATCCGATTTAGGTCTGAAACGGACATTCAACGAATCATATATTAATTATGGAGGCTTTATGAAAAGATTCCAAATCGGAAAAACCGTGTTTGCTTTCATTATGGCAATGACGGTTTTATTAGGTTGTTCGCAAGAAGAAGAGCAAACGCCGCCTAACAGCGACGCAAGCCTAAAGAGCATTTCGTTGAATGGCGAGGCTTTTTCTTCTGCGGCGGGAGTGACGAGTGACGAATGGGTGAATCCGCTCTTTGATTTGAGCGGTATACCGGTCGCTCATCTCTATGCGGATAGTGAAACATCACTGGCTTCCGCCGTGATTTCAGCGACTCCGAATAGCTTGCGGGCAGCAGTCCAATACGGTCAGGGAACCGACAGCGGGGGACCTCAAGTCTGGTCCAAGACCGGGACATTCAGCTTACAGGACAATGACTATGTGTACATCAGTGTGCTTTCGTCTGACCGAAGCGTCAGGTACTTTTATAAGGCGCAAGTCCATGTGAGTAGTGATGTGGCGACTGTGGTAACCATAAAGGTCGCAGGAAAAGGAGCGGGGATGGAACCGCCAGTGGAAACGCTCGACGAGGTAAGTCTCGGAACCATCAATCTTGCCTTTGGTACGGAAAACATCAATGCGTCGGTAGAAGCGCCCAAAGACAATGCCGGCGCATCCGTTCAATTTGCCAAAGTCGAGGCTGGGAGCAACACTGTCCCGCAATTCAGCGATACGGCAAATTTCACATTTGATGACGGAGACATACTGTATGTTAAATCAGTCTCTTCAGACGGCACAAAAACCCTCTACTATGCGGTAAGGGTCCGCGCCCCACGGATAACGGCGGTTTCATTTGACCCAAGCGGGACTCCCGCTGCCGTAAACGCCGTCATTGATGCGCCGGGCAACGAATGGAATACCGGCGAGGAAGGGCTATTGAGCCTGAGTCTTCCCGCCCAGTCTCAAGGAACACTGTCCATAACGCCTGCCGAGAACGTCCAGGTTGAATGGGCGCAAGCCGCGCTCAATGCCGAGAGCGCGCCGTCTTTTGCTCCCTTGTCAGAAGCGGAAATAACCTTGGGCCGTCAAGAAGCGATCTACCTCAAGGCAGTCTATATGGAAGTCTATACCGGGCTTCCTACAGACAAGTATTATCGAATAGCGGTAAAAAGCAATGACAATACCTTAGCGTCAATCGGTGTTGGCACAGAAACCGCGACTCCAGGCGTACCAAATGCGAATCCTTTAGCCGCCGGCGCGGTGAACGTCGTTGTAGGCGAAACAGCCCAGAACGGCGTGACGGTGAACGCGGTTCCGACAGACGCAGAATACGCGGCGGTGAAATACGCGGTTACCACTGACTCAACCACGGAACCAGAATATGGAGATGTCAATACCTTCGACTTCCCGATAGGTCAAACGTTCCTTTACATTCAAGTAACGGCCGAAAATGGCGCGGTGACAAATTATAAGTTCGCAGTCGGAGTGGGCAATGGCGACACAAGCCTTTCGTCCGTAACCGTTGCGGGCGTCAATGTTACCGACTTGGGAACGCCGGGACAGGAAACCGCGGGCGCCTATGGACCAGTTATTTCAGGGTACACGGCAGGTTCGGTTAGTATACCAGGACCGCTCGGAGCAGATACGGCGGTTACCGCCGATGTGAACGCTCTTTCCACGGTAGATTGGGCAAGCGCCGCAGAGTTTTTTGGTAGTCTTTTCCTCAACGGAACGTATGGAACAGGTCCGCTTACTTTAGGAACGAGCGGTTACTTTAATTACAATCTTGTGGTCCTACGGGTAACCGCGCAGAACGGGGCTCAAGCTTTCTATGTGTTGACCGTTACCGCTCAATAGGTATCAGAATAAGCCGCGTGTTACGCGGTAAAACAAGAGACGGACGCCATCGTCCGTCTACAAAACAAGGAGTTTTTTATGAAAAAGACTAAATGGTTCTTATGCGGATTACTCAGCATGGCGCTGGTATTCGGCTTTATTTTGGCTAACTGCACCGGCGGTTCCAATGGGGAGGATACGCCGATAAATGACGACCCGCTGGGCAGTTTGAGTGCTGCGACACCGATTATTTCCCTTCAGCCTGTGAGTACCGATTACGTTGTAGGCGATACGGTCGCGCCGTTGACTGTGGCCGTCGCGGTCGCTGATAGCGGCGTCCTGTCATACCAGTGGTATTCCAACACATCGTTTAGCGCGAAAAACGGTACAGAGATCGCGAATGCAACCGCCTCAAGCTATACGCCTTTTGCCACTGCCGCAACCGCGGGGGAAACGTTTTATTACGTCGTTGCGACTAATACCAACGAAAACGCGGAACGGAACAAGACAACAACCGTAACAAGCAGTCCGGTGAGGATTAGAGTTTCCGCAACCGCCCTCGCACCTCCGTCCAAAAGTCTCACCATTGACCCCGCTACCAGGTACCAGTAT
This sequence comes from Treponema sp., assembly GCA_031258305.1. Classification (GTDB taxonomy): domain Bacteria; phylum Spirochaetota; class Spirochaetia; order Treponematales; family Breznakiellaceae; genus JAIRKH01. The sequence continues at coordinate 11,556 of JAIRNA010000011.1, read as the reverse complement.
GTCCGCGGTTTCGGCGGTATGTCATCCGTGGTTTTCCGTGCAGGAACCGGAGGCTCATCGCCTGACATAATGCTTGAAGATATTGACAAAATGTTTAATCCAAACGGAGAACTACGCTTTAATATGCTTCGCATTACCCTGTATGACGACTTGGACGGCGTTATCGGCAATAAATTTCCCGGTGGTAACGGAGTCTGGCAGGACAATTCGGACTATTATGACATCGTTAAACGGGTCAACCTCTATGGCGGCTATGTGTTTGCATGTCCATGGACCCCACCTGCGTATTTTAAGACCAACAATTCGCTGGTGGGCGGAGGTCATGTAAAGCCAGAATTATACCACGAGTATGCTGAATACCTGAGGTCTTACCTGAAAAGGATGAACGACCATGGCGCTCCTCTATATGCGATTTCCATCCAGAACGAACCCAATTTCACCGCGGCCTATGAAGGCTGTGAATGGACTGACCAGGAACAAAGCAATTTCTTTATACAAGAAGGTCACTTTACAGACGGCATACCCGGTTACGGCGGCGGCAGAGCGTATGACAGTGTGAGAACTATGACCGGAGAATCTGCCAATACGCCGACCATAAACAACATCACCCTCACCACCCCTGAGTCTCGAAGGAATGTTGATATTGTACCGCGCCATTACTACGGTAATATACAAGGCGCGTATCCGCTTGCTATTGAAGGCATTGACGGTGATGGCCAGGACCTGAAGGAAGTCTGGCAGACCGAGCATAGCGACAGTACGGGCGCGTCTTCATCTATTTATCCGGAGTTGTCAACATGGAACCGGGTATGGGCTTTGATGAACGAAGTTGATTGCAGCCAGCGTCTGAATCAGGAAAGCGCCTTTGTATGGTGGTATACCAAACGCTTCTACGGCTTTATCAGCGATGGCCAATATGGAGCGCCTGCTGAACACACGATTTTACCCCGGGGCTATGCGCTTGCCCATTATTCACGGTTTGCCGCGGATACCACTCGTGTAGGCATCTCCACGAGCGGCATCGCGGAAAACACCGAAATCAACAACACAACCTACGGCCAATACAGCACGGTTCCAAAGGCGACCGCTTATGAATCAATGGACGGGAAATCTCTCAGCCTGATTATATGGACCCCAACCCAGGCTAATGGAACGGGCGGCGTTAATCTAGGAGATATCCAGATTAACCTTCCATGGGAAGCGAGCAGCGCCTATGCTCTCGCTTCAGACGTAGATAAGAAACTTGCGGACGAAGTTATTGTGTTGAGCGCAGATAAACGATCTGCAATCATTACTGTACCTGCCAGCACCATCATTTCAGTCAAATTTATAAAGTCAGAATAGCGCTATTGAGTCGGGCGCGGTTGCCGCGTCCGACTTCTTGCTACGATAGCGAATGTTTACATCATAACAAGGAGGATTCCGCATGAAAAGATGTTTTATGGTAACGCTTGCCGCCATTTTAACCGCAAGCGCGGTTTTTACGCAGGAACTGAAACTGTCCGGGGAAGTAAAAACAGGTTTCTATTGGTACGAAAAACAAATAGGGGAACAAGATCCAACATCGGAAGGATTCGTGCATAACAACGAAGATGACAGTGGTCAACAAATTCTTAATCCTTCGCTTAACAAGAGCCAGGGACGGTTTCGCTTGAATATGTGGCTTAATATGGGAAATACAGGCATGAAGGTCCGTTTCCAGCAAACCGAGTGGCGAGATTCAAATTTGCCCAGATGGGACTATGCTTTCGCATACGGGAATTTTTTGAACGATCAGCTCAAACTTTCGGTCGGTAAGCTGGGAGATTCGCCCTGGGCAACGGGTGGACCAGAAATGTGGAAGGAGCTGGATACCAGAATCGGCGTACGCGCTGAAATAACGCCCGGCTTTTTACCCGGATTGAATTTAGGATTCGTATTGAACGATATGGACGGTCAGCCGACCCAAGCTGGCACCGTACAAACCATAGTAAGTGTGTTACAAGAGTCGGTGCTGGGGCTTGCCTATACCAATGATTTCTTTGCCCTAAAGTTCGCTTACCGTCTGGACAGCGAAGATGATTACGAGTCCGGAGATCAGTTGATTTTCCGTCTGGAAGAACGTACTTTGAACAAGTATCTGGAAGGTTTCCAGATTTGGCTCAACGGTTCCTATGAAGGGATTCGAAGCGACAGTGAAGAAGAGCTTTGGCTCGTGAATTGGCTCTATTTCCAATATACGCCGCAGGCTTTCACAGCCCAGGTACGCTTTGGATACGATGTAAGCTTCGAGCGTCATATCCTCTATGTGAGGCCCAGTTTTTACTATAATTTTTTTAACAACTTCTTGAGTGTTGGCACGGCATTTCAATTTGCCCAAGATTTTGGCGAAAACAAAATGTACAAGGATTCACCTTACCTGTATTGGAATGTCGAGCCGATGATTAAAGCGAACTTTGGCAACGCCTATGCCGCACTGGTCTATCAATATAGAAATGAATACGGCACCAAAAATAAGGATGAGGTTACGACAATGCAGTGGATAAATCTGCGGGTGGTGTACACGTTCTAAAAACAGGCTCAGTTTATAAGAGGGGATCATCTGTACGGCATTAACAATTAGGGCAATGACTCTTCCATAATTTCCCTGATCCTTCTGCACATTTCTTGAAATCCCGGGAAATCCCTGAAACTTTTTTCGGAAATACGCGCGTTCACATGGGGAGAATTTTGGATGCGAGTAGCTAATTTACCCGGATTTCTTCCCTTTATGATGAATATATCGTCCGCGAGAAACACGGCTTCTTCTATGGAATGGGTAACGATGACGATGGTGAGGGGATGCTTTTTGTGCAGGGACAGGAGGAGATTCTGGGCGTCTTCGCGGGACAGGGCGTCGAGGCTGGAAAACGGCTCGTCCATGAGGAGGAGTTTCGGAGATGAGGCGAGACTTCTGCTCACCGCGAGCCGTTGTTTCATACCACCGGAAAGCTGACCGGGGTAATAGCAGGCGAAATCTTTTAAACCAAATTCGTCCAGAAGCGCGCGCGTCCGCTCCTTCCTTTCTTTTGCGGGAACTTTATTAAGGAGAAGGGGAAGTTCGACATTGGCTGCGGCTGTTTTCCATGGAAGCAATCCAAAATCTTGAAAGATGACCGCGACATCCTTGCGTGCGCCGCTTACCGGCGTACCCTCAACGAAGACGGCGCCCGCGCTTGGCTTTTTCAGCCCTGCTATGACGTTTAACAGACTCGTCTTACCGCAACCAGAGGGACCCAGTATCGCGGTAATTCCGCCTGTTTCAAATACGGCGCTGAAGCCGCCCAGCGCGGGCAGGCTTCCGTCAGCACTGGGGTAACTTATCGATAGATTCTCTAGTATTACCATTCCGCAACGATGCGACTGTCAATCAAGTCATCCGCGGCTATGTCTGTTGAAATCAACGACTTTGCTTTAAGCCATGCTATGGCTTGCTCAATCTGGCTTCTTTCTGGGAGAGTCGGCTTACGGTAGTGAACGAACTGGTAGGCGGTCCTGACTGCTTCTGGGAAAGAGGCTTTCTCCACGAGAAAGTCGCGGTAAGCATCTGGGTTTTCGTTGATTCTTTGCGCGGCTTTATAATAAGCGCGGTAGAATTTCTTGATGTCTTCGAGGCGTTTGTCGAGAATCCTCTTCGAGAAGAGAAGGATGCCTGCATCAATACCGAGCGTGTCCGTAGTCGAGAGAAGTATTGCTCCTTGTCCGGTAGCCGCAGTGAGCAGAGGCTCAGGGAGACTTGCCGCATCAATTTGCCCGTTCAGAAGCATCTCCAGGCGGAGCGGCATACGTGGAATCGACACCGGCTCGTAATTATCGGCGCCTACGCCCGCCTTGGCGAGCTGGGCATCGACCGTATACTGGATGATAGTATTGGTGGAAAGTCCAATTTTCTTGCCATAGAGTCCAGCCACGTCCTGTATACCCCCTACAGGCGCCGCAGCAATGCCATAGCGCCCGTCCGTAAGGCTCGTTACCTTCGCATCAAACCCACCAACGTACAGAAACGCCACGGCAAGTAGGTCAGAAATAGACCCGTCAACCTTGTCCGCTTGAATCGCCGCATCCCGTTCTTGCGGGTTGGAAAATACAACCAGCTCGACACTCACGCCCTCGGCCTCAAAAAGCCCGGTATCTTTGGCAACCATAAAAGGCAGAGAATCTGCATCCGGCATAATGCCCACTTTAAGGGGTTCCGCTGTTTCCTTTGCAGGTCCCGCATAAAGCATACCTGCGATACACACAAAAAATAAAAACGATGTCGTTTTTTTCATAATTCCTCCAAATTAAATTATTCATCAGTACCTCAATACGCTTGAGGCAACGTATAATCCACGGGTAAAGCGGTTAAATTCCAATCGCTTTTTTGAAACCGACCAGAATTTCATCCACCATAGGACTCGCGTCAATGTCAACCAACAGACCTTTTTTACGGTAAAAGTCAATGAGGGGTTGTGTTTGTTCACGATAGACTTCAAGGCGTTTTTCCACAGCGGACGGCTTGTCATCGTCTCTGGTGTAAACCTCGCCGCCGCAAAAGTCGCACTCATCCTCCTTTTTGGGCTTATTAAAAACCGTATGGAAGTTGTAGCCGCATTTTCGACATACACGTCGTCCTGACAGTCGTTCTATTACGCCGGAATCCGGTATATCAAAGTTGATAACCTTGTCAACAGTAGAAAACGTCTCAAGCGCCTCGGCTTGGGCGATGGTACGCGGGAAACCGTCCAGAATATAGCCTTTCTGTGCGTCCTCCTGCGACAGCCTTTCCTTGATCAGCGCGATAGTCGTCTCATCGTCAACGAGTTTACCCGCGTCAATGATGGATTTCACCTTAAGACCAAGAGGACTCTTTGCCGCTATAGCATCCCGAAAAATCGCGCCCGTGCTGATATGCGGCGTTTTAAGCAAATCTTTGCACCGCACGGCCAACGTTCCCTTCCCCGCGCCTGGGGGACCTAGAAAAATTAATCTCATTAATACTCCTTTGTTAGAAAGTCGAGTAGCTGATGGGTGAACTTTTACGCTATGCTTCTCATCCCGCTTCCCGCTTCTTTATATACTATCATACACCGCGATTTTTTACTATATTCAAAAATGTAATAACACGATATTTCAATATTATTTTTAACTCGCGTTTTTCCTAACCTTGACATTTTTATGCCAACAGTCTATAATTGAATGTATGACACAATACATGCATAGCAAATTATTCTTTTCATACGCTCTCCGTGAAAGCGTCCCAGCAGAAGCTATGCCTTGTGCGGCGCGGGGCTTTGCCCGCGCTGAAAACGCCATAGCCATATTTGGCCCCCCCCCCCCCGTTATTATCGCATAAGTCATACATCATATTGCTATATGAAAGGCGCGTCCGCGTTCTTGAGATGTAATGGAAAATCCATGACCGCGGATCTCACGCGAGAATCCATATCATTATATAGACATTTAGGCAAGCTCATAGCAAACAGAGGCAGGGATGAAACCGTGGAACTGACAAGCCTTACCAATTTCACCAAACGGAAGAAGGGAACGGCGGAAAAAGGAGGCGGAATGGGAAAAAAGCAATAAAGCGGATATGCGACGCCCGCATGAGAGGGTGCATAAGCGGAAGGCGTTCCGAAAGCGTAGCCGTTGGTTACGGGAACCGCCGCCGAAAACGATAGCGTGACTCCGCAACGAGGATAAACTACGAAAGAAGGTTTGTATGTATGATGAAGAAACAAACAAGCAATTAGCCCGTTCCGCGTATGCGATAATAAGAGATACCTCCGGATCAAATTCGTTTATACAAGCCCTTACAGGGTTTGCGGGTTTTCCATTTAATCTTATTGCGGACGGAGTTGTGCTTTTTACGCATTATGGAACTATGATCAACAACATTAGACTGACATATCATCAAGATCCGGTTACGAAAGAAGAAATGGCAGCCGTAATCAAACAAATCTCAAAAGAAATTTTATTTGATATAATCATAGACAAAGCATTGGGAAGTATTCCGATTATCGGCATATATCCCAATATGATTTGCGCTAAATATATGACATGGAGAATAGGTATATTGTTTGCGATGCTGTCAAGTCGAGGAGGCGATATTAGTAAAGTTAACGCTGAGAAAACGATAAAGCTGATACGAATGGTGTTCCCGCAAACCGAAGCTTTGAAATTTACAACTCCTGACTATAAGACCTATGAAAAATTGGTAGTCTCTGTAAACAGCGCGTCTATTCCTGATTTCGATGAAAAAGTCGGTAAAGCGTTATCGGCAATGGCGTGAACTGAACTACCGTCTAAAAGCGGGGGCTAATTGACCCGACATGCAGGGGCTAATTGACCCGACATGCGGGGGCTAGTTGACCCGACATGCGGGGGCTAGTTGACCCGACATGCGGGGGCTAGTTGACCCGACATGCGGGGGCTAATTGACCCGACATGCGGGGGCTAGTTGACCCGACATGCGGGGGCTGGTTGACCCGACATGCGGGGGCTGGTTGAAACCGCGGCGCATCCTTTGCGGGCGCAGGCGGAAGGCGTTCTGAAAGCGTAACCGTTGGTTACGGGAACCGCCGCCGAAAGGCGGTATGCGAAGCGGCGATTCGCCATCCGCATGATTTTTTAAGGAGGAAATGTATGAAAGGAAAATTGTTTCTATCAGGAATACTCGGCGTGACCCTGGTATTCGGATTAGTTTTGGCGGGATGCGGCGGCGAGGATGACAGCAATGGAAACGGTGGTTCAAATCTGAATGGTATATGGAATACTGATCAAGCATTTGGTGATGTCTCATTTAACAATGGGAATTTTGAACGTTACGCAGATGGGTCTGCATATCGAAGGGGGACTTATACTACTAACGGCAGCATATTAACACTGGTATATACGCATGTCTATGGCGGCTATTATGGTAAACCCAGCTTAGGTTGGGGCAATCTTGAATCGAAATGGTATTCAAGAAGCGATATAGAAGCTTTAGATACAACTGTTTTACCTGATAAAACAGAAGCCCTAAGTCGCTGGTTCGTAACAGCATCATACGGCTATTCTGTAGATAATAGCCTCCTTACTTTTTCTGAAGGTGGACAAGTCAGATATACATTCACCAGAAAAAATTAATAGCTGCCCATCATGCGCCATCATAATACATTGTTTCAAACAGATTTTACGGCGCATAACAGGTCTACATCTATTCCGCGGTTATTTCCTAAAAGCGCGGGACGGAAGGCGTTCCGAAAGCGCAGCCGTTGGCTGCGGGAACCGCCGCTGTTTTGTGGATAATAAAAAAGCGGGTTGCCGCAAACCGAGCGTTGCGGCAGCCTTTATCCCCTCCTCTCCCGCACTATCATAAACCGTAGTTTTTTGCTATAGTATAAATATGAAAGATTTTTCACGAATCAAAGCCGTGGCCCTGGATTTGGATGGAACCATTGTCTTGCCTGACAACTCCTTGAGCGGCTACACGATTGACGTGTTGCAGAGGTGTATGAAGCGGGGCTTGAAAATAATTCTATGCACGGGGCGGTCTCCGGAAGCGTCCGAAAAATACCGTGCGGCTATCGGCGCGGAGGGTCCCATGGTCTACTTCAACGGCGCGGAAATTATTGATATGCCTGTGGAAAAATGGGGCAATCCACCGCAATATCCCGCGCTTTTGCCGCTTGAAGTTGTTGATTTCTGCGTTGACATTTCGAGGAGGATGGGCGTTTATTTTCAGGCTTACTTTCCCGAAGCGAAGGACGTTCCCAGACTCGTTACGGAAAAAACAAGCGCGGAATGGGAGATGTATTTTAAACACACAGGAACGCCTGCCAGCATCTGTGATATAAGAAAATCGCTTGAGACACCGGGACTTGTCGGCGCTATCAAGGGGATGTTTTTGACGGATTTTGAGACGCAGGAAAAGATTCGCCCGCTCCTGCTCGAAAGATTCGGGGATCGCATTTATACAACGCGGACGCTGGTTACTTTCTTGGAGGTCATGGCAAACGGCGTATCAAAGGGAGTGGGTTTGCAAAAAGCGCTCAATCGGCTAGGACTCGGCGCGGATACAACGATAGCTTTCGGCGATGAGGAAAACGACCTGCCTATGTTTGCATTTGCTGGTTTCAATGCAGCGCCTGCAAACGCCAAAGAAAAGGTTCGCCTTGCGGCAGACATCGTGGTCGGCGCTAACACTGAGGATGGCGTGGCGATGTTTCTGGAGGAGTGGTTGAAAAATGAGTAAAAAACAGAGAAAAGACGTGCTTTCGTTAGCCTGTACAGTCGGGTTTGCTTTTGCGGCGATTGCCTGCGCTGGACTCATATGGCTCTTGATTTCGCAGAAATTGGGAAAAGACACGCGGGATGAGACGAATTTTTCTCAGATTCTGCTTGAATTTGACGAATCTTTTGAAACGTTGATAGAGACGGGATCCGTTCAACGAATTTCAGCGGCGTTAAACCTGCTGGAAAAGCAAGCTGTTTCTGTAGAATCCCTGCTATCGGTATTGAAACGCTATAGAAAACTCGCTCAAAAAGACGATCGGTTCATTTCTTCGTATCAGAAGTCGACGCAGAGCGCCGCGGCGCGCTACCCGGCTTCGCAACCTCTTGCCGTGGTAGCTGCGGAGTCGCTTTTGTGGGGTATGGATTTCAATGCGGAGACCATCGGGCTTCTTCGCTCTTATGCGGCGCGGATGATCCAAGGCGGTTTAACGAAATCGGCGTTAAGTATATACGTTCTGCTGGGAGACATGGATAATCCTGAAAAAGCTTCCACGGTTCCAGGAGGGCTTTTTGACTTGGAAAACAGGCGCTTTGACGCGGACAACGCTATATTGAGCATATTAAAAGGCGATACCGCCGCGGCAAGCGTACAAATAAACGCTATACTGATGAAAAAAGATGTCTCGCAAACCGAAAAGAAACTCGCGGCCGAATTCTTTTACCATTACGGAAAGCCGTCTCAAGCCGCAGAAATCTTCTCTCAATTCCCCGGCGAAGACAATATGCTCCGTCAGGCGGACGCCCTCTACATTTCAGGAAACGAGCAGAACGCCCGCAATGTGTGGACATTGCTCCTCTCTTCCCAACAAAACTATACCAAGATCAAGAGCCTCTACAATCTCGCGGTAACGGAAACAGATGGCGATAGGAAGAGAGATTATCTTGAACAACTTGCCGAAATCTTGAAATCAGGCGAATTGAAGAATTCCGTCTATGAACTTTACGGCATCCTCCACTACAGCAGGTTACTTTCCGTTCAAGCCGCTATGGAACTGATAGACAGGGTTTTTATGCAGGGAGAGAAACCCCTCGCAGACCTTGAAAGAATCAAGCGCGGACGGGAGATTTGGACTCAAGATAAAATGGTTGCACAAGTATGGTTTCTCTTAAACGCGTATCAGAAAAATGAAAGCCTCTACCAATGGGCGGCTTGGTTTTTTGACTTTGAAAGGCGATACAACGAGACTGACATGCTCATAGAGAATGCGGCATTCAACGACGTAGCGGGAGATTGGCTTATTCTCCATGAGGCGATTGGACTCATCTCTCATAATGAAATCGCCTCAGCACGCGAACTGCTGGAGTCCGTTCCCCCAGAGCATGCGTCATGGACTATTTTCGCGGTGCTAGGACGCATATACGAAATGAACCGCTCGCGGGAATCCATTGAAAAAGCCGTTGACTACTACAAGAAAGCCTCACTCCAGAACGCGGATAAAAGCGTGGAAAACGCGGCTCGTCTCCAGTACCGGTTGAGCAGATGCTTTCGTTTTCTGGGCAGAGATGTGGAAAGCAAAGCCGCTCTCGAAACAGCGATCAAACTCCAGCCCGATTACCTAGACGCGATGACGGAACTAAAAAGAATGAGGGAATGAAAAAGAGTTGAGTTTAAAAGTATAAGGAGCGTAGAAGATGAGAATGGTAGACATTATTTCCTATAAAAGAGATGGCGGGACGCTGACGAAAGAAGAAATCGCCTTTATGGTCAACGGATATGTTGGCGGCGTCATCCCCGAATATCAGGTTGCGGCGTGGCTTATGGCGGTTTTTTTCAGAGGCATGACGCCGAAAGAAACGGCTTTTCTCACCGAAATTATGCTCGATTCCGGCGCGAAAATCAACCTTGACGGCATACCGGGTCCCTTTGTCGATAAACATTCAACCGGCGGTGTGGGCGACAAGACCAGCCTCATCATAGCGCCTCTGCTCGCAAGTGTGGGAATTCGTGTCCCTATGATATCCGGACGCGCTCTCGGGCACACGGGCGGGACCCTAGACAAGCTCGAATCCATTCCGGGGTATCGGACGAACCTTTCGGAAACGGAATTTCGGCATGGATTAGTCGAAGACGGTTTCGCTATGACCGGTCAGAGCAGAGACATTGCCCCGGCCGATAAGTTGCTCTATGCCTTGCGGGACGTTACTGCCACCGTTGAATCCATTCCTCTCATCACAGCGAGTATTCTTTCCAAAAAGGCGGCGGAAGGCGCCTCTGCTCTTGTCTTTGACGTAAAATATGGTTCAGGCGCTTTTATGAAGGAAAAATCCCAAGCTTCATCTCTCGCTCATTCTCTCGTGAACACCGGAACCGCCATGGGTATGAGAATAGCTGCTCTTCTGACAGATATGGACGAGCCGCTTGGAAATGCGGTCGGTAATTTCTTGGAAGTTGAAGAGGCGTTGGACTGCCTTGAAGGAAATGGTCCTATGGATGTAATGGAGGTGAGTCTCGCTCTCGCGGCAAGCGCTTGCATACTTGGGGGGAAAGCTTCCTGCATTGAAGAAGGGCTTGAATTGTGCAAAAAATCTCTTCAGAGCGGTTTGCCACGGAAACTTTTCCTTGCCAACGTGAGTCGACAGGGTGGAAATATGAAACATCTGCTTGAAATGCGAAAAAATTACCGCTCTCAGTACGCAGTCGAACTAAAAGCGGAGCAAAACGCTTATATTACCCGTATAGATGCTTATAAAGTCGGGCTTGCGGGCGTGTATTTGGGTGTAGGACGAAATCGCGTGGAGGATGCAGTGAGTCCGCTCGCGGGCATTCTGCTCCGCAAGAAGAGCGGAGAATGGGTGGATACAGGCGAAACGGTGATGACGGTTTACGCGAAAGACGGCGCCGGTCTCCGCGACGCCCTACCGCTACTGAAAGATGCGGTTTCATACGGCGAGATCAAACCGAAGAAAAAGCCCTTGATTGGATGAAATAATGAGAAGTCTGTCCGCAAAAAACCGACTTTGTGGACAGACACTACTTATTGTCGGTTGGTTTTAGGAAAGCCTCGACTCACATATTTTTAAGCGAACTGATGTCCTGAATGACCGCCTCTCCAGACACCAGCAACGTTATGGAGGTGTCCTTGATCTTTCCGATCAACATATTTATTTCATTCAGCGTTTCCAACACATGGCTTCCTCCCGCGTCATGGGTGGACATGGCGTTTTGTATGGACAATTCCTCATTCTTCACCGTGTCAATGAGAGACGCCATCTGGTTGAACTGCTCCTGCGCATACATGGAAGATTCCTTGGACGTGTCAATAAGCGTTTTGATGCTGCGCA
>JAIRNA010000063.1 GCA_031258305.1 Treponema sp. | reverse complement strand
ATATAACTTTACTAATAAAGGTTTATCATACCGTTTTGCAAATCTTCTGTCAAGTTGATCGTTCAGAATATTGAAGCAAATCACGGACCATACAGACTGATTTTGGAAATATATTATTCGTATTTGTCTGTAGGGAGGGGGCGGTCGGTAGTTCCAGCATTGTTCGGGTGCCATAGTATCGTCATAGAACGCATAATCCTTTTGTTGATCAAAAGGCTGGTCCATAAATGTCAGGTCAACTTTTACTGTGATTTGCAGCAAAATATCCGCGGCTATCACGGCAAAATATTTCATACTAGTTTTACAGACGATTTTAAAATATCCTATTGACAAGTACTGAATTCTTATATAGAATTGAGGTATCGTGGAAACAAAAAAGAATGTTCTTATCGTTACAGACGGAAAAGAGGCTTGTCGGAGAATGGTGGCGATCATAGCGAAGACACTGAAGGGCGCGCGCATAGTCTCTACTATCGCTTCGGATTTTGCAGGAACGGATCTACTCCCTGCCGAGGTGTATTTTTTTGGGTGTGAGGAGCCTAATCCCGATTCATTTGCCTATCTTGAGACGGTTCTCAAGCACATCAATCTTATCGGTAGACCATGTGGAATTTTTTCGCCCGATTCTGAATCTGCCATAGTCTATCTTGCTAATATGGTGCATGATTCGGAAATGGCGCTTTATCCCAAACCACTCTATGCAAAAGACATCGACAATAAGGTAAAACAGTGGACCGACTATGTAACGACCAAAGGACACGGGTTCAATTTGGATGACTATATTGGGAAAGTGCCAGACTTCCCCAGAAGAGGCATACTTTTTTATGATATAACTCCTATCTTGACGACACCGAGGGCATTTGACCGCTGTCTTGATGCTATGGTTGAAATATATCAAGATAAGAGCATAGACGCAATTGCCGCTATCGAGGCAAGGGGTTTTCTCTTCGCGGCACCTTTTGCTGACCGTATGGGTATCCCGTTGATTTTGATTCGTAAGAAAGGCAAACTCCCGGGCAAAACGTTACACATACGTTTTACTCTGGAATACGGTGTCTCCGAGATTGAAATCCACCAAGAAGACGTTCCGGTAGGTAAGCGGGTTATGCTCATGGACGATCTCATCGCTACGGGCGGAACGCTCAAAGCCGCACGTGAACTCCTCACAAGCGCCGGCGCTATCGTGTCGGAAATTTTTGGCATTATTGGGCTTCCCTTCCTTCATTACGAAGAATCTCTCCCGGATATCCCCATCCGTACCTTAATTCAATACGATACGGAATGATTCACAGATGCGCAGAGAATTTCATTCTTTGTGTCTCTGTGAAAAACTTTTGAGAAATCGCTCTCGAAAACTTCTCATAAGGCCGTTTCTGTATTGCATGAGAAGCGGTTGCATAAAAACGCAATATTTGCTAGTATCTGATAATTATGATAGTAATGAAATTCGGGGGAAGTTCCGTGGCTGACGCGGAACGTGTCCGTAGTATGTCGGACATTGTGAGGCAGTATATGCCGCGCCGCCCGGTATTGGTGTTATCTGCAATGGGAGACACCACAAATCATCTGCTTGCGGCGGCTAATTCCGCACTGAAGACAGGAATTGTCTCAACCTGTAAAATTGAAGAGTTACATCTCAAAATCATAGAAGAATTAGGACTTGATGTGAAAATAATGCCGCTGATTGGAGAGTTAAAAAATCTTCTTTTGGGCATTTCTATGATAAAGGAACTCACTAAAAAGACAAAAGACTACCTTGTCTCCTTCGGTGAGAGACTTTCAGTGAGGATAGCATCCGCATATTTCAGAAAAACAGGCGTCAACGCCAAGCCTATTGATGCATGGGAGGCTGGTTTCCTCTCTGATGATAACTATTCTCAAGCGTGGCTGTTAAAGGAAAGCTGGGAACTCATACCACAGAAGCTCATCCCTCTTATAGAAAAGAGCGTTCTACCGGTTGTAACGGGCTTTATCGCAAAAACCAAGGACGGCGTGATTACGACTCTGGGCAGAGGTGGATCTGACCTCACCGCAACCGTCATTGCAGCCGCGTGCGGTGCTGAAGAGGCGCAGGTTTGGAAGGACGTTGACGGCATACTCAGCGGAGACCCGCGCATCGTACCATCAGCTAAACCTCTCGCGTTCGTTACTTACGAGGAAGCCGCGGAGCTTGCCTATTACGGCGCGCAAGTCCTGCACCCGCGGTCCATGCAGCCTTGTGTCAAAACAGGCACGCCGGTTTTAGTGAAAAATTCCTACAATCCATCCGCGCCCGGCACCCGTATAGTGGCCGCTGTAGAAAAGAATGGCGCGTCAAAGCCCGTGCGCGCCATAACGACCCGTAAAAACGTAACGCTGGTTGACATCGTATCAACCCGTATGGTGGGACAGTCCGGCTTCTTGGAGCAAGTATTCGCGACATTCTCAAAATATGGTATTTCAGTTGATATGGTGGCGACTAGCGAAGTATCGGTGTCAGTCACTTTAGACGCGGCTTACCGCCTGGACCAGCTCAGGGAAGACCTCCTCAAGATCGCCCATATTGACATAAAAACCTGTAAAGCTATCGTTACGATCATCGGTGATGTGGAACGGTCTTCGGAAATACTCAACCGCGCCTTTGGCGTGTGCCTCAAGCTCGGCATCCAGGTGCAAATGATTTCTCAAGGCGCAAGTAAAGTCAACATTAGTTTCATCGTCAACGATACCCAAGCCACGGACGTGGTACGAGGTCTGCATAAAGAATTTTTTGATTTTTAAGCGAGAGGAAATTTTGTTAGTCTGAACAGCAATTTCCTTATAAAAGGAGATAAAAGAATGAAAATAGCACTTATCGGCTATGGGAAGATGGGAAAGCAGTTGGAGAAATCAGCGGCGCTTCGCGAGCATAAAATCGCGGCGGTCATTGATCCATATGCGAAGGAAAAGGCTTCACGCTTGGGATCCATCATAGAAACATCCATAGACGACTCGAAGAACATTAGCGAGGCGGATGTTGCTATCGAGTTTTCCAAACCGGACAGCGCGTTTAAAAATATAAAACAGCTTTCCGATATGCAGATACCTACAGTTGTGGGTACCACAAACTGGTACGACAAGCTTGCAGACATCAAAGAGATAGTTGAAATAAACGGCTCAAGTATCATTTACGCGCCGAATTTCTCGATAGGAGTGAATCTGTTTTACCGGATAGCCCAATATGCTGCGAAACTCTTCAATTCCTTTGATGATTACGACGTGGGAGGCTTCGAGGTTCACCACAATGAGAAACTGGAAAGCCCTTCTGGAACCGCCAAGACACTGGTCGAGAAGGTTATATCTGAATTCAAGCGGAAGAAAAGTCCGATTTGGGAGACGGTAAACCGAAAGATAGAAGACGAAGAATTGCACTTTCCTAGTTTGCGAATGGGGGCTGTTCCGGGAACCCACAGCTTGATATTCGATTCTTATGCGGATAGCGTTCAAATCACCCACACAGCCCGTAACAGATCGGGTTTTGCTTATGGGACCCTGTACGCCGCGGAATGGCTCATTGCGGAACCGCGAAAGGGCGTATTCACCATTGATGATATCTTGGACAATTTGGTAGGTCCTTGTTTATAAGGGAGGTAAAACAATGCTAACAGGGGTGTTCACGGCGCTTATTACGCCGATGAAGGAAAATGGGGATGTCGATTACGACGGTTTTAGAGAGCTGGTGCGGTTCCAGATAGCGAACGGCGTCAATGGCATCGTGCCGCTTGGAACCACAGGCGAATCGCCCACACTTGAGGAAGACGAGGAGGAAAAACTCATCGAAATAGCGGTGAAGGAATGTTCCGGCAAGATACCGGTCATCGTAGGCGCAGGCTCGAATTCGACAAAATCAGCTATGTCTTACACAAGGCGGGCAAAGGACTTAGGCGCGAATGCCGTTCTTGTGGTAACGCCCTACTATAACAAGCCCAATGACGCAGGCATTCTCCTGCACTTCGAGGCGGTCGCAAAAATAGGCATACCAGTTATCGTCTATAACATAGCGTCTCGCACGGGTAGAAATATTAACACTGCTCTTATGGGCAGGCTGTCCGAAATACCTGGCATTGCGGGCGTAAAAGAATCCTCTGGCGACGTGAACCAAATGGCTGACATCATTCATAATATTTCGAAAAAAAGAGCATCCGAAGGGCATGATTTTTCGGTCGTTTCTGGGGATGATGCCCTCACCCTCCCGCTTTTGGCTTTGGGCGGACACGGGGTCATCTCGGTAGCGTCGAACCTTGTTCCGGGTAAGGTCGTGGACTTGGTAAAGGCGGGCTTGGCAGGTGACTTTGCGCGAGCGCGGGTTTTGCACTACGAATTGTTGCCCTTTGTCAATGCGGTGTTTGTGGAAACTAACCCCATTCCCATAAAG
>JAIRNA010000020.1 GCA_031258305.1 Treponema sp. | reverse complement strand
AGCGTTTCTGCAATCTGGAAGGCGGACGGCTCCAATCTCTACATGTATAATTCCTCCTTCGGTTCTGTAAGGAGCAGCCTCGGGCCCTACACCATCTCCGGTTCAACCTGCACTATTGGTGGCAGCGATTCCGAGACAGTACTCACCAAACAATAAGCGTGAAGGCTTCGCGTTAAGCGGAATCTGAACCAGGCGGCGGCGCCTCAAAACGCCGCCGCAAAAGCCGGTGCGGTGGACTCTTTCCACAAAGTATATGCGGGGGGAACAAATTCCCCCCCCCCCCAATTTTATCCCCAGAAGGGCTGGTATCAAACCAAAAGCGGTTAAATAACGGTGTCCAGGATCTCAGCCAAAAGCGCCATTCTGATGAACATACCGAATTTTGCCTGCTTAAAGTAGACTGCCCGCGGATCAGAGTCCACTTCCGGCGTGATTTCATTCACCCGCGGCAGAGGATGGAGCACGAACAGATCCTTTTTGGCAAGTTCCATCTTTCGCGTATCAAGGATGTACGTGTCTTTTAGTCTGATGTAGTCCTCCTCGTTGAAGAAGCGTTCCTTTTGCACCCGCGTCATATAGAGCACGTCGAGTTGGCCGATGACGCTTTCTATACTGTCGGTCTCCACATATTCAATGCCGTTTACGCCAAGTTCCGTAGTAATATATGACGGGACCCGCAGTTCCGGCGGAGAGATGAACATCTGCTTGACTCCGCAGTAGCGGACCAGGGTTTTTGCGAGAGAATGAACCGTTCTACCGAACTTGAGGTCTCCGCAGAAACCTATGGTGAAATTGCCGATGAAGCCACGCAAACGGCGTATGGCGAGCAGGTCGGTGAGCGTTTGAGTCGGGTGATGATGCCCACCGTCTCCCGCGTTTATGACTGGTACGGACGAGTACCGAGATGCGAGAAGCGCCGCGCCCTCCTTAGGATTACGCATAACGATGACATCCGCGTAACAAGCGACCATACGCACTGTGTCCGCGAGACTTTCGCCCTTAACTGTGGAACTTGCACTCGGATCCGCGAACCCCAGACAAGAGCCGCCCAAGCGGAACATAGCCGCTTCAAAACTCAGCCGCGTTCTGGTACTCGGCTCAAAAAACAACACTGCAAGTAATTTACCCCGGCAAGACTCTCGCAAATACAGCGGCTCCTTTTCGATTCTCTCCGCAAGCGTGAAGAGATCGTCCAATTCCTCTAATGTTAAATCAGAAGGTTCAATAAGATGACGCGTTTTGAGCATTTGTCCTCTTTTTATACGGTTCTTCAAATTTATCCGCAACGGAAAGAAATATATCCGTTAAAAACGGGTCGAATTGTGTTCCTCTGCCGCTTTTGATAACTTCCACAACTTCTTGATGCTCTTGAGGCTCCTTATAGATACGCCTTGAAATAAGAGCGTCATAGACATCTGCAATAGCCATAAGCCGCCCCTCAAGAGGAATTTCATCTCCCTTCAAGCCATTGGGGTAGCCGGTTCCATTCCATTTCTCGTGATGATAGCCTGCGAAAAGCTTGGCATGCGCCAGAAATTCGCTTTCCGAAGAGCTTTGCTCGATTTTCTCAATTATTTGAACACCTTGTACAGTATGTTTCTTCATTTCTCTAAACTCGGATTCGTTCAACTTGTTCCGTTTCAAGAGAATGTTGTCCTTGATGGATATCTTACCAATATCATGGAGCATTGCGGATTGGAGAACAGTTTCTATATCCCATGTTGTTATTATTTCATAATATACTTTTTGTTCAAACATAGCGTCAAGCAAGATTTTGATGTAATGGCTAGTCCTTTCCAAATGCCCGCTATTTTGAACGTCACGGAATTCGACGAGGTTTATAACGGCGCTCAAGGCAAAACTCTGCATATCCAAAATAGCCTTTGATTTTTTCTCAATCACCTGCAAAAGGTCGTTGTTGTACCTTTTCAACTCGTTTTTCTGTTCCTCCATAAGAATGTGTATCTCTATTCGTTTTAAGAGAAGGGCTGGCGAGAAAGGTTTTATAATATAATCAACGGCTCCAAGTCTCAAGCCTTCAAGTTCACTATTGGTATCGTTGCGGATGGTAAGAAAAATCACCGGAATATCGGCGATTTTCTGCATAGCCTTGAGTTTTTTCATCACTTCATAACCATTCATGTCGGGCATTTCTATGTCCAAAAGAATGAGGTCTGGAATTATCTTTTCAAGTATTTCAAATAGTTTCTCGCCGGAAGACATTGTCCAAATATCATATTGATTCGCTAATATACTTTTGCACATAGTAAGGTTGATGATATTATCGTCAACTATAATGATCCTTTTTCGTTTTGAGTACATATATGTATTATAAAGTAAAACTTGTTTTTGTGAAAGGGGAGAACTGAAACCATTGCCGATCCCCGAATCGTAGTCCCCTTTACTTTTTTTTTACTTTTTGATAAAGTAGTAATGTTCTGAAATTTTGTTTTTGGAACCGGTTTATAACTAATACAAGGAAGGTTTCTATGTCACGAATATGCGATATTTGCGGAAAACATCCCATGACCGGCAATAAGGTCAGCCATGCAAAAAACCATACGCGCCGCGTATGGCGTCCCAACCTCTTGAAGATCAAGACGGAATTGGACGGTTCAACAGTTACGCTCAAGATTTGCGCCCGGTGTCTCAAAAGCGGCAGAGTCGTCAAGAAGGTGTAAGATTGGGAATAGGGGATAGACGGCGCCGTCGAGCGGCACAGGTCGTGCGGTTTCAAGCGCATTCCCCTAACAATTCGTTAATCGCGGCGGCCGCTCTACGTCCATCGCCCATTGCGAGGATGACGGTGGCCGCGCCCAACGCGATATCGCCGCCCGCGTAAACCGCGTCGAGCGCCGTTTTCTGCCGATTATCAACGATGATGCGCCCGCGTTTATCCGCCTTGAGCGCGGGCGTGGAGCGCGTTATCAGGGGATTCGGTTCGTTGCCCAGCGCGGGAATTACCATATCGCAATTGAAGCGATATTCTGACCCAGTAATGGGGACAGGACTGCGCCGTCCTGAATCGTCTGGCGCGCCAAGTTCAAACCTTTGTACAATCATGCCGGTAACTTTCGCGTTTTCATCGCCTAAGATTTCCGTAGGATTCCTCAAAAAGTCGAAAATCACGCCCTCTTGAGCCGCGTGTTCTACCTCTTCCGCACGTGCGGGCATTTCATCTCTGGTGCGGCGATAGATCACGTGAACCTCTTCCACGCCGAGTCGCAACGCCGTCCGTGCCGCGTCCATGGCCACGTTACCGCCGCCGATAACCGCTACAACGCGGGAGCGAAAGAAGGGAGTCGCCGCATCTGTCGCCCATGCCTTCATCAGATTTGCACGGGTGAGATATTCGTTGGCGCTGAACACGCCCGCAAGGTTTTCACCCGGAACGTTGAGGAATTTGGGTAACCCCGCGCCCGTGCCGATAAACACCGCGTCAAATTCTTTCAGAAAGACATCAAGCGTTCCGGTGCGCCCGACAAGAAAATTCATCTCAAATTTCACGCCTATTCTCTCTAATCCGTGGATTTCGTCCGCGACTATGGCTTTGGGTAAGCGGAACTCTGGTATACCATAGACCATTACTCCGCCGGGCTTGTGCAAGGCCTCGAAGACCGTTACTGTATGTCCCGCACGCGCAAGGTCGGCCGCGGCAGTCAGTCCCGCAGGACCAGACCCAACGACCGCAACCCGCTTGCCAGTACGCGGCAGGGACGCGGGAATGTCCATAGCGCCCTGACCCCGCTCCCAATCGGCGACAAAACGCTCCAATCTCCCAATGGCAACGGCTTTCCCAATGCTTTTCAGGCTCAAGCCAACGGTGCATTTAAGCTGACATTGCTTTTCTTGGGGACAAACCCGCCCGCATACGGCTGGGAGCAAGTTCGTTTCTTTTATAATATCAATGGCAGATTTAAAATTGCGTTTTTGAATCTCCGCAATGAATCGGGGTATCGACACACCAACAGGGCATCCTTTTATACACGGCGCGTTCTTGCAATTAAGGCATCGTTTAGCTTCAAGTACGGCCTGTTCTTCCGTGTAACCAAGCGCTACTTCGCTCATATTCCGCCGCCGAATTTCTGGTTTCTGCGCGGCCGCCTCTTGCGGTGGAACAGCAAGTCTCTCTTTTATCGTCATAAAAACATCATACCAAATACGGCGTTTTGAAACAAGAGGCGGGAAGTACTTAACAGCAATATGATACTACTTTTCTTTATTCATTCAAAACTCTCAACACTTGTTTACCTATTTTTTGAGAAATATTAAGAGATTTCATAAATACCTCCTTGTATTAAGATTTATTTTAGGCTATAATATATAGCAATCAAACAGTTCTTAGTAAAATTATATTAGGAGAAAAAAGTGAAAATTAGTGTAAAATTAACGATAGTCAATGTACTGGTTGTGATTGCGCTTATCTCCGCCATTACGGCGGTGGTATTGGGCAGGGCGGCCAGGCTTCAAACGGAAGCGACGTTGGAGAATATGACGAGTGTGTCCGCTTCTGTCGCAAACGATGTGGCGCGGGGAAGTGAGACCTGCATACAAATACTGAACGCCATAGCCATGATCTTTTGTTATGACGCAAAAATACCGGCGGAAGAGCGCCGCTCAAGACTTCAAAACGGTCTTACCATCATGGTGGAACTGGCGCCGGTATTTATAAGCGCCTATGCGGTGTTTCCTCCCAATGCGTTTGACGGCATGGACGCGGACTATGCCGGAGCACCGGGCGCGACACAAAGCGGACAGCTTGCGTTTCTCATTACCAGAGCGTCGGGTGATGTGCAAGTTAAGACGTACGACCGCTATCAAGAGACGCTTGCCAGCGTCACCGAGTATGCCTTTGTCAGCAATCCAACGCTGTACATGGTGAACGGCAGGCAACAATACCTTTTTGACATCAGGCTTCCGGTTCCGCTTGGAGAGAACAGCGCCGGTGTTTTAGGTCTTCAAGTCGGAATGGCGGACACGCAAACAGTAATTGAGCAGGCAAAACTCTATGGCGCCGGGAAAGCCGCGCTGTACACCAAGGATGGCATTATAGCGGCCCATTATGACTCCGCTAAAGTCGGCGCAAATTTTCGCAATGTTGACGCGGATATGTTGGGGGAGGAAGGCGTCGCGGCGGTGATCGAGTCCTTAAACAGCGAAAAAAGCACGGTCATCACGCACAAAGGATACGCTATAGTGAGCTATCCCTTCAGAACTCTTGGCACAGGCATTCCATGGGCGGTGGTGAGCTTTGTTCCGCTGGAAGCGGCGCTGGCGCCGGTAAACGCCCTTGTAGGCTTCAGCGTCATCTTCGTCGTGGTGGCAGTCCTAGTTGCGGCGGGTATTATATTCTTAACCGCCAACAACCTGGTAAAACGTATCAGCCGTGTCGGTACTATGATGGAGAACATTGCCAAAGGAGAAGGCGACCTGACTAAACGTCTGACTATTTACGCCAATGATGAAATCGGCAATATGGGAATCCATTTTAATGAAACCCTCAATAAAATCCACAATATGGTAGTGAATATCAAACAACAATCAGGAAGCCTTTCCAAAATAGGAGATGAACTTTCAAATAATATGACGGAAACGACCGCGACTATTCGTCAAATAGCGACTGTGATTCAAAGCGTTAAGGAACAGATGAACAGTCAGTCAGACAGCGTAACCCAAACCAGCGACACCATGCGGAATATCATCGACAGTATAGAGCGGCTTAATCATCATATCGGAACCCAGTCCGATAGCATCAGTCAGTCATCAGCGGCTATCGAAGAAATGCTCGCCAACATCGACTCCGTTACCCAGAGGCTGGTGAAAAACGATGAGAACGTTAAGAAACTCGCCCAAGCCTCTGATGACGGACGGGCTGGTCTTCAAAACGTCTCCAGTGACATTCTGGAAATCGCCAAAGAATCCGAAGGACTTCTTGAGATTACCGCGGTCATGAACAATATAGCAAGCCAGACCAACCTCCTCTCGATGAACGCGGCTATTGAAGCGGCCCACGCGGGCGAATCCGGCAAAGGTTTCGCGGTGGTGGCCGATGAAATCAGGAAGCTGGCGGAATCTTCCGGCAAGCAGTCAAAAATCATAGCGGGCGTACTCAAGAAAATAAAAGAATCTTTTGATAAAATAGCAAAGTCAACGAACGCGGTGATTGACCGATTTGAGTACATAGATCAGAATGTGAAGGTAGTTTCGGAACAGGAAACGGAAGTCCGCCATTCTATGGAAGAACAAGGATTTGGTAGTAAGCAGATACTTGAATATATAGGCAAGCTCAACGACATAACTAACATTATCAAAAAGGATTCAAAGAATATGCAGGTGGAGAGCCGCGAAGTTATCGAAGAAAGCAAGAATCTTGAGCGGCTCACGCGAGATATCACGCATAGCATGAACGATATGGCGAACGACTCGGAGGAGATAAATGCAACGGTGGGCAGGGTAAACAGCAGCAGTGGGGAAAACAAACGCCACATCGACATCCTGATAAGCGAAATCTCCAAATTCAAAACGAGCTAGTACTATAAGGAAAATTCATCCCCATCGGATGTTCTTTATATGTTGGCGGACATTAAACGCAAATTTTATCTATCGTATGGAGGGTTAAATAATGGCATCAATTAAATCAAAAGGAGTCGCGTACCTATTGTGGTTCTTTCTGGGACTTTTCGGCGCTCACCGATTCTATCTTGAGAAAATCGGCACCGGAGTATTGTATCTTTTAACAGGAGGCGTTTTCGGAATTGGATGGATTATCGATCTGTTCACACTTGGAAACCAAGTTGATATTTATAATGCGCTCTACGGAGGCAGCGGAGGTTCGGTAAACAACAATGTAAACAACAATCAAAATAATATTGTTGTGAATGTTACCGCCCCCGCACAGGCCGCTCCCATAACTACGCCTGTTTCAACATCAAAAATTTCGGCGGAAAAGCAAATTCTCGCTCTGGCCGATAAGTCCGGCTCATTGTCTATCAGACAAATAGTCTCTCAAACGTCTTTGGAATTAGATGAGGCGGAAGAAGCCGTCAAAAAGCTGATAGCCAGAGGTATGGCGAAAGAACAAGTTAGTTCTGATGGCAAGCTGACTTACGATTTCTCATAATGCAATGCGCTCATCATCCTGACAAGCAAGCAAACAATCTCTGCATGAGTTGTGGCAAGTGGTTCTGCGACTCATGTATGGATAAGTCTCATAATCTGCCTCTATGCGAAAATTGTCGTAACTTATCAAACAAAAGCGCTGTTCCTGAATTAATCGATATTCTGAATCGAGTATTGGGTTTCTCAAACAAGCTGAAAACCGCCATTAAATTTGGACTTTGTGCTTTCTTTTTCATCATCTTGGGATTGACTATCCTTTTTCAAATAAAAGGATTTTCGTTTTTACTGGGGATAAATTATACATTCTTACGGTATATACCGACTTTGCTTGCTCTGATTATTGCCGTAAGCGGGTTTGTA
Source organism: Treponema sp. (assembly GCA_031258305.1). Classification (GTDB taxonomy): domain Bacteria; phylum Spirochaetota; class Spirochaetia; order Treponematales; family Breznakiellaceae; genus JAIRKH01. The sequence continues at coordinate 42,069 of JAIRNA010000020.1, read as the reverse complement.
TTGCTACGTCATAGATCCACAAAACATAAAATGAAAAAGGAGCTTATTACCGCCGCACAAATAGAGACGCTTCTTAAAGCGGATAATAAGCTCACCCCAAGCCGTTTGGCAACCGCAACGAATACTTCTGTAGAATACGCAAAGAAAATCCTGAATGACTTAGCGGTGGAAGGTAAACTGACCGTATCGGTAGGCGCGTATGAATTAATCTACTCGAAAGATTTATTATTTGAAAGAGAAGCGCATATTGGAAACAAGTAGCTTATGAGAACAGGGTAAAATCAAAGCGGGCTGTTTCCTAACGGAGAGCAAATGCGATTTCTGCCAGTGTTTTTGGCGGTATAGAGAAAGCTATCCGCCTGTCTCATCAAGTCGTGGTAAGAGAGGTTGGCGTTAGGCATGATAGAGGCAACCCCTATGCTTATCGTGATGGAAGTAAGTTCGCCTTCGGCCGTGCAAATTTTCAGTTCCTGTACATGACGGCGGATTTGTTCTGCTATTTCCACGGCCGCCCGAAGGGACGTATCCGACAGAAGGATGCCGAATTCTTCGCCGCCAAGACGCGCCGTAATGTCTGATGCTCGCCGCGCCGAAGTCGCGAAGACGTTTGCGATGGCTTGGAGGAGAACATCGCCCTGGAGATGACCGTAAGCGTCGTTGTATTCTTTGAATTTGTCTACGTCTATCATGCAGAAGGACAAGAATTTCTGATCGCGTTCCGCCCGCTTCCATTCTATAGCGATGCGGTCGTTGAAACAACGGCGATTCGGGATGCCGGTCAGTTCGTCCACGAGACCGGCTTTCTCAAGGGTACGGAGATGTTGCAATATGAGAAACTGCGTTTTCAGACGCGCCTTGATGATAACCGGTCTGAATGGCTTCGTGATGAAGTCTACAGCGCCCAGCGCCAGCCCTTCTTCTTCATATTTAAAGTTGTTGAGCGCTGTTATGATAATGACCGGAATAGAAGCCGTTTCCGGTTTTGATTTTAGTTTTTTCAAAATGTCGAATCCGTTTATCTCCGGCAACATGATGTCGAGCAGTATGATGTCTGGTTTTTCTCTTTCTATGAACATAAACGCCTCTTTGCCGGTAAACGCAAAGACAGGTTCGTATTCGAGTGTGAGGATGCTATTCAATATAAGATGATTCGTCTTGTCATCATCAACGATGAGAATACGGCTTTTCGGCAGAGGCGTGTTTTCAGCGAGTTCTTTCAACAGTTGTTCTATTTCGGTGGTCGCCTTCTCATAGTCCAAACTGGAAACGAGAGCGCCGATATTGTTAAGCGCCTTGTCTACGGATTCACTGTGAGTGGCGACTGCGAGTTTCATGGCAATCTCGGCGGCTTGATTTACCTTATACGCTTCACAGGCTTTTTGAAGCGCTTTGAGCGTTTCAATTAAGACAAACGCGCTTATCGGATTCTTGTTGCTCGGAGAGGACTCACCGAGAATGGGTTCAAGTTTTTCCTTGAAAGCGTTCAGGGAAGATAAAAGCGCTTGCGTTTCCGTCTTACATATTCTTTCGGCAGCTTGAGCTGTAGGTTCATCGTTTATAATTTCCATTGCCTTTGCCTCAAGTTTCTTTGCCTTTTCAGATAATTGTTGCATTCCTATGATGGCGGTTATGCCTTTGAATGTATGAATATTGATGATGTAATTTTTCCAGTCCTTTTGCTTTAAAAGAGACAAAATCGCCGCTTTTCTTCCATCAAAGTCCTGACAAAACTGACGTAAGACTTTTAGATAATTATCTATGCTGTCGCCGGTATAGGAGACGCCGTTTTCAATGTCAAGACCTCTAATATGCCGTAGTTTATCGAATCTGTCTTGGGACAGGTCCCCGCTCTGCTGTCCGTTTTCAGACACAGTGATTTTGTCCGAGAGAAGTAATTTGGCAAGCATTTCGTCCCGGTTTTTTGCGGCGATGTACGGGAGATTCTTGGTCTGCAACTCCACCTTGTCAATGTCCCCGGCCTCAAGCGGCAAAAAGACGGTGAACGTGGATCCTCTCCCATAGACGCTTTCTACTTTTATGGAACCATGGAGCAAATTGACGAGCTGTTTCGTGACGGCGAGTTTCAGTCCTATGCCGTCAACGCCCCTATTGGCTTTGTGGTCAAACTTTTCGAAGTTGTCGAATATAGTAGGTATATCTTCCTTTTTTATACCTATACCGGTGTCGCTTATCCTGATACCCAGCTCATTATTTTCAACAAATATAGATAATTCGATGCCGCCTTGGCGCGTGTATCTCACCGCGTTATTTAAAATATTGGCTATTATCTGCCTGATACGGGTTTCATCGCCGAACAGGATGGTCGGCACGTCGTCTGCCAATACCGCCTTTAAATTAAGCCCCTTACCGATGATTATGAAATGAAACAGGGACACGATGTTATCGAAAAGAGTCGCTATATTGAAATGGCAAGGGAGCAGTTCCATTTTGCCTGCTTCCATTTTTGAAAAGTCAAGAATATCGTTGATGAAGATAAGCAAAGACTGGGCTATCTTCTTGATATCGTTGAAATAACGTTCCTGCACGTCATCGAGGTTGTCGGTTCGCATGAACGCGCTCATACTCGCAACCGTATTCATAGACGCACGGATTTCACGACTCATTTTGACGAGAAAGTTGGTTTTAGCGCGATTCGCTTCTTCGGCTTTCCGCTTGGCGTTCATAATATCAGTAACATCCTGGAATATAGCGCATAGCCCATCCACCGCGCCGCTTTCGTCAATCAGTGGAGAGGTCTGTATGGCATAAAGACATAACTTACCAGATGCCCAGATAATAGGAACTTCCGAGATTACCGTTTTCTTGGTCCGAGTGGCTATCTGGATACGCTCTTCTTCTTTTTTGATGAGCTCTTCGTCCATAAACAGATGATAGACATCCAGAAGCGATTTGCCCTTTATCTCATAAAAGCTCTCAACATTCACAAGTTCGAGAAATTGAGCGGAACAATACGCTATACGAAAGTCTTTGTCAACCAAAAACAACACATTCGGTATGTTATTCAAGAGCAGTTGTATATAGTTTTCGAGCTGTAGATGTTCAACGTTGTAGTCATCTAAACCAGAAAGATTCGCTCGATAATTTCTCTCGCGACCTTTCATCTTTCTATGAACGGGAGGAATTGGCCCCCCCCCCCCCGGCATAAGTACTAGAAGTATCTGAAGAATTAGATTCATTTTGCCGTCTTCTTCTCATATTCTTACGATAAGACATCTTGAATACACCTCTCAATTTTATATCAAAGATGAATCTCTAAATTATTTCCTGAAAATTTTTAAACAATTGCTTTAATTTCTTTGGACAATTCCACTCTTCTAAACAAAAAATTTCCTAGCAAATCAATAAAAATATCATACCATCTAATATGATAATTGTCAAGCGGTTTAGCCTAAAATCATGGCAAACAGAGTCTCTCGCTATTTCTAACATTAGGATGACATTAAAATCATGCTTTTTCAAAATATTTTGTGTTCATTGACATTTCCTAAGGAAAATTGGTTGTTCAAAAAGAAAATATTTTTGTCTATTCTATCTTGAATTTTATACTCAATGTATAGTATATTTAAAAAATAGGAGAGACCAATGAACGATATACAACCTTACGAGTCGTCAAACGCATTGACGAAATACGCGGTTACGGCAATAGGGAGCATAGCGGGCGGTATAGGATTATTTGTAATAGGGGGACTTGGAATCATACCTGGTATAATCGCCGGTGGTGTTGCGACAGTAGTCGGATTGGCGAGCATGGCGTCCTCCGACAAAACCGATAAGAATATGGGAGTATTTCTTGCCGGAGCTGGCGCATTGACTATCGCATCAAAATTGCCCATCATAGGTGGACTTGTGGGGATACTTTCAGGAATCGGCGCTCTGTCGATGATTGGAATAGGTGTCTGGAACAGCATCAAATTCTTCAAGGGATTGAAGGCGCGGAGTTGAAGTATTTTTCTGAAACCTACGGCTGTCAGATGAACATCGCGGAATCCGCGGCAATGGTCAGGACCCTGGAAGAGCGAGGTTGGAGAAAAGCCGCGTCCATTGAGGCTGCGGACCTGGTTATCGTCAACACTTGTTCTGTACGACGGACCGCGGAACAGCGGGTTTTCGGGCGCCTCGATCTACTCAACGCACTCAAGCGAAAAGCCGTTGCAAGATGGAATTCTGCGGAAGGAGAGGGGTACCCGTTTAAGATTCTGGTTGCCGGATGTATGGCGTCCCGTCTAGGGGGAAAACTCAAAGCTGATTTCGTGATGGGAACCCTCGAAAAGGCGAATTTTCCGCAGATTCTGGAAAAAATTGAAATGTTGAATAGTGGAAGAGAAGAAGAATCTGATAGTCAAATTCCTTTTCTCTCTACGGTCGATGAAGAACCCCCCGCGTTTGCCTTCTCTCCTCTACATTATGAGGAAGGCACGGTTCGTTCCTTTGTGCCGGTTATGCACGGATGCGACAATTTTTGCACCTACTGTATCGTCCCTTACACACGGGGCAGAGAGGTTTCGCGTCCGCCGTCCGATATTCTGGCGGAGATCAAGACGATATCCTCAAGAGGTATGCGGGAAATCACGCTTTTAGGACAAAACGTCAACGCTTACCAATGGAACGGCATTCTTTTTGATGAACTTCTTGAAATGATCGCCCAAAAAGTCGAGGAACCAGGTGAGAAAATCCGCTGGGTGCGGTTTCTTTCGAGTCATCCCAAAGATTTTTCGGCAAAAACCATTGGGGTACTGGCGCGACATCGCTGTTTTTGCCGACACCTGCACCTGTGCGTTCAACATGGGTCTGACCGTGTGCTTGCGGCAATGAACAGGCGTTATACCCGCGCTCAGTATCTGGCGCTTGTTGACCAAATCCGCGCCGTTCTGCCGGATATAACTCTTTCAACCGACATTCTCATCGGCTTTCCGGGAGAAACCGAGGCGGATTTTGAGGAAACCCTCGACTTTATGCGGCAAGTGCAGTTCATTTACGCCTATATGTACCACTTTAATCCGCGTGAGGGAACTGCCGCCTTTTCCCTGCCTGACCGTGTACCGGATGAGGTGAAGCGAAGGCGCCTTTCCGCGGTCATCGCCCTGCAAAAAGAAATTACCGTGAAACTGCTCAATACTCGCGTAGGCGAGCAAGTCACGGTTTTGATTGAAGGTTCTTCTAAAAAGAATACGAATGAGCTTATCTGCCGAACCGAATGGGATGAAATGGTGGTGATTCCGGGGGATGTCTCCCGTATCGGAGCGTTCACGGAGGTTAGACTTGAGTCGCTTAATGGCAACACGTTTAGAGGAAGAGAGCTGAAGGAATAGAGAGGATGGGAATGTACGTCTTTCTAATCGCCTACTCTCCCTGTTCTCGATCTCCCCTTATATAAGGAGTATTTATGTTTGCACTGATTGAATTCATCGTTATTTTAATTGCCGCGCTTATTTTTGTTCTATCCAATCAGCAAAGTAGTTGCGATATTTCTCTTTTTGGGCTTTACACATTTCGCAACGAACCGGTTTATGTTATATCGCTAGTTTCGTTTACTCTCGGAATTATCGTATCCATACCGTTTTTTCTTTTCTTCATTTTCAAGAAAAAATCAAAAGGCGGAACGGAAATCAAAAGGCGAAAAAAAGATGAAGTTGAAGAGCCGACTACGGCTCCGCAGAGTCAAGATTAAGACGTTTCTTTGCTTTGTGTTTGTATTCTTTTCCGCTTCTGTCTCGTTTGTTCGCGCTCAAAACATAGAGTCTGAGCTTGAACGACTTGGACGACTTGTCCGTACCACAGAAAATGACGATGAAAAACGCTCATATCTCGTGCGTATAGCAAAACTTAACCGATTGTCCGGGAACACAGAGGAGGCGGCTGACGCGTGGCAATCCGCCGCCTTTGCCGGTAAGCGGGATAACGATTATTTGATGGAGGCTGCTTTCTGCTTTGCCGCTATAGGCAATTTTGACAAGGCAAGTGCAAACGCTCGTATGATTCTACTCGCTGGCGATCCCTACTCCACGGTAAAGGCTCGTTTCCTTATGGCAGAAATTGAAGCGTTCAACAGGGGCGATACCGCGCCTATTATCGCTCTTCTCTCAGACTCGATTTACGACGCTTACAAACCGGTCATCTATTATACTATCTGGAAACTCGTGGGAGACGATACCTACAAGACGCGCCTGCTATCCGAATATCCATCAAGCCCAGAATCCCTCGCGTGTCAGGGAGCAGGAACGATAAGTATCTTTCCGTCTCCCCTGTGGATTCTGCCCGCTAAAAACGATAACGCGGCGTCATCCAATCAACAGAAAAAAACTGCTGAAGACCTTGTTCTACAAGCCGGGTTGTTCAGCGAAGAGGCAAACGCTAAAGCCCTTGTGGAAAAAATAACCCGAACTGGATTTCGTGCGGAATCTGTACCGAGAACAAGAAACAATAAGCGCTATTGGGCTGTTATGGTTTCTGCTGGAGACAATATAAATGCCGTTATGTCGAGGCTCAAGGCGTTGGGTTTTGACGTGTTCCCTGTGAAATGATCATTCTTTTTTCAAGTTGCTGTAAACTGTCGTGGAACGATATTGAATTTTTTTTCTAAAGGTAGTATATTTTACTAACTTTGTAAAAACGAAAAAGGAATGGATATGGACGCAAAGAATAAAATTCGTTCTACTACCGTTTTGGCGGTGCGGAAGAATGGGCAGGTGGCTATGGCTGGGGACGGTCAGGTTACGATGGGTGAAACGGTTATGAAGAACAATGCACGAAAGGTACGACGACTCATGGACGGGAAGGTGCTTTGTGGTTTTGCGGGAGCAACCGCAGATGCGTTTACGCTTTTTGATTTGTTTGAGATGAAACTTAAGGAGTATTCTGGCGATTTGCTCCGCGCCGCTGTGGAGCTTGCTAAGGACTGGCGCACGGATAGAACCCTCCGCAGGCTCGAAGCTTTGCTTCTCGTTGCCGACATTAACAAAACCTTGCTCATATCCGGAACTGGAGATGTGATAGAACCGTACGAAGCGGCTCTTGCGATAGGTTCGGGTGGTAACTACGCCTATGCCGCGGCTCTGGCTTATCTTGAAGGCAGTTCTTTTACAGCCGCGCAAATCGCTGAAAAAAGCCTCCGAATCGCGGGTAATATTTGCATCTACACTAATGACAACATTGTTATTGAAGAATTAGGAAAAGATGGGGAATAGGCTGTGGGAATAGAGCGGGGGACTGATTTATAAAATCCACAGTGAAACTTCTTTACCGTGTTCCCAACTTCTATTTCTAAACTTCTTACTCCCAAAATCATAGGAGAAAATATGAAAGAATTAACTCCGCGTGAAATAGTCGCGGAACTAGACAAGTACATCGTAGGGCAGAAAAAAGCAAAACGCGCTGTTGCAGTTGCTCTAAGGAATCGTACACGGCGGCTTAAGCTGGAGGGTAGCATAAAAGCGGACATCACTCCGAAAAATATTCTTATGATTGGTCCCACCGGCGTTGGAAAAACCGAAATTGCGAGGCGCCTCGCAATTTCAGCAGGATCGCCATTCATTAAGGTGGAGGCTACAAAATATACGGAAGTGGGCTACGTGGGGCGGGACGTAGAGTCTATGATTCGGGATCTTATGGCCGCGGGAGTCGCAATGGTGAAGCAAGAGATGCAGGAATCCGTGGTACGTGAAGCCGAAAAAAATACAGAAGAAGTCCTTCTGGACCTTCTCTTTCCCAAGAAAAAGCGAAAAGAGAGACAAGTTGGTCCTATGATGAGACCGGTGGGCGCTTTCTCCTTAAACCCTGAAGAGGGACCTGGTCCGTCCATAGTGGGGACGGCCATACAAGTCGGCATACCTGTCTTTGACAAGAAAAGCAAGGGGAAATCTGAAGAGTCGCAACAGGAGACTCCTGAAGATATTGTCGCGAAAGAGAGACTCCGCGAAATGCTCCGCGCCGGCAAACTTGAAGATAAGATGGTGGAAATTTCTATGAGCCAAAATTTCCAGTTTCCGGGTATCGAAATGATGGGCAATAGCTTCGAAGATCTAGAGTCTAACCTCTCCGGTATATTCAACGCCGCCTTCAGCGGCAACCAGAAACGTAAACGGGTAACAATCGCCCGGGCCCGTGAAATTGTTATGGCGGAAGAAATTGACAAGCTTATCGACTACGAAAAGGTCAACGATGAAGCTAAACAGAGGGTCGAACAGACTGGTATCGTATTTATAGATGAAATCGACAAAATCGCAACAAAAGGCGAGCGCGGTGGAGGTCCTGACGTGTCCCGTGAAGGTGTTCAGCGTGATATTCTCCCCATCGTGGAAGGTGCAACCGTGAATACCAAATGGAGACAAATCAACACCGATCATATTCTTTTCATCGCGGCAGGCGCATTCAACGTCTCGAAACCTTCAGACTTGATTCCCGAATTGCAAGGACGTTTTCCACTCCGTGTGGAACTGGATTCTCTGGGTAAAGATGATTTTCTCCGCATATTGACAGAACCGAAAAACGCTCTCACCAAGCAGTATACGGAACTGCTCAAGACGGAAAATGTGGAGATAGAATTCACGAATGATGCCATTGAGCGGCTCGCGAATCTTGCGGCAGAAGTCAACTCCAAGCTGGAGAACATCGGTGCGCGGAGGCTCCACACCATTATGGAAACCTTACTCGACGAGCTTTCCTTTGACGCGCCAGATATCGCCCCGACAAAGGTCGTTATCACCGAGCAGTACGTGAACGAAAAACTCATCGATCTGGTAAAGGACCAGGATCTGGGTAAGTATATTCTATAGGCGGGTGCTGTGTTTCAGGAGTCAGATAAGGTGGAGGTTGATAATCAGATTTTCTAAAATTCGAGTGTTTTAAAAGTATGATTTTAGTACCCACATAAAATAGTTATCGTACTTTTAAAACACCTGAAGCTTTCTAAACAAGTCTCGTTATCGTTGCACACTGTTTACGGTTAGAGCTGTTTTTTCAATGCATCAAATCGCGTTTTACGGAACTGAACGGTGTCGGACGACTGATATGTAGAGATGGATTTGTTGACGTTGTTTATGCGGCTATCAGCTGATGGGTGAGTTTTTCCGAAACCGCCGCTTTGCCCTTGGGCATTCTGTTTCAAGGCGTTGAGCATATCAACGATTGCCGAAGGTCTGTAGCCCGCGTCCGACAAGAGAGAAAGTGTAGCCGTATCCGCCTGGAATTCTTGATCTTGGGTATAGCCGTTGGTAATCATAGTAGTCACCATTTCCCGAATGGAGCTGTCAAAAATCCGCGTTAGTTCGGGGACGCCCGCAGCCTCCATAGCGATACCCGCCGCATAAGCGGCCGCGTCGTGGAGCGCTCCGGTAAATCGATGATCCTCCACCGAATCGATGCCGTGATGGAGTTGAATATGCGCCAGCTCGTGGGCAAGCACCGCGGCCAGAGCGTCTTCGGAATTAGCGCATGCCAAAAGCCCACGAGTAATAAAGATGTGTCCGCCGGGCGTAGAGAACGCATTGATTTCTTGACTGTCAAGCACAACCGCGTGGTACCCATTGTAGATGTCCGGACGCGGTGAATTAATAGCCAGAACCATTAGTATTTCATTGATGTAGGCGATCAACGCCGGGTTATCAGCGTAGATTCTGTATTTTGAAAAAATATTTGCCGCGACCGCCCGTCCGATGTAGTATTCTTCAGCCGGGGTGATTTCTTCGCTTGCTTTAAAAGCGTTGTCCATCCTATTGAGGGCATCGCTAACGACCGTGTCGAAATCTACAGCTGACGACGTTCCACCTGTGCTGGTGGAGGAAGCGTTTTTACCTGTGGATGATCTACTGACGGACGCGTCGCTCTTATCACCGGAAATTTCACCCTGTGTAGCGTCGGCCGCAACTCTAGTCGGATTAATACGTACCATGCCCACACAACCAGCATATGTTAGCGTTAAACAACATATCAAACCAAATGCAATATGTTTCATTACGCTCCTCCACTATCGTCCTTGAGCCGACCTTCGTCAATGAAATTTTTCAAAAGCGCATCCGGAACAACGAGCTTTTCCATTTCATCGACAAGTCCATAGTCAAGGTTCGTATTTTCCGATCTATAGGTATTTTCAACTTCCTCGTTGAATCCTTTTCCTGCTAAGGCAATTTCCCTTGCCGACGCGGAAGTCGAACTACTGGTAGCTGTGATGCGTTTACTCGTCAAATTCGCCGTTTGTATCCATCCTCTGACCTGTGAAGAAATGGGTTGAACCTCGACCCATTTCCCGTTCACAGCGAGAATAGTAACTACAGTTCCATAAGCGAGGGTAGGTTTTAAGGTTGGTGCGAAAAACCACATAGAAGATTTGAGCGACGCCGTTTTTACCGCGACGTACATGGTGGAACCTTTTGTCTGTGCGAAGACCCCGCCTAGGGCAAGGAGTCCTATTGCGAATAAAACAGAAATTCGTTTCATATTATACCTCATAAATATTTGTTGCATACATAGTAACATACAATTCTTTGAAAAACAAGAGGGTAATTATAAATAAGGATGGTGTTCTAAAAAGTATGTCATGCAATAGGTCAAGCAAAATTCGGAATGTTTTTCAGAAGGCCTTTAAAAAAGCGTTCATTTGCAGTCGATTCCGAAGAATTCACAACTGTTTTGGAACGTCTCTATGGATAGTTTCGCAAAGTCCTTGCCGAGAGCCGCGGACGCTGTTTCCGCTATATGAACCAAATTCGCCGGCATGTTGCGGTTCCGCGCATGGGGTAGGGAACGAGGCGTGAGAAACGGAGCGTCCGTCTCGAGCAAAAGTCTATCCGCCGGTATGTGTTTGAGTAATGGCTGAATATGTAAGCCGCGGCGCTCATCGCATATCCATCCAGTGATCCCGATGTAACAATCCATCTCCAAGTACTTGAACAGTTCTTTCTCCCCGCCGGTGAAACAATGCGCGACTTTTTTGACTGTTTTAGGACAATTTTGTTCGAGAATGGTAGTAAAGTCATCGAAAGCATCCCGCTCGTGCAGGAAGAGCGGCATATTGAGTTCACAAGCCAATAGAATCTGCTTCTCAAACCATTTTCTCTGAACCGGGCGCGGCGAATAGTCCCGGTTATAATCCAAGCCACATTCGCCTATGGCAACTACTTCGGGGAATTGCGACAGTTCCCTTAACCAGGGTATAGTATCCGCGCCGCAAACATTTGCGTTATGCGGATGTACACCGGCGGTCGCAAAACATTTTCCCTGCAAACTGACCGCGTAGTCTCGCGCCTTACGGCTTTCCTCTACGTTCGTTCCGGTGACGATAAGTGGACAAACGCCTGCCTTTTCAGCCGCCGCTACCACCGCATCCCTGTCCTTGTCAAAGGACGGATGAGTGAGATTTACCCCTATATCAATAAGCATATTTCCTATTTTGAGTCTCTTTGTGAGAATTGTCAAGCTGATTTGATGAAAAAATGGTCGCTCACAAAATTACAATAAATTGACAAAAACCGTTGAATTCCGTATACTAAATTTTAATTATGGCAAAACAGAACAATATAAGAACGCAGGCCGTGCGAACCGCGGTTTACGACGAATCAAAAATAAAGACCCTTTCTTCTTTGGAGCACATACGACTGAGAACCGGAATGTATATCGGCAGGCTGGGAGATGGTTCCAACCCGGATGACGGTGTCTACGTGCTACTCAAGGAAGTTATCGACAACGGAATTGACGAATTTATTATGGGTAATGGGAAAACTATCGAAGTTGACATACAGAACGGAACTGCCCGCGTGAGAGATTATGGGCGCGGTATACCGCTTGGCAAACTCGTTGAGTGCGTATCCATTATTAACACCGGCGCGAAATACAATGACGATGTATTCCAATTTTCTGTAGGACTCAATGGCGTTGGGACAAAAGCCGTCAACGCCTTATCGTCACACTTCCGAGTTGTGTCCGTGCGGGACGGCGAATACGCCTCTGCCGTGTTTCGGCGTGGTGAGCTTGTAGACAGCAAAAAAGGAGAAAGCCTCGAAAAAAATGGTACATTTGTCGAATTCACACCTGACGTAGAAATTTTCGGTAAATACGAATTCAACTTCGAATTCATCGAAAAACGTATCCGCAATTACGCGTACCTCAACACAGGCCTCATCCTCACTTTCAACGGTAAGTCCTATGCATCGGAACGCGGTCTTTTCGACTTGCTCACAGAGGAAACCGGCGAGCAAAACCTCTACCCGCTCGGCTACTACAAAGCAGAACGCCTCGAATTCGCCTTCACCCATACCAACAACTACAGCGAAGAGTATTTTTCTTTTGTCAACGGGCAGTTCACAAGCGATGGCGGTACGCATTTATCGTCTTTCAAAGAAGGCTTCTTGAAAGGCGCTCAGGCGTTTTTCAAGAAGGACTACAAGAGCGAAGACATACGAGAGGGATCTATCGCGGCTATAGCCATAAAGCTCAAGAACCCGGTGTTCGAGAGCCAGACTAAGAACAAGCTCGGCAATTCGGACATACGGGCGGCCGTTGTACAAGAAGTCAAGGACGCTGTGGAGGACTGGCTCCATAAGAATGTCGAATCCGCGAGATTACTTGAGCAGAAAATCATCGCCAATGAAAGACTCCGTACAGAGCTTAACGTGGTGAAAAAAGAGGCGCGGGAAGCCGCGAAAAAAATATCCTTGAAAATCCCTAAGTTGAAGGATTGCAAATATCACTTTGAAGACGGACTACTGGGTGAAAATTCTATGATTTTCCTCACGGAAGGTGACTCGGCCGCCGGATCAATGGTCTCAAGCCGAGACGTAAAGACGCAGGCGATCTTTTCTCTGCGAGGCAAGCCGGAAAATATGTTCGGTAAGAAAAAAGTGGCTATCTACAAAAATACGGAACTCTACAATCTGATGATGGCGCTCGGCATAGAAAACGACCTAACGGGCTTACGTTACGCGAAAATCGTGATCGCTACGGATGCAGACTTTGACGGTTTCCATATCCGCAACCTGCTGTTAACCTTTTTCCTTACATATTTCGAGGAACTGGTAACAAGCGGACGTGTTTTTATCCTTGAAACGCCGCTCTTTCGTGTGCGGACAAGGAAAGAAACCCGCTACTGCTACACGGCGCAGGAACGAGACGACGCTATCAAGGCGCTAGGCAGTCAGAATGAGGTAACTCGTTTCAAAGGACTCGGCGAAATCAGCCCCAAAGAATTCGGTCAGTTCATCGGCAAAGATATCCGCCTTGTACCAGTGGCAGTGAACGCTCTTAAATCCGTACCTCAGGTGCTGAATTTTTATATGGGTAAAAACACTCCAGACCGTCGAGATTACATTATGGGTAATCTGGTAGAAGATGTGTAGAAAACTATCGGTCTTGTACAAAAACGGATGTGCGCTCCTAAAAGACTCCCTGAAAATGGGGGTCTGCCTATTTCTCGCCGCCTGCGCCACAGAGGAAGTGAAGTCGCCCATTCTCCCGTGGACGCCGCCAGCATCCACCCAGCAAATTTCGGCAAAAAATGCCTTTCTTGCCGACGTGCTCGATTACAAAGATAGTTCTCGGCGGGACATTCCTCTATGGGTGACTGCGTATTTTAATGGAGAAAACATCGAGAATCTACCCCAATACCGTGGTAAATACCTTTTCGTCAGCAGACAGATTGGCAATGATCTCAACGTCCTCAGTCAATTGACTGGAGACGTTGAGAAGGATTTCCCCTTGTTAATCGCAAGCCGCGTTCAAAAAAGTCTCACTCGCAATATCAAAATCTATCCAGACGCGGAATACGGCGCTTTCTTTGAAGAAGCGGTTAAAGCGTTTTATGACGCAAACTTCGAAGGTATTATAAAAGAGGACGATTTCTGGATAAAACGCCGCATTACGCAGGAAGATGGAATGGACAGCGAAACGTTTGACTTTTTGACACTAGTATCTGTAGACAAAAATATCCTCGTTCTTCAGATAAACACACTACTATTCGGCGTGAATCCGTCTGAGGAACCCACGCGGGAGCAAGCGTCCGCGATTATACACATCAAAAATAATTTTTTCAATTACTTCTAAAATTAGCAATCAGCCGCGCAATCTCCTCGGAACCGTCAATAGCGCCTATCTTCATAGCTGATACGGACATGGTGCGAAGTTTAGACTCGTCTTCCGCAAGCGAAACAATGGTTTGAGTGATGGATTTTGCGTCTGTTTGAACTATGGCCGCGCCTGCCCGCTCAAAGAATAGCGCGTTTTCCACCTGGTCGCCACGAGTACCGGACCCGCGGAGTGGAACAAGAAGCATAGGCTTGCCCACGGTCGCACATTCCCACACGGTACCTGCCCCACTTCTGCTCAAAACAAGGGTTGCGGCCGCGAGTATGTGAGGCATCTCTTCCCCTATGTATTGAAACGGTTTGTAACGAAGGGAACCGGGCGGCGTTTTTTCGGCATCCATCGCGCCTGTCTGGTGAACAACCATATAAAAACGGGTAAGTGTGTCAAGATTATCCGTCACAATGTTGTTAATTTCCTTTGCGCCTTGACTGCCACCTAAAACAAGGAGAATTGGTTGTTTTTCAATGCCTAAAAAGCGCCGTCCCACCTCAGCATCCGCGGAACGGAATATTTGGCGCACAGGATTGCCGGTTATTGCGATTTTCTTTCCCATCCTGGGCTTGAATTTGGAAACAGTCTCGCCGTAAGAAACCAGTATTTTTTTTGAAAAGAAACTGTTAATTTTTGTAGCAAGTCCGGGGCTGAAGTCGGATTCATGGGTAAAAACCGGAATATTTAGGGAAAACGCCGCAATTACTGGTGGGACACTCACGAATCCACCTTTGGAAAAGAGCAAAAACGGTTTTTCCTTTTTGAGAATTTGACGCGCCGCGAAGAATCCTGCTATTATTCTAAAAATATCGATGAAGTTTTGCAAGGAAAAATAGCGCCGTAATTTTCCTGATGGAATACCAAAGAATCGAATGTCGGCTCCTTCAACGATACGCCGGTCCAATTCTTTGTTTGACCCAATCCAAAAAATGCCGCATCCTTTTTCCTTCAGTTTAGCGGCAACGGCAAGACCGGGGTAGATGTGTCCACCAGTTCCACCGCCCGCAAACGCTATTTTAGGACCATTACTCATAGAGCGTCCCAAAAAGCCCTGAATCCCGGCGGATGTGGAAAGGGGCGAGCTTTTTCGTAATCCTCAACAATGTCGAACAGTACGCCCTCAGCAAACGCGCGCCCAAGCAGTTGCATACCAACCGGAAGCCCTCCCTCAACAGACGCCGGAAACGACAGCGCAGGCAGACCTGCGAGGTTGGCACAACAAGTGTAGAGGTCCGCCGTCTTCTGCGCGAAGGGCGGTAGGGATAGCGCGCCGCGGCCGAAAGCACGGGTAGGAAACACCGGCAAAAGAATGGCGTCAATCTGCGCGGACATTGTGTAGTCCGCGTCTCCGAGCAAGGCTTCGAAGCTTGCGCGGATGCCGGCGCGGATACGCTGGGCGCGGAGGTAGTAGCGGTCTTGGAAACCAGAGCGCAGGACAAAAGTCCCCAGCAGAATACGGAGCTTCACCTCGTCTCCAAAACCAGCTTCCCGCGCTTTGTCAATCAGGTCATCCGGGTTTTCTGTCCAATCCGGACGCGCCCCATAGCGGATACTATCGAAACGGGCGAGATTGGCGCTCGCCTCGGCGGTTGCAATGGTGTAATACGCTGGAACGCCATATTTCAGACTGGGAATTTCCACATCAACGAGCCTGTGTCCGAGACCGGCGAGCGTAGACTTGGACTTTTCAAATCCTTCGGCAATCTCCGGCTCTAAAGTTGCGGCTTGAGCAGCTATTTCTAGCGCGTCTGCACCGGCTTTTGTGGCTTCTTGGACGGCCGCTGCCGTTATCGCCTTTGCAACCGCAGCAGCGGAAAGCACACCGATGATCCGCGGACCCCGTTTTTCATCAAGAGGCGGCGCTTTCGCAGGCGCATCTCGCGAGGTCTGGTCCTTATCGTCCTTGCCTTGAATCGTGGCAAACACGCTTCGGCACCGCGCCGTTGTATCAGCGAGAACGCCGATTCCTTCAAGACTTGAGGCGTAGGCGACCAACCCAAAACGGGAAACCGCGCCGTAAGTGGGCTTTAGTCCAACAACCCCGCAAAAGGCAGCAGGCTGACGTACGGATCCACCGGTATCCGAACCAAGAGCGAACGGTACAAGCCCTGCGGCAACAGCAGCCGCGGAACCGCCCGACGAGCCGCCGGCGACTCTGCTTATGTCCCACGGATTGCAGGTCTTTTGCAGAGCCGAGTTGTCCGTAGACGATCCCATGCCGAACTCGTCGAGGTTGGTTTTTCCCGCTATGAGCGCGCCTTTTGCTTCCAGTTTTTCAACGGCGGTTGCGGTAAACGGAGATTTCACGTGTTCCAAGAGTCGCGACCCACACGTGACAGGCAATCCCTTGACCGCGATATTGTCTTTTACCGCAAAGGGCAAACCGGACAGTGGACTGTCCGAGTCAGGAATTTCTTTGGAAGAAAAGGGGGAGAGAAAAAAATCCGCTTTCCCGATAAAAGCGCCGATTTTTTCCCATTCCTTGAGGTATGCTAAAAAGCCTTCCGGCAAAGCAAATGTCATATTCATCTCCAATTTTAGATAATAGAGTTGTTCAATAACTTTAGTTATTGAACAACTTTTGCTAAAAGACGACAGATTTGACGAATTTCTGCAAGAAATTTGCCAAATCTACGAGACGTGTTCAACAACCAATCGGGTTGTTGAACAAATCCACTGTTAAAGGAGTCAAGAGTAAGAAATAAGGTTTATTAGCAAAATAAAGCTTTATATTTTTTATACCTGTTTAGTAACAATGAACCCAACTTCCAATCCTTCATTCCTTATTTATAACACATTTGGTATCAGTATGAACCGTGCATCTCGTTCACCCGCGTTATTGAGCAGAATCTCATTTTCCACGTCCGTCAGTTTTGACTCCACTGTGTCGGTGAGCGTATCAGCACGGAAAAACGCCGAGTCCACGACGCGCACATCGCGGGAGAGACTCGTGATAGGGACGGTGAACGCCTCTGTGTCATTGTCGGCCGCTTGCATTGCCGCGAAAAAGCCGAGCATCTGCTCGAAAGCCGGATACGCGGATGCCAATTCTTCGTCCTTAAGATTAAGGTGCGCCAAAGCCGCGGTCTCTTGCAAATCCTTGACTGTCATAACGGTATGATATCATAAAAGACGGATTTTGTCAAGACCGTTCCCCATGTTCTGTAGAGTAAAAGCGATCCCATTCTTAAAATAAACAAGAATATGTATAATATTTCCTGGCTGAACCGCTTCTGAACATTTACGCCCACGCTTCAGATGCCAGTTTTGAGACAATTTTTGCCAATTCTAATGGGTCCGCGAAGGAATCTGCGGCTTTTCCCGCCGCAACAAGGAGGCTCGCAGCGGCGACTGCACAGATGAACGGATCCGCGACACGCCGCGCCGCAAGTCCTACGGTCATACCGGCGAGTAGGTCCCCAGAGCCGCCGGTTGCCAACACAGGCGTCATACCATCAACAACGCCGATTCTTCCGTCAGCATCAACGACGATAAGTACATGGCTCTTAAAAAGAATAGTTGCCCGTGTTTGCGCGGCGATTCTTTTTAGAATCGGAATAAGATTCGAAAGAGCTGTCTCTTTCGAAACGCCACAATATACGTTAGCGAATTTGAGGAATTCACCGACATGGGGCGTAAGTATAGCTCCAGAAAGAAGGGACGAGTTTATTTTCTGAAACAAAGGGATAGCGTCCGCATCAAGGACAACGGTTGCGCCATTTGCGGCTGCCCGCGACAGCGTTTTCTCAAATAGTGCTGGCCTGTCAGTCGCGTTACCCCAGCCCGGTCCCAAAAGCACAGCGTCCGGCTTCCACCTATCGCTTTGGTCTGTTTCCGTCGCGACCATGACCCCACCCGCAGTACGAGCGAGTATGGGGTAAAGCGCCTCATCAATCAAAAGCCGTACGAGTCCAGCTCCTGTGGTCTGTGCTCCTGTTGCTGCAATACGCGCCGCTCCCGCGCATCCAACGGAACCCGCGTGAATCTCCGCGAGCCCTCGTTGGTACTTATGCACGTTCAACGCAATTTTAGGAATTCGTGTCTTCACCGTCTCCCATGTGAACAGTTCCGCGTTTTCCTTATCCACAAAGGCGTCAACGATCTTTTGCGGGAAAATGCCGTCAACGCCCTCTATTCTTCCGGCAAAAATCCGCGCAGATGGCTTGTAAAGGCAAAGCTTTCGGGGTTCCACAGCAAGCGTTATGTCCGCGTTCACAATGGGCATATCGACAGACCATTCATCAAACAGTCCGGACGGCACGTCAATACTTACTACCACTACCGGCGCTTGCCGTTTCATTTCGTTGATTGTCCGCGCCATTTCCATCGCCGTTCCCGCAAGCTGTTCTTTTAAACCCGTGCCGGCTATGCCGTCAATGACGATTGCGGCATTTTTATTGCAAGGAGAAACCTTCCATGCCGCAAAATCAAAAAACGGGACGCCCATCTTGACAAGCAACTTAAGCGATTCGGAACGCGGGGTTTGCTCCGCTTCCGTTGACATTCGGTTGAGGATAACCCTACAATGGGCCGGTTGCAATTTGCCATTCAGAATGAGAGTCTTGAGCATAACCATAGCGTCCGCACCGTTGTTGCCTGACCCAACAAACGCAACTACCTCCAGAGGGTTTCTTAACATTCGAAACGGTGTCCATTCTTTTGTCTTTTGGTGTTCTCCACCGCTGGCGGCATCTAAGAAGACGGCAAGTTTGTCCGCCATGTTCCTTCCAGCGGCTTCCACGAGGGCAAAAGGGTTAAGCCCCCATTCTGTCGAGGCTGTTCTGTCAATCAAAGCCGATGTTTCAGCGCTTACAAGGTTATTCATTTTATTCTCAAATAAACTACTGATATTGTTATCGGACAGTGTTTATTTCCTTTCAGAGAGTCCGGTAATTTCGCTTATATCCGCACCGGGTATACCTTTTACTTCCTCGCGCCCTTACGCGCCAGTCAGCAAGCGATTCAGGCGTTTGACAAAGCCCGCACTGTCGGAAAGGCGGATGCCCTCCACGAGCAGAGCTTGATCAAGCAAGACAATCGCCACATCCGCGATACGCTCCTCGTCAGTACAGTCCTTGAGCCGCGTCACAATCGGGTGTTCGCCGTTGATTTCCAAAACAGGCTTGACGTCCGGCACCGGTTGACCTATCGCCTTGAACATTTGCGCCATCTGGATGCTGGGGTCTTTTTCGTCCGTAACGATACATGACGGCGAATCGTGTAGGCGTTTCGACAGTTTCACGTCTTTCACGCGGTCGCCGAGCGCTTTTTTCAGCTTGTCAAGTACTGGTTGCAGGTCTTTTTCGGACTGTTTGTCTGTTTTATCGAGTTCCGCGTCCGCGCCCACGTGATTTACGCCTTTAATGTCCCATGATAAAGTCGTTTCGCCATCCTGTTTTTCGTATTTGGGAATAGATGGCAAAACGATTTCGTCGATTTCCCCATCCATGATGAGAACTTCAATGCCTTTTGCCCGCCACGCCTCCAAAAGCGGAGAAGCGCGCAGGTTTTTTTCGTCACCACCGCTGATGTAGTAGATGTTTTTCTGTCCATCTTTCATGCGGGAAACATACTCTGCGAAACTCGTCCATCCTTCAACTGCTGTGCTTTTGAAGCGCAACAGCTCGATAATAGCTTCCCTGTTTGCCCAGTCCTGATACACGCCCTCTTTAAGCGGACGGTTGTATTGGCTTACGAAAATGTCCCATTTTTCCTTGTCTGTTTCCGCAATGGTTTTGAATTCGGCGAGCAGTTTCTTCACGGAAGCGGTACGTATGTTGGAAAGAATCTTATTCTGTTGCAGGATTTCCCGACTCACGTTCAAGGGCAGGTCTTCGCTGTCAATGACCCCGCGCACGAACCGTAACCAAGTAGGCATAAGCTCTTTATCGTCATCTGTGATGAATACCCGCTTAACGTAGAGTTTCACTCCGGGCTTGTAGTCAACTTGGTAAAGGTCGAAAGGCGCTTTCTTCGGCACATAGAAAAGAGTATTGTATTCGAGTGTACCTTCAGCTTTGGTATGAACATAAAACAGCGGATCGTCCGTGTCGTGGGCGATTTGTTTGTAAAATTCAACGTAGTCCTCATTCTTCAGCTCGGACTTGCTTTTACGCCAAATTGCCGCGCCATCGTTCACCTGGTCGGTTTTGGTGACGCTTCCCTTTTCCTTGCCTTTGTCATCATATTCTTTTTGGTCGTAGGTAAGGTAGATAGGAAAGGCGACGTGGTTGCTGTAGCGTTTGACAATGTCCTCGATTGACCATCGGTTGGCGAATTCTACGCCTTCTTCGGTCAGGAATAGAGTGACGGTAGTACCTTGGGAGTCTCGCTCCGCGACTTCGATGTCGTAGCTTTCCTTGCCTTCACTGACCCATTTCCATGCCGCTTCTTCGCCCGCCTTACGACTCAGCACTTCTATTTTATCCGCGACCATAAACGCGGAATAGAAGCCAACGCCGAACTGCCCAATGAGGTTGGAGTCTTTCTTGGCGTCTGCGGCGAGTTTTTCCAAAAACTGCCGCGTACCAGAGCGAGCGATGGTGCCGAGACTTTCAACCATGTCCCGCTCATTCATACCGATACCATTGTCCGCGACGGTGAGCGTTTTCTTATCCTTGTCAAAAGAGATGTCGATACGCGGCTCAAAGACAATGCCCTTGTAAGCATCATCCGCGACGGTCAGGTACTTGAGTTTGTCCAGAGCATCCGAAGCATTGGACACAAGTTCCCGCAAAAATATCTCCCTATTTGAGTAAAGGGAGTGAATGATGAGGTGAAGGAGTCTGCTCACCTCGGTTTGAAATTGATGTTGTGCCATAGTTTCTCCATTTGGTTTAATAGTAAATATGTGCGGTAAATATACTAAAAATCAAAGCAAACGGCAAATTTTTTTGAGGTGTTCTGAAATGAACCCAGACGACTCTCAAAATCCTGCATTTAATCCAGAAAATCCTTATACACGTAGAACTTGAGTTTCAAATCTGCGGCGGTTTTGAGTAGGAATTCGAGTCGTTCCGGTTTTATGCCCCAGTCAGCCTGAGTCGAGATGTCATGGGTAGTAAGCGGCAAAACGCCGCCGGTGAGCTTGACGGTTCTCAACATAAGCAGAGTCAGCGCCTTAAACTCGCTGTCGTTCTTGTAGAGCGTGTTGTCAATGGCTTTACTGGCGATGAAGCCCCGAATTGTATCCCTGTCATAGATGTGGAAGGTCACGCCGTAACCGCGGAGTATGTTAAAATGAGTGAGGAGAATGTCCGACATCCACGGCTCGTAGAGTCCAAACGGATAGGCAAAGGAATTGAGCGGAATACCAGCATCACGGAATACGCCGATTTCGGCTGTACATTCCTCCAAGAATTTAGTCTTTGGAACTCTCGGTAGGTTAAGATGATGCATGGTGTGGTACCCCACATCATGCCCCCATTCTAGCGCGAGTTTACAAAAACCCAAAGGTTTGCCTTGAACAAAAAAAGTTACCCTTGCGCCGAACCTATCGAAAAGCCCGAAATTGCGTTCCCAGTTTTCGTGATAATCATCGTCAAAGGCGAGGAGAATCCCCGCATCTGGCGCGCCTTCGGCTTTAAGAACGCCTGTCCGCGTTTCATGGGTTTCCTCGTCTTCAATAGAAAAAGACACATGCAAAATAGCATGGCGCAAATCAACCTCTGCATGGGCTACATCGTAAATCGCGGTGAACCGCCTGTTCTCCACGTCAATATCGGCTTTCACGGTGATATTGTCTTTTTCCGCGACAAAGTACTTCTTTGTTTTGTCCTGTTGCGCGGTCTCCAAGGCCTGTTGCATCAGCGTTTTTTCGGGTGGACCGGGTTTCTCTTTCATTACCGCCGTCTCCGATTCTTGAACAGATTCCACCGAGGTTGCTGTCACCGCGGCGACCGGCATGGATTCGACATTCAGCGGACGAGGTGGATGGGCACATGCCGCGTAAACGGTACAGGCGGCAAATATACGAACAAACCATAAAACAGAGGGACATTTAAATCTGGATGCTTTGTCCGTTAAATAGGTGCACAGGTTTTTTGCACTGATACAAGAATTCATTGCGGTGCCTCACGGCATTTCGAGCATCCGAAAATTTTAACACTTATTTTTCCGCCGCTTTCAATCATACGGGCAACAAGTACGTCGTCAATGGAGAGAAGCGCCGAACAAACCGGGCACGTTCTCTGTCGCTCTTTGTATAGACAATGCGGGCAACCCTTTATGCACATGATTCTTTCATTGATGAGACGGACAGACTGAGGAAAAGCCGTTGACCGGAGATTCTCCCCGTCTTCCAATGGGGCCGAACAAAGCGGACAAGCAGGTTTCTTTGCAAGTACAGCCGCTACAGTTTCCCTTGACGAGCTTTTCATCCGTTTAAAGAAAAAAGACAGCCCAAACCAAATAAGCATAAAGCTTGCCATTATGAGCAATAACAAAAGTATTTTCGGATACATATTTATAATGTATTCCACCTTTACCGAATTTTCAAGACTTCTCTTTTTAGTGACAGAGCGAATCGTCCCCTATTCATGCTTTTACACGTAAATTCTTAGGTAAATATTTTGTATATCTTCCTTATTTCGCTGTAATATGATATAATTGATTTTACTGTTGTTGAGACGCGGTTTCTCACGAACCGGTATGGAGGAAAAGTATGATTAGACGTTTTTATTGGTTATTCTTACTGTCGGTCGCTGAACTGTTCGCACAAGAAGAAGCGCTGTTGTTTCTCGCTCAAGGCGCCGATTTTGTGCTTACGTCAAACGGACAACGTACGATTTACCAGATCGAAAATCTAAAGGAGTTGCCGGTCGGCAAGACGGATATGATACAGACAGGACCAGGCGGTTCTGTAGAGATGAGACTGTTGCCGTCCGGTATATTGGTTAAGATTCTTGAGAATACCTCTCTTGTTTATATGGGGGACACTCTGGAAATCATCTATGGGCGCATACGGGTAAAAATACCGGAAACCAAACAAAAAGGTTTGTTTATTCAGGCGCATACCGTTCTGGTGTATATGGCAAAGGGTGATATGGGTTTTGACTTCATCATCAATCCGGGTACGGCAGTAGAAGATAAACCGCCAGTTCTACATATCTATACTCTTTCGGAAAAGGCGCTCTTAAAATTTGAAAACATTCCTGAATTACAGATAAACGAACACGAACTGATTTCGGTGGATACTTTTCCGCAGGTTGCCCTCGTAGAGCGAAAGCCGCTTAATGAAAACAACGTCAATTATTGGAATAAGAACAATTTTAGCGGTGGGAGTCCTCTTGTTATTCCGTTACAGAATACCGTCGCTTTGCCATCCGAAAAGCCTCCAGCCATTCAGGGGCCCTTGCACAGAGCGGAAGAGTACGCGTCTTTTAGAAACAAGATGAAATGGAAGAGCGCCGGTTTCGTGTTCGGCTCGATTCTGCTTACGCTCGGAGCGGGTGGTCAAGTCGTCTCAAATTACCTTTTTCAGCATAACAACCAAAACACTGCCGATATTTTTACCTATTTTGGGTATGGCTTTATATGGACAGGGCTTGTTGCGGTCATTACTTCAGCTATCTTCAACCCTCAGGTGCCCTCAGAGAAATGAAGATGCCGAAAATAGAAGAACCAGTTTCAATATTCAACGACAATGGGAAGCCCATACGTTTCGGATGGGCGTGCACACCTCTCTTCATCTACGACAAGGACCTTCTCCTTGTGCCGCGCCGTTGCATAAGCGAAGCTGACCGGTACATCATCTTTTCACCGACTCATTTCTTTGTCTTCGAGGTCGTGGATAACGGGTACCTTGGCTATGTAAGCATTTATATGGTTTCTCTTAGGGACCGAAAAAAATTTTTCAATACATTTCCGAGTCTTTTTTCATTAGGAAGCTTTGAGATGCCGAATTCCATTGAAAATGGTTCGGTGCGATTACACAGGAAGAAGTTTATCGTTGATTTTATCGTTATGAAGAGTGGGGCACGTATTATAAAGATTGACATTCCTCATTTTGATAGGCACAAGACATTGCGAGGAGAGGTCGTATTGATTCCTTCGCCTCACGCGGAATCTCTTGCGACCATTATGCCGTGGCGGAGAGACAACGCATTCCGATATTCGGTTCACGCACCGCATTTTTCCGTAGAAGGCGTTATGCAGACAGGCACCACGGAAATCGCCTTCACTAAAGGCAATGCGTGGGGTATTTTCGACTGCTCACGAGGCGTCCGTCCACGTACCGATATCCGCTACTGGGCGACCGCCTGCGGTATGAGCGGCGGCAAACAAGCAGGCTTCAGCATCGGATACGACTCCTCGGATTCGAGTCAGGGAACAGAAAACGCCTTTTTCCTTGATGGCAAACTGCATAAGCTTGATCAAGTTACCTTCCACATATCCCCCACGAATTGGTTTCTGCCGTGGCACTTCACCAGCAACAACAATAGATTGAAAATGGTATTCACACCAGAGGTAGAGTGGGATGAAAGTAACCGCGTACTTTTTTATTACACGATGCGAAGACAGTTCTGTGGTTCATTCGCAGGCAAAGTCATTCTCGATAATGGAGATCCATTTGAATTTAAGATAACCGGCTTTGCGGAGAGAAGAAGAACACGGTTTTAAGGGAGTATTGCATGAATTTCCCAAACCGCCTTTTTTAATTCAATGGTTCTGTTAATCCTCCTGTGGATGGCACAAGCCGTTCCCATTCCGAAGGTTCGACCACATCCTTGTCAATTTCCACGTAAATCTGCGGTTCAAATTCTGGTTGAGGGGAGAAGGCATTCTGGGAGTTAAGGTACGCAAGGTTGACGCCCGGTACGACGAGGTCCGTTATACCGGCGCGGATAAACGTTGTCGGATTACGGGTGAGGCTGTCCCATGCGCGCTGGGAATCGATGTAATAACTCAAAGCGCGGTCTTTATAAGACGTATTCCCGGTGCGTTCCGTGAGCGCCTCCATTACGACGCCCATATTGTTTTGGGCAACCATAAGCCGCTCCGCAAGCGCGTAATGGTCGGGGCGCGTCTGGGGGGAGAGTTCCGGGAACCTGGCTTTGTCCTCATTCAAGGTCTTCAGGAGCCTGCCGTAATAGCCTTCTGCCGCGAAATAGTCGCCCCGCAGGAAAGAAATACTACCCATCGTGTTGAGAATGCGCCTGTTCAACGGTAGTTCCGCAGTCGCATCCGCGAACTTCTCTTGGGCTTCCGCCCATTTATTCTGATGATAGAAAGCTACACCCATGCGGTAGAGCATCTCCGGCGCCTTCCATCCGCCTTTCTCTGCCCGCCTATAGTATTCGAGCGCCATATCCCAATCGTTCTCCTTGGTGAAGTAAGCGAGATCCCCCATGTCCGCATAGAGACTCGCCAAGTCTGGAGACGAAGTGAAAAGGTTTCGGGAAAGCCCATCCTCGTAGAGACGGATGCCTTTTTGCAGGTGCTCTTCGGACGCGAAGAATTCCTTGTTTTTGACGAGAACTTTGGCATACCGGCGTTCCGCGTCGATACGCTTTTTAAGCCGCTTCGATGTTTCAGGCATAGAATCGAAAAGCGGCAAAGCTCGTTCAAGCGAACTTTTCTCCTCGCTCGTATTATTAAAGTAATGATAGTAGCGGGACAGATTGTAATGGGCTTCTGGAATATCAGGACCCTTTTCAACCGCGTCAAGCAATAAATCGCGTGTGCCGGTAATGGCGCTTATATATTCATCGGGAACGCCTTCTGTTTCTGAAAACTGCTTATCGAAAAGGTAGCCTCCCAGTTCCGTCAGGGTTTCAGGCGAGATATTCCGTTTCTTTTCCGTTGCTGGGTCAGTGAAGTAGCTCTTCAAAGGAAGGGTCTCTTTGAGATTATCCGTTCTGATGAAATATTTCAGCATATGCTCAAGTATCTGCGGAGACTGTCCATAAGCTTCCATATATCGGGCGTAAACTTCACGGGCTGTCTCAAACTTGGACGGGTCGATTTCTCCCCACAGGAGAGCGTTGTCGCCCACCGCGAGTAAGGCATCCTTGTCCTTTACATCGAAATCGAGAATGTATTTTCTGAGAATACTGTCCGCTTTTTCATAGTTCTGGAGTATATTTGTTTCAAGGGATGCGTAATCCAATGCGCCTTGTTTTTCTCTGGGGTAATACTTAAGAAGACCTTCATATTTTTTTTCCGCATGTACGTACTGGCGTTTTGCAATGAAGGCTTCCGCGTATCTGGAAAACCACTTTTTGACCGGGTGCAGTTTGAAAGCTTGGTTAAATTGGGTGTTTGCGTCCTCGTATTGCCCTATGCCGATGCGCTCATAGCCATCTTTGTAGATAGACCCCGCATAGAGAGGTATCCAAATGAAACGGTAACTGAGGTAAAAGAGAGAGGCGATAACTGCCCCAATGAACAACGTCCACCAGAAAATAGGTAGAAATTTATGAATAAAAAGATACGAGAAACTCGATCTTTCCGCTTCAAGCTCCGCTCCGCTCTTCTTTTCAAAGCCCTTGGGTATATTGATGATACGCCCTTGGATTTTTCCAGCAAGGTCCGCGACTTCCTGAATAGGCGCTTCTTTTATCAAAAGCTTTATGAGCCGCGACATAAGATTTGGCGCGACCGCTTCTTCGGCTATAAGCTCTTCGCAGGCAATACGCAGGTTCAGCGGGAAACTAGCGAGTGAATTCTTCAGATGCTTATATTCTTCTTCGGTTAGATTAATTTCTTCTATGTCATCAGAAGCAACAAATTTCTGCTTTTCACTGACAGTTTTACCCTGTTTGTCGGATATATTGTTACTAAGAACATCATCAAACCCTACAGCACCGAAGTCGTCAGATTCCATATACAAAGGCGGAGGTTCGTTCTCTTCTGTGTCGCGTACTGCATCTACCGTTGACATGTCGTCGGCATCTTCGCCGTCATCAGAAGGATCCACTTCCGCCTTGTCGGTCGTCTCGTCGTCTCCACTGGGTATGTCCACGCCTTGCGCGGACGCACTAGCGCCAGACGGATCGGCAAAGTCCGGCAGGGCGTCAAGCGAAAAGTTGTCTTGAGACTCGAGGTCGTCTCTACTGGGTATATCCGCGCCTTGTACGGGCGCACTACCGCCAGACGGATCGGCAAAGTCCGGCAGGGCGTCAAGCGAAAAGCTGTCTAGAGACTCGAGGTCGTCTCTACTGGGTATGTCCGCGTCTTGCGCGGACGCACTACCGCCAGACGGATCGGCAAAGTCCGGCAGGGCGTCAAGTGAAAAGCTGTCTAGAGACTCGAGGTCGTCTATACTGGGTATGTCCGCGTCTTGCGCGGGCGCACTACTGCCAGACGGATCGTCAAAGTCAGGCAGGGCGTCAAGTGAAAAGCTGTCTAGAGACTCGAGGTCGTCTATACTAGATATGTCCGCGCCTTGCGCGGACGCACTACCGCCAGGCGGTCCATCCGCAGGAGGGAGATCGTCTGCGGTGAATGTTTCTAGTGAATCGCCCATATCAAACGTAGATAATTCATCGACAGACTCCGTAGAGTCGTCTTTCGGCGGGTCGGTTATGGGTGTATCTGTAAAAATGCTATCTATATCAAAATCATCCACTGGCTGACCAGAAGCATCTCCAAAAAGACTATCGAGATCGAAGTCAGGAACACTATTCAGCTCCTGTTGCGTTGTTTCATACCCAGTGTCAGCGCCGCCCGCGTCCGGCAAAGGAAAATCCGCAAAGGTTAATCCTTTTGAAGCCAAATCTTCTGCTTCATTACCGATATTGCGGAAAGAATTTCTAAATTTTTCGAGATCGTTCAATGACGGCACTATTTCCTCTTGACTATAATGTTATATTTTCCGATAATTGTAAAGATCCTATGAAAGCGTTTATTTCTACAGTGTTCCTTGTGTTTATTATCGGCACGATTGGGGCATTGAATACAGAATCTTATCATTTTATTAACCATTTAGTCAATCTCACTTCCGCCGGACAGCCCGAAGTGTTTGAAGATGGGGTTCTCTGGACCGCGCCCGCTTCTTATAAAAGAGTGGGCATCGCTTTTGCCCACGAGGGCTTTGCCAAAGTGTATTGGTTCAAGAAACTTATGGCGCCGGACGACAGCCCTAAGCCGCAAAAGCAGGAATCTAAGCAAGGTCCACCTGTTACCTACAAAGATTCAGGTATCCTGTTCTTCACCTACACGGTACCGAAAGAGCTTACCACCCTGGAATATCGGCTTATCATCGACGGTCTATGGACCGCGGACCCCGCCAATCCGAACAAGCGTATAAGCGAATCTGGAATAACGGTGTCCATTGCTCCATTGCCGTCGGTCAAAAACGAACCTCTTACGACGACAGACACCGCGCCGTCGGGCGGTGTATTCTTCTCTTACAAAGGGCAGTCCGGTCAATCGGTCTATGTTGCTGGCAGTTTCAACAACTGGGATCCCTTCATGTACGAACTAAAAGAAAACTCCCCAGGCAATTACAGTCTCGCCCTCCGGCTACCCACCGGAGTCTATCACTACGTGTTTTTTGTCCAGGGAAAACGCGTTCTCGACTACAACGGACTCCCCAAGCTATACCGCGACGGGTTTCCTGTGAACCAACTGGAAGTAAAGTAAATGAATAGCGAACGCTCTATGAAATTAATTGCTTTTAACTACGCCGCTATTCGCTATACATTATTCCATAGACCTGATGTGAGTTGCAAGTCGGCGGTCTTCAGACTTGATGTGAGCGATGATGGCCTCGCCGACATCGTGTTTCGCCTTTGCTACCAGCTCGTCGTTTAGACCCCGCATAATGAATTCGCGCATAAGCTGTCGCACGGTCTCTTTGTAAAATTCATGAAATTTTTTATGTCCTTCATAATTGGGGTAGTTGTACTTCACCTGAAGTTGTTCCTCGTCGCTGAAATGCTTGATAGTGTAAGAATTCAAAAAACTCAAGGTTTTCTGAAGCTCGTCTCTGTTGATTTTTCTATCGCAGGCATCAAAAAAATCATTGATAGCCTTGACAAGTTCTTTATGCTCTGAGTCGATGAGAGCATTCCCAATCAATAGATTGTCGTTCCATTGAAATATAGACATTGTTTTCCCCTTTTAATCTTTTATATAAGCTATGACAAAGTTTACCTCGTATTTAGTATATTAAATATATCTTCATTTGTCAAACG
The DNA here is from genome assembly GCA_031258305.1 of Treponema sp. Classification (GTDB taxonomy): domain Bacteria; phylum Spirochaetota; class Spirochaetia; order Treponematales; family Breznakiellaceae; genus JAIRKH01. The sequence continues at coordinate 12,847 of JAIRNA010000020.1, read as the reverse complement.
TATCAAACGATACATCAGCTCTTTTATAAGAGAAAACAACAGCCTTTTTGTAGAAAAAGGAAATCGAAGTTCCTCTGTTTTACATCAAGATAAATATTGAAAAGTTTTAAAAAACAAGCGTTTTTACCTGTTTTTTTATTTTCCCTCTTGATTTTCTTTGCATTTATTCTATACTATAACAAACAACGTTTCAAAAACGGCGTTAACTACTTTCATAAAGGGCGTTCCCAGAAATATGTTACAGCAAGTAAAAGCAAACATCGCTAACCATTCTCAGAGCATGTATGTGGAGACGTGTAAGTTGAGTCCCCCCCCCCCCCGATAATGAATTAATATTTAGCTGTTTACCGAATATTTCTTTTCTCTCTCTCAAACAGGCTTTTAACGTTCAAAAGAAGCGTTTTTATTTTATTAAGCAAATTAGGAGGCATCTATGAAAAAGATGATATGGCTTGCAATAGCTCTGATTGCGATGAGTTATTGTGTGTATGCACAAGAAACAATGACCTTGGATGAAGCGTTGCAGGCGGCGAATCGCTACCTTGAAGAACGGTTGCAACCCGGTTCTAAAGTGGTGCTATTGAATTTTCAGACGGAGTATCTTGACTTATCTAACTACATCATAGACGAGTTGACGACGTATGTCGTAAACGGGGGGATCATAACAGCCGTGGACCGGCAGAATATGGAATTGATACGGCAGGAGATGAACTTTCAGATATCCGGCGAGGTAAGCGATGAATCGGCGCAGGCCATAGGAAGAAAACTGGGGGCCCAGTCCATCATCTCCGGGTCCATTCAACGGCTCGGCGCGGTGTACCGTTTGCGGGTGCGGGCAATATCGGTGGAGACCGCGGCCATACAGGGGATGCAGAATTATAACGTGAAAACAGACGCGGTACTGGCATCGTTGATGGGCGGGGAACACGTGGAAACCACAGCCTCAACGCCGCCTCCAGCGCGGAAACGAGAAACACCAAGTAAACCGGTAAAACAAACCGCAGGAAACGAATGGAAAAACAAGATATGGTATTTAGGTGTCTTGACCGGATATGGATCGGATTTTACGTTCTTGGCAACAGCAGATCTATTTCTCTTAAAGAATATCGGTTTAGGAGTGGAATTCGGATGGCAGGGCTGTTATTACGCAGAATACAGTTATGACTATTATTATGATAGCAAAGATAGTTATTATCTATATGAATCTGTGTTTACCCTAAACGCGCTGGCAAAACTCCTGTTCAGACCCGGAAAGGTGGAGTTGGGAATATTCGCTGGTCCGGCGATAAATGGACGGTTCTGGCTTACCTTCGGTGGAGAGTTCGGCGTTAACGTCGGACCCGGCATCCTGTTCTTGGATGTCAGAGTAAGCGGATTTAATGGAAGCGGTTCGATAGATATAGGTTACAAAGTTGGAATAGGGAACAGGTAAAAAGGACGGCGTTATGAAAGAAAAAGCCTTATTGAAAGCGATTATCGGTATTGTATTGATAGCGCTTACCAACTGTGAAATAGGCGAAAATGGAAGCGTTCCCGACGCGCCATGGGATATCTACGCACGGGCCGCGTCATCAAGCAGTATCACCGTTACATGGGATTACGTGTCAGGCGCGGAAGGATATAGAATATATCGCGCCACGAGCAGTTATGGCGTATACTCCTTTTGCGGGGCTACGGCTTCCACGTCTTATACGGATACCAATTTATTATCCAACACAACGTACTACTACAAAGTAACCGCGTGTAACAAGTACGGGGAAAGCGCTTTGTCGAACTATGACTACGCTACAACGTCGGGGTCAAGCGGCTCCGCGCCAAGCACGCCGACAGGGGTAACGGCAACCGCAACATCCTCAAGCAGTATCACCGTAACATGGTCTTCCGTATCAAGCGCTACCAGTTATGATGTGTACCGCGCGACGAGCAGTACCGGGACGTATTCGTATCGCGGGTATTCATATTCTACCTCATATATTGATACGGGACTATCGGCAGGCACCTTGTATTATTATAAGGTATCCGCCTCTAACAGCTACGGGGAAAGCGCTTTGTCGAGCTACGACTACGCTTGGACAACGTCGGGGTCAGGCGGTTCCGCGCCAAGCGCGCCGACAGGGGTAACGGCAACCGCAACGTCTTCAAGCAGTATCACCGTAACATGGTCTTCCGTATCAAGCGCTACCAGTTATGATGTGTACCGCGCAACGAGCAGTACCGGGACGTATTCGTATCGCGGGTATTCATATTCTACCTCATATATTGATACGGGACTATCAGCAGGCACCTTGTATTATTATAAGGTAACCGCCTCTAACAGCTATGGGGAAAGCACTTTGTCGAGCTACGACTACGCTATCACACCATCAGGCGGTTCCGCGCCAAGCGCGCCGACAGGGATAACGGCAACCGCAACGTCTTCAAGCAGTATCACCGTAACGTGGTCTTCCGTATCAAGCGCTACCGGTTATGATGTGTACCGCGCAACGAGCAGTACCGGGACGTATTCGTATCGCGGGTATTCATATTCTACCTCATATATTGATACGGGACTATCAGCAAGCACCTTGTATTATTACAAGGTATCGGCCTCTAACAGCTACGGGGAAAGCGCTTTGTCGAGCTACGACTACGCTATCACACCATCGATATCGTCTCCTTCAATCGGATCGCCGCTTACGCAGAATACCTGGACAAACGGCACAATATCTTCTGGAGCGCGATACTATTATTTTTATGCGACCTCAGGTACTCTGTATAAAGTTTCATGGAACGATTCTTATCAAGGAGATGGCACAAAAACCCTAGATGTCGTAGTGTCTGCCTACTGGTATAGCGATAACACGAGTATTTTCAGTGCAACAGACTCAGGTTATACCTCTGGGAAAACATTTACCGCATCGCAAACAGGGTATGTCATGTTAAAAGTCGAACCGTATAGTAGCGGCACAGGCACTTACGCGATAACGTATCAATAAAAAATCCCGCCCCTCTGGGGCGGTTAACATGATACGAGGCCGGTATATGAAGCGGTGATTTGGAAAACGGTGTTTCCAAATCACCGATGGGACTAGTTACTAGTTACTCCGCCGAAAAGTAAACAGACTCCGGACTACTCACGTAAAGCCCGCACACAGATGCCTCTGGTATCATCATAAAGGATTCGGTCAATGTTACGCCGATTTTTTCCTCCACGTGGAGAATGTCGAAACAGAGCCGCTTATCAGCATGATTCGGGCAGCTCGAATAACCGAAGCCAAAGCGGAGTCCTGGATAGTTACCCGACAAACGCGCTTCGATTGCCGGTTTTTCTCTCTTTTCAACCATTGAATAGCCCCACCATTCGGTTCTGACTCGCAGATGAACCTCTTCCGCAAAGGCTTCGGCAAGCGTGTTGGCAAACGTGGACAGTAAAAGCCTTGAATAATCGTCGTTTCCTGCCGCAAGGTGCGCCGTATTTTGTACAGATTCTTTCACATTGAATCCTACGCTCAACACAAAAAGCCCTATCCATCCCTTTTTTGGTACAAAATCCGCGAGACAGAGGTTTTTTTCTCCAGAATTCTCAGGTTTTTTCTCCAGATTACGCGGAAAGGTGAACGCCGTCTCTCGCCCCTCGTGGAACACCGTGACGGTTTCGTCCTCCGATGTTGCCGGAAACAACCCGGCAACACCCCGTAACGTGAGCAGTTTTTCCCGCGTGATATGGGTGAGCATTACTTCCGCGTCAGCGCGGAGCTTTCCTTTGAATTCATCGGTTTGACCGCCCCATTGGGAGAAAAAAAGGTTCCAATCAATGAATGGAATGATCCGCTCAAGCGAATAATCGTCCAGTGTGATTATTCCTTGGCAATGCGGCGTGATTTGCACCTCATTTGAAACAAAGCGGTTTATGCGGGCCGCTTCCAAGGTGAGTGTTTCGCGTACGGAGCGCTTTCTCTCATAAGCCTTTCGTACAGCTTGGTATTTTTCCTCAATATCTTTTAGAAAAGAATCCCGTTCCGCACGGTCAGCGAGCAGGCTGTGCACCGAGGAAGCAGCTTGGCTGGCATCTTGTGAGTAAACAACGGGGCCGTACTCAGGCGCGATTTTCAACGCCGTGTGCGCGAGGCTGGCGGCCGCCCCGCCGATTAAGAGCGGCACGGACAGTCCGGCCGCTTTCATCGCCTTCGCAACTGTTATCATCTCATCAAGGGATGGCGTTATCAGTCCGGAAAGCCCCACAATGTCAACATTTTCCACTCTTACCGTTTCAATGATTGTTTCACAAGGGACCATCACTCCTAAGTCAATGATTTCATAGCCGTTGCACGCTAAAATCACACCTACGATGTTCTTACCAATATCATGCACGTCACCTTTCACGGTTGCAAGAAGAATTTTTGGCTTTTTGACATCTGAATTGAGACACAAATCACTCGAAGTGGACGAACCACCCGAATTTTCCCCATCACGGCTCATTACAGGCTCCAGTGCGGCGACCGCCTTCTTCATCACGCGGGCGCTTCTGACGACTTGAGGCAAAAAGAGCCTGCCCGCGCCAAAAAGCGCTCCGATTTCTTTCATACTGTCCATAAGTACGCCCTCGACAACCGCGCGTGCGGATGTTTGCTTTGCAAGCGCGAGGACATCCGCCTCCACGAACTCATCCGCGCCGTTCAGCATGGCATGACGGACGCGCTCCGCGGGGCATAGGCTTCGCCAATTAGCTGTACCATTGATTTTTCCCGGGGATGGGGCGGCTTTCGCGTCCCCTCTTTGCGCCGCAAACGCGAGCAAGCGTTCCGCGGCATCCAGTCTTCGACAGAGAACCGCGTCTTCGGCCGCTTCACGCAAATCAGGTGCAAGATCTTCGTAAGGGACGAGAGTCGCGGGATTGACGATCGCCATCGAAAGCCCATTTTTAATTGCGTGATGCAGAAAGACCGCGTGCAGTACCTCACGTATCATGGTATTGCCCCGAAAACTGAAACTCAAGTTGGAAATTCCACCGGAAATCAGTGCGCCAGAACAATTTTCCCGTATCCACGAACAAGCTCTGATGAAGTCGAGCGCATAGACATCATGTTCCGGTATGCCGGTGGCAATAGACAACACGTTTGGGTCAAACACAATATCTTCCGCGGGGAAGCCGTCTTCAGTCAGCAGTCGGTAGGAGCGTCTGGCGACAGTGATTTTCCGCTCATAGCTTGCGGCTTGTCCCGCTTCGTCAAAGAGCATCACTACAACGGCCGCACCGAATTTCCGCGCTGTCCGCGCCTTTTGCAGGAACACCTCTTCACCTTCCTTGAGGCTTATAGAATTAACCAGACTTTTCCCCTGGGCGCACTTCAAACCCGCGATAACAGCTTCCCACCGCGAGCTGTCCACCATTATCGGCGTTTTTGCTACATCAGGGTCAGACAGTGCGGTATTCAAGAAGCGGGTCATAGCAGTTTCGGCATCCAAAAGCGCATCATCCATGCATACATCAATGATTTTCGCGCCGCTTTCGATCATTTCCCGTGCTATATTCACCGCAGCCGTGTAGTTTTCTTCTTTTATTAAACGGAGAAACTTACGGCTTCCGGCAACATTGGTACACTCGCCTATGGCTATTAGGGGGTAAAGATTTTTGTCAATGGGCGCCATTTGTTCATTGAGACCGCAATTTGTAACAGAGAATTTACTTTCAATTTTTAATACTTCCAATCCAGCTAGATAAAAAGCCTTGCGGGGCGCGTTTTCTCCCCCGGTTACGCGGGGTTTGTGCCAGCGAGCGGTTTCTACGATAGCCGCGATGTGCGCCGGGGTCGTGCCGCAACAGCCGCCCGCGATGTTCAACAAACCCTCGCTCATATAGGTTTCAAGCGCCTTTGCCATAATTTTCGGTGTGTCGTCATACTCGCCTGATAGATTCGGCAAGCCTGCGTTTGGGTGGACGCTCACGCAACACGGGACAAAATCCGCGATGGCTTTAGCATAAGGTTTGAGCGTATCCGCGCCAAAAGAGCAGTTCAGTCCGATAGCCCACGGGTCAAAGGGTAGAACGGATGCACAAAATGCCTCGACCGTCTGTCCGGCCAATAGCCTGCCAGACGGTCCGGCAATAGTGAGGGAAATCATTATCGGGATACATTCACCGCGTTCCTCCACAACGGTTTGCGCAGCGAAAAGAGCGGCACGGGCGTTCAAAGTGTCGAATATGGTCTCGAAAAGCAAAATATCCGCGCCCCCATCCAAGAGTCCGCGGATCTGCGCGTCATAAGCGGCGGCTAACTCGTCAAATGTAACGGCGCGTGCGCCCGGATCGTTTACGTCAGGCGATATGGACGCGCTCTTGGACGTGGGCCCTATGCTTCCTGCAACAAATCTACCTTCATATTTGTCAACCATTTCCCGTGCAATACAGGCAGCCGCCTTGTTTATTTCGTATACGAAATCTTCCAACCCGTAATCCGCGAGGGACACGGCGTTTGCGTTGAAACTACATGTTTCGATGATGTCCGCGCCCACAGAAAGGTATTGTTCGTGGATATCGCGGACGACTTGAGGCTTGGTGAGGCAAAGCGCGTCATTACATCCTTTGAGTTCTCGCGGATGATTGGCGAATCGGTCGCCCCGAAAATCAGCTTCGGAAAGTCCCAGCCGCTGAATCATAGATCCCATTGAGCCGTCAAGCACGAGTATACGCTCCGCGACAGCTTTGTTTAAAGCTTGAAAGGTATGGGAAAAGATCATAAGGATATTATTATACAAGAATTGGTGGAGATTATTCTAGGGTGTCAGACATGTCGTGTCCGTGAATTTTCAAGATGTTTTTGAGAGCTTCGTAAACAAAAAGAGTAAAAAATAGTTGCTTTTCAAATACTTGTGTGTTATTATTACGTTTTATATATTTTAGAGGAGAATCTTCTTATGGAAGAAAATTTTATAGAAATTATGCAGAAGAAGCTTATGGACATTAAGTCCGAGCTTGTTTCGAATTTAACCGCAAGCAATGCGGACTTCAAAGCTCTTATGGAAGGGCTTGATACCAAAGATTTAGTTGACAGTGCGTCGGATGACATCGACCGCAGAATGATAGAAGCTATCGGGGCACAGGATATGAAGCGTCTACGCCTCATCGATTCGGCGCTCACCCGTATACAGCAAGGTAAATATGGACTATGCGTACGGTGTGGCAAACGCATATCCCAGACCCGACTCGAAGCCATCCCTTACGCACTCATGTGCATCAACTGCCAATCATCCGAAGAACGGAGAAATAGGTGATTGTTCCTTCTACAAATTTTTTGGCTTATTAGGAGGGAAAATGAACATACTGGTTCTTGTTTCGGGGAGTGGTACGAATTTGCAAGCCTTGATTGACGCCGAGAGGCAGAATTTACTCGGAAACGGCAAAATAACGGCTGTCATTGCTGATAAGATGGATGCCATTGCCTTAAAACGCGCTATAGCCGCTGGAATTCCCGCCTTTGTCGAAACGCCCACCCGTAGCTTGCCCAAAGTGGAACGCCGTCTGGATCTTTCTAACCGCATCCTCTATCGCGCCCGCGCTATGAACATCGACCTGATTGTTTACGCGGGCTTTCTGTCAATCTTGAGCGGTGATTTGATAAGCGCTTTCGCAGGTAGAATGATCAATATCCATCCCAGCCTGCTTCCGAAATTTGGAGGCGAGGGCATGTTCGGGAATAAAGTTCATGCTGCGGTGCTTGCCGCGGGCGAGACTGAATCGGGTTGTACAATTCACTTCGTTGACGCGGGAACCGACACTGGTCCTATCATCCTCCAGCGCCGTATACCGGTTATGCCCGGCGACACGCCGGAAACTCTTGCGGAACGCATCCACGAAGAGGAACATAGAGCCATCGTTGAGGCGGTCGTCAAAATAGGAAGCGCATGAGCTACCTATTTGTTATGCTGGGCGGCGGTCTGGGCGCACTCGGACGTTACGCCGTATCGCGGACCATAGACAAGATGTTTTCCGCTAAACTGGGCGGCTTCCCCATTGGTACGCTGGTGGTGAACGCCGCAGGCGCCTTGCTCATCGGTTTCCTTTTCGGACTGTTTGAGACTTATACCGCGAGTGCAAAAGCGCGCCTGTTCGCCATAACTGGTTTTCTTGGTGGATGGACGACATTTTCAACCTATTCTTTGGATACAGCGCGTCTTTTTTCAAGCGGAAATCTCAAACAGGCTCTTTTAAACATCGTTTTAAACAACGCCGTGTGTATAATATTGGTATTAGCCGGGATAAATATCAGTAAAATTCTTAATAGAGTTGTTCAATAACTGAAGTTATTGAACAACTTCCGCTAAAAATCTGCGAGACTTGTTGAACAAGTCCAATCGCTAACGACGATTTCTTCACCCGTCGATTTCCGTTAAACGCGGACTCCTAATAGGTGCGCCTCCATTTATTTATTTTTTAAATACACCACGGCTTGCCGCGAGGATTCTTTACTTGGGAGAAAATTTTGTTGACAGAGCTTGATAAAACAGGTATACTTTTACCATATTTAGAGAAAGGTTCTTATGATTACCCAACGGTTAAGAGAAAAGGAGTATTTACTATGGATTTTCCCAGAATACGACCCTGCGGTTTGTACGCAAGAGGTTATGGGTTGGTTTTATGAAGCACATAAAGAACAAGATAGTTTTGGTAACCGGCGGGGCAAGCGGTATAGGCAGGCTTATGGCGTTGGACCTTGCGGAACGTGGAGCAAAGATGGTCGTATGGGACATAAATCCCTCCACACTCAAGGACTTGGCAGATAGAGCAGAACAAAATTCGCTTTTCATTAAGACGTTTATCTGTGATGTTACCGATAGAGAGATGGTTTATCGGCTTGCGGAAAAGGTCGAAAACGAAATCGGCGCGGTTGACGTACTGATAAACAATGCAGGTATCGTGTCCGGCAAAACACTGCTTGAAACGCCTGACGAAAAAATCATCAAGAGCATAAATGTCAATACATTGTCTTTGTTTTGGACGTGCAAAGCGTTTCTGCCTTCGATGCTGAAGCGGAACACAGGAAACATTGTCACCATTGCATCCGCGGCAGGCATCATCGGTGTCAGCGGGCTTGCCGACTATTCGGCGAGCAAATTTGGCGCGTTCGGGTTGCATGAGGCTGTCCGTATGGAACTTCGTCAAAAGAAAAGCGCGATTAGAACGACTATCGTCTGTCCATTCTTCATTGACACGGGTATGTTCAGTGGGGTGAGAACTAAATTCCCCTTCCTTCTGCCCATTCTCAAAAGCGAATATGCGGCGAAAACCATTGTCAAAGCCGTGCTTAACAATCGTCAGCGGCTTGTTATGCCGCGGTTCGCTTACAGCGTCTTCCTCCTGCGGCTCTTCCCCACAACTATTTTGGATGTAATGGCGGACTTCTTCGGCGTAAATCAAGCAATGGATGAGTTCAAAGGACGGTAGAGAGTCCCTGTTGGAAACTCTCAACCGACTCCAACTTAAATAAGGAGAAACTATGGTATCGGAAATTATCGTAAAGGCGCGTGCCGCGCAAAAACTGTGGGAAAATTTACCCTACAGTGAAAAGGCGAAACGGCTCAAGGAAGCGGCGCGGTCCCTCGGACAGTCTGTTGATGAAATAGCCCGCGTGATACACGAGGACAACGGCAAACTCACGATCGACGCTCTTGCAACCGAGGTTTTGCCCGCTATTTTGGCAATGAACTTTTACATCAAAAACGGTCGGAAATTCGTGCGCTCAAGGACGATAGGCGGGCGTAGTCTTCTGATGTTCAACAAGACCAGCAGGATGACGTTTAAACCCTATGGCGTAGTTGGCATCATTTCGCCGTGGAACTACCCATTTGCCATACCATTTTCCGAAGTGGTGATGGCGCTCCTCGCGGGAAACGCCGTTATTCTTAAGACAGCGTCCGTAACGCCGCATGTGGGTAGGGCGATAGCGCGGATTTTTGAAGAGGCAGGCTTGCCTGATGGACTTTTTGCCTATGTGGAGATGCCCGGTAAAGATGCTGGTCCCGCGTTCATCGCGGGTGGTATTGACAAGCTATTCTTTACTGGCTCGACCGCGACTGGCAGGGAACTCATGGCGCTCGCCGCGCCGCGCCTCCTTCCACTCGTGCTAGAACTCGGCGGGGCTGACGCGGCTATCGTGCGTGCTGACGCTGACCTCGACCGTGCGGCCGCTGGCGTTATCTGGGCGGGTTTTTCCAATGCGGGGCAGTCCTGCGGTGGAATTCAGCGGGTATTGGTTCACCGCGCCGTATTCGCCCCGTTCTTGGAAAAATTGAGCCGCTTAACGGAAAATCTACGCGAAGGCGTTGATATGGGTCCTATGGCCACACTTAAGCAGAAGCAGTCGGTTCAAAGACAAATTGACGCCTGCCTTGCGAAAGGAGCGAAAATCGCGGTAAAGAGTCAATCTTCCGAAAGCGGCAATTTTTTGTCGGCAATTATTTTAACGGACGTAACAGATGATATGCCTGTTATGCGGGAGGAAATTTTCGGTCCAGTAATTGCCGTTATGCCGGTGAATGACGACGAGGAGGCGCTCCGCATTGCCAATTCGTCCGCCTATGGCTTGACTGGCTCAGTGTGGTCGAGAAACAGACGGGCGGCGTGTGCGCTTGCGGCGCGTGTGAATGCAGGCGCGATGATGGTCAACGACCACCTGATGTCCCATGGACTTGCAGAAACGCCCTGGGGCGGTTTCGGCGATTCCGGGATAGGCAGAACCCATGGTGAAGCGGGCTTCCGCGAGATGCTCAAGGCCCAAGTTGTTGTGGACGACTTCTTGCCTGCGGTCAAACGCAACCTATGGTGGCAACCATATTCGGAAAAAGTCTACGCAGGTATACATTCTATCGTGGAATTGCTTGCCGGAAGAAGCTTTTTGTCAAAAATGAAAGCTCTTCCTGGCGTTCTGCGGATATTTTTCCGTTACTGGGAGAAATAGAGAAAGGTTATCGGTAGGAGAAACCTAAATAGGAAATATACGGCTGTTGAGCGGCAGGCTACGGTTCAGGTTTTGCCAGACAATACATCTGGACGACCGATAAATTGAGTATAGACATTTTTGGATAATTGATATAAACTAGAAAAGATTTGTATAACAGAGAAATACAGTTGCCGCAGGTACGTCCCATAGAGGATGGGAAGCCCATAGCAGGTACGTGGAAACATTCGTTTGAGAAGATTGACCTCCTCGATATAAGACGCCCTTTTGGAAAACCGTATCCCAAGGTATTGAAGGATAGTCGTATCAAAGAATGGCAATCTTTTATTATTCAAGATGAACGGTTCTGTTTCACCGCCTTGTTGAGTAACATCAAATGCTTCCGTTGGGCGCAGGCGTGCCTTTTTGACAAGGAAAGCGGGGAGAAGCTTTGGTTTAAGAAGATTCTGCCGTTTAGCGGTTGGAGGCTTCCTCAAACCCTTTCCAATGCCTCCATTGACAGCCGTTCTTATGGTTTTTTCTTCCGTATACATGACTGGCTGGATGCGGACACCATAAAGATTGACCTTGACATTGAGGCGACTCGGAGGCGTCCGTCTTTTACCGCGCACTTGGAATATGAGGCTAATGAGGAAACACTTGATCCTATGGCGGTGAATTTATTATTTTCAGAAGAAAGAAATATGTATGCCTACAAATTGCTTTGTCCTGTCAGAGGCGATATGGTTTTCGGGGGGAGGCATATATCTTTCAGTAGCGCTAGAACGGCCGGCATTTTCTGTGATAACAAAGGCTATTACCCTTACAAAATGCGGAAAACATTGTGTAGCGGTGTTGGTTTTCATAGAGGCGTTCTATTCGGTTTTAGCATTGCGGAAAACCAGGCAAAGGGCGCCTTCAAAAACAACGAGAACGGGCTCTGGAAGGAGGGACGGCTAACGCATCTACCGCCGGTGCGTATCACCCAGCCGAATGGGCTCGAAGCCGACTGGGTCATCCAAGATATGGAGGGTATGGTCGACTTGGTATTCACCCCGAAAGAGATGGTCCGTAATGAGATTAACTTGATTCTTACCAATGTCGAGTACAACATTTTACTTGGCTATTACAACGGCATGTTAATAACAGCCGATGGCGAACAGGCGCCTGTTCATAAGCTGTGGGGCCTGGGCGAAAAGTTGTATTTAAGAGTGTAGAAAAATAAGGTTGTGTTGAAAAAGGTATGACAAGCAATAAATCCTTCCATTATTCCTTTTGTACAACACTACAAAATAAGACAGGAGAAAAATGGCAAAAGCAATCTATGAACATGGTGAATTGGAGCGTGTGAGAAACAGGCTCGGTCCCGTCAACCATGAAGAAGCCAAACGTATGGCGAAAGTTTTGGGCGGCGAAGTGGGCGTTGAGAAACAGTCTAATCGAGACGCGGGTAACACGAAACAAAACGCCGCTAAAACGATTCCTAAACACCGTGTAGAAACGGTATCTGATACAGAAGACGTATCGTTCAGCCCTTCTATGCCCATTGTCCAAAGTTACGCCGAGCGAGTGAAAATGGACAAGCTCGCCTTTCAGGAAGAATTTGATATAAAGACCTTCTTTCAATTAGTTTCGTCCATTCTCTCTTTTGCGAATCCCCCAACAGATTACATCAGCCCGGTGTTCATCAACAAGAGGATGAACGAATATTATAAAAAAATAGAAGTCTTGGTGATTTCAACCCGCGCTTTGCTCCCTAAGAATAATATAAGACGTACCGAGCAACTGAAAAAAGGCTCTTATTTTGCGTATTGCGTGCTTGATGTCATTAGACGATGGAACATCGAGCGTATCGCCACTGATTTAGCTCGTATGCAGTCCCATCCTCGGAGTGTTATCCTCGGCGATTGCAAGGAGATACTCAAAGCCATCTA